>JAHECB010000195.1 GCA_024641925.1 Betaproteobacteria bacterium
GAGCCTGGACGAGTGGCAGGGCAGACAGCGTGTGCAGATGGTGGTCGAGGCGGCAGTGGCGGCGGACGCTGGTCTGGCGAAGTGAGATCTGCTGTCGTGGCCTGGCAGCTTGGCCGGTCGGCGCCAGCTTATAGCCGCCGCCATGCCAGCAGCTTCCAGCCTACCCCGCCTGAACTGGGGGAGAAGCCCTGAACAAGCCGGTACCGCTTGCATCCCCACCAAGCTGGGGGCGCCTGAATCAGGAATCCCTGGGCTGTTAGATGCGCATGTTGTCCAGAAGATCCTGCGCCTTGCGTGTTGCTTCAGCCCTGTCCGCTGTCCTGCGGCAGTTCCAGCCGGCAATGATGTGCGCTGCGCGTGCCCCGAAAGCACAGGTCAGATCGGACGCGACCAAGCCCGTACCCTTGGGGGCGCCGGGCTCGGGTTCAGCGCACGTAACGCCAGCGGCGAGCAGGCTGACTGTGACCGCTGCGGCCGCAGCGGTCACAGATGTCGCCCTGTCGCGTTTGTGATTCCAGGCTTTTAAACGGCAGTGATTGCCAAGGTACCGAAAATTCAGGCCTGTGTGGCGCCTTCAAGCAATTTGCCCCAACCGGCACTGCTGGCGGAAACTGCACCAGAGCTTCGGTTGGACAGGGTGACCGTTTCGGGCAATGCCCGGCCCCTGACGTCAAGTAACCAGGTCATCAGCACCGGGTCGCGCTGGCGGATCTGTTCTTCCAGGCGTCTGAGGTCGCCCAGATAGGGGGCGACAGGCCCGTAATAATCTGTAGCGGGGCCTATGGGCTCAAAGCCAAAACCCAGTTGCGACAGTGATCGCGCCAGCGGCTTTTCCATGGCGGCGTACCAGAACCGGATGCCGTGTGCGACGCAATGCTGGTACATCTGCCGGTACAGATTGAGCAGAACGCCGGGTGCGTGGTGCCTGCGGTCGCCGGCAAAAGCAGCAGCGTTTTGCTGTGCGGTCACGCCGGTCAGACCGTCGCCCTGGCGCCGCCGGTAGTCTTTCCGAACCATGAGCCTGCTGATCTCAGCGGCCTCGCGCTGGTTGGGCAGTTCAACGCCTGTGGACACGTTGCAGTGCCGCTGGAACGGAAAATGCGAACCGACGCCAGACCTGACCAAGCGAACGTAGCCCACCAACTGGTCGTCGTGGTCGAAGGCATAAAAATGTGACGCCCCTTCGTCGTGCTCGTCAGTCTCGACCCCGTCGGGGTAGTCGTCAGGGGACAGGAAATTGCACTCAAGGCAATAGACTTGATAGCGCAACTCAAGGGCGCTCAGCAACGCGCCAGGCCGACCTGCCATTGGCGCGCGTGAGTTTGATGTCGTCTGCAAACGATGAACCTTTACCTGCCGGGACGTCCCGGCGCTTGATCACTCTCTGTCACTGTGATCACATTCGAAATATCAAATTCCGACACCTGTGCCGCGGATCAACACCGATGCTAGGCGATCTGCCGGGCATTTCCAGTTGGGTTTCCATGTGTTTACGTTGTAACAGCATGTTTCTAAAGCTGGTCTGGTCGATGGATGCGGACCACCAAGCCAACGGCGAGTGATGAGGAGCAAAAAAAGCGGGCCTTGAAGCCCGCATTGGTGTGAATCAGCGCGCAATGTGGATGCGCGCGTTCTGTCTTGTCAGCGCTTGCTGCGCCGTGAAGCCAAACCGGCCGCCAACAATGCCAAGCCAGCCAACGCTGCTGATGTGGGCTCGGGAATGGCATTGGCAGAAACCTGACCAACGGATTTTACAGACCAGCCCAATGTCGATGCCGCACCATTCACGTCGTCGAAGGTGCTGGTCAAGTACAGGTCACTCAGGCCGCCGTTGGCGTTGACCAGCGCGTTGGTGTTGAACTGGTCAGCCCACAAGCCACCGTCGATGCTCAGGAAACCCTGACCAGAGCCGCCGAAGGTGTTGTTGTTGTAGCTGGTGATGTATGTGGCATCCGTGTTGCCAAACAACACACCACCCGCATCAAAGGTGCCGCTGAGCAGCAAGGTGCCCCCGCTGACGCCCGGGTACATGCCGGCGTTCAGGTCCTTGCCAGCGCCTACGAGAGGCCCCAGGGTCGGGTCGTAGTCGGCGTCATGCAGCCACATCTGGAAAAAACCGCCGGCTGAGATCGCCTCGGTGCTGCACCCGAAGATGCCGCAGGTCACTTCAACGGAGCTGTCTGCAAGCGATCCAAAGATGCCCGTGATGTAGCCTTGAGCCGCACCTTTGGTGAACAGGGTGGTGCCCAGCGTGGTGTTGGAGATGTTGGAAATCGAGAACAGACCCAACGTATCGGCCGAGGGGTTGACCGAGCCCGTGCTACCCGCTGCAGGTGCCAGCGCAGCAACGTCACATTCGGCGACGGTGGTGCATTTGACCCCAGCGGTGTTGCCGTAAAGCGTGGTGGCAGAGTCGAAGTTGTCGAGGGAGAGTTTGAGGTCACCGCCAGTGATGACGGGAACGGGTGCTGCAAAGGCACCCGTGGCCACCGCGAACGCGCCAGCGGCGATGGCCTTGCAGAGTAAAGATTTCTTGAACATATGAATCCTCCAAATGGGTCCTGAAAGGGAAATGAAAATCAACTTGGAAGGTACTAAGCAAAAACTGAGCCAACTGTGTGTTTGCTTGCTAACTTGTTGATTTTTATTGGATTTATAAGTATCCGGTTGTTTGGCCTGTGATTGGTTGTAAACGATCCCGACGCTTTTTGTTTCAAATGTCTCCGTTCGGGACGTAATCAAATTTACGCTCATGGTCCAAACTTGGACCCCAGGGCTGCTTGGAGTTTGTGCAATATGTCACACGCAATTCAGGGAAGCCGGCGACCGACGCCTTGCGTGCCAGGGACAGCCGGACGCGTTCGGCCTGGTCAAGCGCGTACCCCGATGCCATCTGAACCTGCAGCGACACCGGGTGGGCGCCGCCCCCGGTGATCCTGAACGCCCCACTGAGTGCGTCAGCCACAGCATGGTCGCTGTAGATCCATTGTTTGACCAACTCCACCGATGGCAAGCCCGCTTGGCGGTCCTTGATGCGACCCCGTACCTGAACCACAGGCAGCCAAGGTGGCGTGGTGGACGTGCGCTCGCACAGTGCTGTCACTTGAGTAGCCGGCATCAGGCGGCCAAGGTCGCCAGTGGCAAACCGGGGCAGGGGGATGACCGCGCGGGTGTCCAGCATGGTGAAACACAATTCCCCCCATCCCTGCGGGTCAGGGTTCAGCACTTCCACATGGCATCGCAAGGGGTTGTGACAGAACAAGGACGGCAGAGCCGCATCGCCCGCAGGCAGTGGCAAGAACTGCTGAGCCAGCGCCGGATCGCGCAATGCCCGGCGCATGCTGATGGTTGAGCGTGTCTCAAACAGCAGGTTGAGGCCCAACTCACCCACCCCGAACGAACTGCCCACCAGCCGGCTCTCGGCCTCGTGCAGCTGTATATCCAGACGCGCAGCCAGGAAGTCGCGCTGGGATTCAACCAGCATTTCTTCGCCCAGGATGAAGCTGGTATTCAGCGCGGCCCAGTCCAGTTTCATTTGCTGCGCCTGTCGCATCAACGCGCGAACGAACAGCGGGTCGGTGCAGACCAGCGTCTGCTCGAAGCGCGGCCCCAGGTCACGCAAGATGGCGCAGGCCATGTCCTCACGCACGCTGACATTGGCGACAGTCACGGCCCGTGAGCTGAACACCACGCCCATGGGCAGGCAATTCACCAAAAGCGTGGGTTTTTCATCCACCCCAAAGACGTCTTGAAGTCCCAAGTCGATGTCAAACCACGATGCGTCGTGCTGCTGGCGCGAGGTCAATCGAAATCCGAAGCCGGGGCCACCGCGCCCTGAACTGGTCAGCACATCGGCAATGTCCGTGTTGGGCAATTCACGCGACAAGGCGGGCAGGTCGAACCGTTTGAAGGTGTTGTCCTTGGTCAGTACCGGCAGCTGGTGCAGGGTCGTTGTGCGCCCGATGGCCGACGCTGACAGGCCTGCCTCAGCCAGCAGCGTGCGGTAAGCCGCGCTTTGTCGTGCTGCAGCTTGCGCTGCCGCCAAGGCGCCTTGCCGTGACTTGCGCTGCATGTTTTGGGGCGACATGCGCCGCGCATAGGCCAACAAGGCCTTGCGCAAAAAACGTACGCCCCAACCGCGCCGCATGGCAGGCTCAGGCGGCGGCCACGGGCGGCGCCTGAAGCCAGCGCAGCAAGGCCGGGTTGCTGCGGCCCGCGCGGTCTTCCAGCTCGCGCAGGTCCAGCACGCAGGGTGTGACCTCGCCGTAATAGTCTGTCCGCCCCCCCACCGCCTGAAACGTAAAGCCCATGAAAGCCATGGCGCGGATCAGCGGGCGCTCCATGGCTGCAAACAAATAGCGCACATCTGCCCTCACGCTGTATTCGTACAGGCCTTTGAACAATGTCAACATGATTTGGGGGGACGGATTTCTTCGCTCGTCCGGAATCGTATCGGCTGCGTCCGGGTCGGTCACGCCGGACAAGAGGTCACCGCGTCGGCGCCGGTAGTCCTTGCGCACCATGAGCCGACTGATCTCGCCGCTGTGAGGCAGCGGCGGCGTCAATGCGCCGGGCAACCACTGAGCACAGTGGCTTTCAAAAGGCAGCTTGCTGAGCGCATCGGGTGAAACTAGGCGTACGTAGCCGACCATTTCCTGGCCTTTGTTGAAGGCACAGAAATGCGCTGACGACGCGTCGAATGCGTCGCTTTCGAGTTGATCTGGGTAGTCTGCTGCGGGCAGAAAGCCGCATTCCTGCGTATACACCTCATAGCGCAATCGGTAGATGGATTGCATCAGCGGATCGTTCAGTGACAAAACCTGCCGGCCGGTGAAATCAGGGGCAAATGCCGGCCGCGTATCCGTAGCAATGTTCATGGCGGGCCGGAACTGTCGCAGAACCCCTGAGTTTACCGGGCCTGCACGCCGGGCTGCCCAGCCGAGCGGCTAGCTCCGGAGCCAGCGCTGAAGCTCTGCCATCGACACCGCCACAGCATCGGCTCCGGCCGCCTGCAATTGCGCCGCCGGTGTCATCGCTGCGTAGCCGATGGCCAACATGCCTGCGGCTTTGGCCGCCGCAATGCCGGTGGGTGTGTCTTCAACGACCACCGTCTTGTGCGTTTGGACCCCCAGGACCTGTGCGGCGTACAAAAACAGGTCGGGGGCTGGCTTCGGGTTCACGACGTCATCCGCCGTGAAGATGCGGCCGCTGAACTGCGGCAGCAATCCGGTATGGGCCAGCGTGAAGTCCACTTTCTTGCGGTTGCCGTTGGACGCCACTGCGAACGGCACTTTCAAGCCCTCAAGCAAGACTTGAACGCCCGGAACCGCGGTCAAGCCGGCTTCGAAGGCTGCACGGGTCCGCCCGGCCAACTGCCGGGCAAAGGCCGTCGGCAGGTCGCCGCCCAGCAGGTCTGCAACCCGAGCCAGGCAGACGGGATGTGAAAGCCCGATGAATCGCTGCACCGTGTCGTCAAAGCTCAGCGCCACGCCGTGCTCCAGCAGCATCTGCTGCAACACCTGGTGGCTCAGACGCTCGCTGTCGACCAGCACGCCGTCGCAATCAAAGATGACCAGATCCGTCACGGGCGATCGAAGCCTTTCAGACCGAACCTGCCGGTGGGCGGGCAGACTTGGCGGGCAAAACATCGTGCCTAAACATGGCCTGCAATCGGTAAGAGGGGCCCGGTCAGCAGCGGCCGGACCCGGGATCGTAGGCGATCAGCCGGCGTGGCCGTGCCCTTCGCCATGGCCGCGGTGGCCCTGTCGATCGCCATGGCGCACCCCCAACCGCTGCTCGGCCAACGATTTCTGCTCAGGTGTCAGCACGGCCATGAGCGCCTGGCGTGCGGCCTCGCGTTCGGCCTGGTGGCTTTCGCGGAATTTTTGCATCGACGCATGCTGCGCGCTGTGGTCACTCGAAGCCGCCGCGTTGGGCGACTGCATGCTGGCATGCATGGCTTCGCGCATGGCTTGGCGTGTGCTGGCCTGCTGGCGAACCACCGCTTCATAAGCCTGCCATGCGGTCTCCTGGTCGGTTGTGATGGCGAGTTCCGTCTTCAGCGTTGCCAACCGGTCTTTGGCGTTGTCGCCGTGGCGGCTCATGCCATGAACGCCGTGTGGACCTTGCTCACCGCGTGCGCGTTCTTGCATGCCCATGCCATGACCCCCGTCCTGCCCGCCCTGATGGGCGAATACCAGGCCGACACTGCCCAGGGCCAAAGTGGCGACGACAGTGGCCAGCAGCTTGGTTGTGGTTTTCATGATTTGTCCTTCGAGAAGAGCTGTTGAAAGCGGCTGCCATGAAGGGTTTCTTGGCCGCCGCGTTGTCGAAGACCCCTTCGCAACGGAACCCATTGGAGACTTCTGTTGTAAGGGCGCCGTGTCAGGAACCGGCTGTTTTGTCGCCTGGTGTGTCGTGGCGGTCGCTTGACACGCTGTGATACGTTCTCGACCCGCCACCCCGGTCAAAACGCGGTGCAATCTGCAACTTGGGCTCATCGATGGAACGCAGCGACCACATCCTGATCGTCGACGACGACGCTGAAATCCGCACCCTGCTGACGCGATACCTGGAAAAAAATGGTTATCGCGCTACGGCCGTGCCCGATGGCCGCGCCATGTGGAGAGTGCTGGATGGGGGTGCCTTCGACCTGATCGTGCTGGACGTGATGCTGCCCGGCGACGATGGTCTCACCCTGTGCCGAACGCTGCGCACCAAGGGCGACATGCCGGTGCTGATGCTGACGGCACGCGGCGACGAAACCGACCGCATCATCGGTCTGGAGATGGGCGCAGACGACTACCTGTCCAAGCCCTTCAATCCGCGCGAGTTGCTGGCGCGCATCAAGGTCATCCTGCGCCGAACGCGCAGCCTGCCGCCCAACCTGAAGCCGCAGGATTCCGCCTTGCTGAAATTCGGTGGTTGGACGCTGGACACGGCACAGCGCCAGCTGGTGTCGCCCGACGGTGTAGCCACCGCGATCGGCGGCGCCGAATACAAGCTGCTGCTGGTGTTTGTGCAGCATCCCAACCGTGTGCTCAGCCGCGACCAGTTGCTGGACCTGAGCCAGGGGCGCGAAGCCGAGCCGCTGGACCGCAGCATTGACGTTCAGGTCAGCCGCCTGCGCCAGCGACTGGGTGACGACCCCAAGGTACCCGCTCTCATCAAGACGGTGCGGGGTGAAGGTTACGTGCTGTCCGCCGCCATCGAGCAGGCGCGTTGATGCCTGCCTGGACCCGGGTCTTGCCGCCGTCGCTGTTTGGCCGGCTGATGCTGGTATTGGGCGCAGGCCTGATGCTGGCGCAGCTGCTCAGCGCCGCGATCAACGTTGCCGAGCGCGACCAATTGGTGGCGGGCGGCTGGGGCCAGCAGCCGGCACAGCGCATTGCCGATGTGGTGGAACTGCTGGATCAACTGCCCGCTGCCGGACGTGAGCGGGTGTTGTCGGTGTTTGCAGCGCCGCCGTTGGTCCTGAGTCTGAACAACAAGCCGGGCATCACCGCCGGTGACCGGGTCATGCCGGGTCGCGGTGCCGCTTTTGTCACCCGGTTGCGTATGGCATTGGGTGAAGGTCGTGAGGCGCTGGTAGAAATGCGGCCCGGTTTTGCGCCGGGGCTGGACGTAGGCAGTCGTGCGCACATGCGGCGGATGGATGATGAACATTCAGGTCGACGCCGCGAAGGGCAGGGCGCAGCAGACAGCGCCGCCGGGACACACCTGATGCCCGGGCCTGCCATGGTCCGCCGTGGCGAGAACACTCACGCCGAGATGGCAACCGGTGCGGCCTTGCCGGTGTTGCGTGTCGAAGTGCTGCTGCAAGACGGACGCTGGGCACGCTTTGACACTGAACTGCCGGCCGGCCCGGACACGCTGCCCTGGCGGCTGGTGGCCAGTCTGGGGGTGTTGCTGTTGAGCATGCTGGCCCTGTCCTGGCTGGCGGTGCGCTGGGTGGTTCGGCCGCTGCACGTGCTGGCGCAGGCCGCACAGGGTCTGGGTGAAGACCTGGCGCGCGCGCCGCTGCCAGAAACCGGCCCGCGTGAAGTGCGGCAGGCCGCGCATGCCTTCAACACCATGCAGCAGCGCCTGGCCCAGTTCATCAATGAACGCACACGCATGCTCACGGCGCTGTCGCACGACCTGAAGACGCCGCTGACCCGGTTGCGCCTGCGCACCGCCTTGCTGGATGACGAAGACACACGTCAACGCTACGACGCCGACCTGCAGGAGATGGAAACCATGGTTCAGCAGACGCTGGATTTCATGCGCGGCCTGGGCGGCCATGAACCTGCCCAAGCGGTGGATGTCGATGCCGTGCTGGCGGGTTTGTGCGACGAGCATCGTGCGATGGGGCGCGATGTCAAGGTCGAGGGCCGTTGCCAGGGGCGCTGGCACGGTGTGCCATCCTTGTTCAAGCGCGCGGTGGTCAACCTTGTCGACAACGCCGTGCTGTACGGCGGCAGCGCCACGGTGCGCATCGAGGACTCACCGCAGCAGTTGGTGCTGCGGATCCTGGACAACGGGCCAGGTATGCCGCCCCGTGAACTGGAGCGTGTGTTTGAGCCCTTTCATCGTCTGGAGGCTTCTCGCAACCGAGCCACCGGCGGTACGGGCCTTGGCCTGGGTATCGCGCGCAGCGTGGCCCGTCTCCATGGCGGCGACGTCGTTTTGCACAACCGTGCCACCGGCGGGTTGGAAGCCGTGCTGAGCCTGCCGCACCGGCCACCGAAAAACCCGGCTGCGGCGAGCGCGTGATGTGCGGATGACCAAGCTACCGCGCAGCCGGAGCCGCAGCCGCGCTGCCGCGGGCCGTCGGCTTTCAGTCGCTGAACCTGGCCAGATGCTCGGGCACCGCGACTTTCCAGCCCAGTTCATCCTTGATGCGCAAGCGCAAGGTGTCTGCGGCCACGGGCTCGCCATGCACCACAAAAACCTGGCGCGGCGGTTTTTCGATTGCGCGCAGCCACGCCATCAGACCGGCGGCGTCGGCGTGGCCCGAAAACCCCTGCAGTTGACTGACCTGGGCCTTGATGTCCACATACTGGCCGTGGATCTTGACCGACGGTGCGCCCGCCACCATCTGCGCGCCCCGCGTGCCGGACACCTGGAAGCCGGCGAAGACGATGTGGTGGCGCGAGTCGGGTGCCATGGCTTTCAAGTGGTGCAGCACACGCCCGCCAGTGGCCATGCCGCTGGCCGAGATGATCACGCTGGGATAGCGCAGCCGCGTCAGGCGCTCTGACTGCTTCGGGGTGCTGACCAAGGTCACGCCGTCGGTCAAGGCCTGAACCTGACGTGGGGTCAGCCGCATCAGTCGGGGCCGCTGCTGGTAGATGCGGGTGGCTTCGATGGCCATCGGACTGTCCAGAAAAATGGGGATCTTCGAGGCGATTTCGCCGTCTGCTCGCAACTGTTGCAGGCTGTGCAGCAAGGCCTGGGCCCGCCCCACGGCAAAGGACGGCATCAGCACCGAACCGCCTCGGCCTGTGGTTTCACGGATGATGGCGCCGAGGTTCTGGTCTTCATCGGCCCTGGGGTGCAAGCGATTGCCATAGGTTGATTCAATCAACAGCACATCGGCCTGGGCTACGGTTTGTGGCGGCGGCATCAGCCTGTCGTCGTCGCGCCCCAGGTCGCCTGAAAAAACCAGCGATTCCTGCGCGTCGCGCAGCGTGATGGC
>JAHECB010000196.1 GCA_024641925.1 Betaproteobacteria bacterium
AAACTTGGCCGCCAGGATCGTGGTGATCGCCGCCGTCAGCGTCGTCTTGCCATGGTCCACGTGACCGATGGTGCCCACGTTCACGTGCGGCTTCGTGCGTTCAAATTTACCTTTTGCCATTTCTAATTCTCCGAAAAAGAGCAATGCCAGTGGTTGGGTTTAAGGTTTCCAGCCGGAGCCTTTGTCCACCTGCCACTGGCAGCAGGCGGGGCCCGACCGAAGACCGATCTGGGTTCGGAATGCGAGGATGCGTTATTTGCCGCGCGCGGTGATGATGGCGTCGGCGACGTTCTTCGGCGCCTCGCTGTAATGCTTGAATTCCATCGTGTAGGTGGCACGGCCCTGGCTCATCGAGCGCAGCGTCGTGCTGTAGCCGAACATCTCTGACAGCGGCACTTCGGCCTTGATGACCTTGCCACCACCCGGGATGTCGTCCATGCCCTGCACCATGCCACGACGGCTGGACAGGTCGCCCATCACGCCGCCCGCATAGTCTTCCGGCGTTTCCACCTCGACAGCCATCATCGGCTCCAGGATGACCGGCGACGCCTTGCGCATGCCATCCTTGAAACCCATCGACGCCGCCATCTTGAAGGCGTTTTCGTTCGAATCCACCTCGTGGTAGGAACCGAAGGTCAGCGTGACCTTCACGTCCACCACCGGGTAGCCGGCGAGCACACCATTCGGCAATGTGTCTTCAATGCCCTTCTTAACCGCGGGAATGAATTCACGCGGCACCACACCACCCTTGATGGCGTCAACAAACTCGAAGCCCTTGCCGGGTTCCTGCGGCTCGATCTTCAGCACGACGTGACCGTACTGGCCCTTGCCGCCCGATTGGCGAACGAACTTGCCCTCCACATCAGCGATGTCCTTGCGGATGGTTTCGCGGTAGGCCACTTGCGGCTTGCCCACGTTGGCTTCCACGCCGAACTCGCGCTTCATGCGGTCGACAATGATTTCAAGGTGCAACTCGCCCATGCCCGAGATGATGGTCTGGCCCGATTCTTCATCGGTCTTGACGCGGAACGACGGATCTTCCTGAGCCAGACGACCCAAAGCAACGCCCATCTTTTCCTGGTCGGCTTTGGTCTTGGGCTCCACGGCCTGGCTGATCACCGGCTCGGGGAAGATCATCTTTTCCAGCGTGATGATGGCCGCAGGGTCGCACAGGGTTTCGCCCGTGGTCACATCTTTCAGGCCCACGCAGGCGGCGATGTCGCCGGCCAGAATTTCCTTGATTTCTTCGCGCTGGTTGGCATGCATTTGCAAGATGCGGCCGATGCGCTCTTTCTTGCCCCGGATGGGGTTGAAAACCGAGTCGCCCGACTTCAGCACGCCTGAGTACACGCGAACAAACGTCAGCTGGCCAACGTAGGGATCGGTCATCAGCTTGAAAGCCAGGGCAGAGAATTTCTCTTCGTCTGTCCGGTGGCGGACCACAGGCTTGTCGTCGTCGTCGGTGCCGGGCACAGGCGGAATGTCGGCCGGCGATGGCATGAAGTCGATCACACCGTCCAGCATGCGTTGAACGCCTTTGTTCTTGAAAGCGGTACCGCAGAACATGGGCTGGATTTCGGCTGCGATGGTGCGGGTGCGGATGCCACTCATGATCTCGGCTTCGGACAACTCGCCCGATTCCAGGTACTTATTCATCAGTTCTTCGCTGGCTTCAGCGGCAGCTTCGACCATGTTCTCGCGCCACTTGTCAGCTTCAGCCTGCAGCTCTGCAGGGATGTCGCGGTAGTCGAATTGCATGCCCTGGGAAGCCTCGTCCCAGTAGATGGCTTTCATCTTGATGAGGTCAATCACGCCGGCGAAGTTTTCTTCGGCGCCAATGGGCATCACGATGGGCACGGGGTTGGCCTTCAGGCGAACCTTCATCTGGTCATAGACCTTGAAGAAGTTGGCGCCGGTGCGGTCCATCTTGTTCACAAAGGCCAGACGCGGCACCTTGTACTTGTTGGCCTGGCGCCAGACGGTTTCCGACTGCGGCTGCACGCCGCCCACGGCGCAGTACACCATGCACGCACCGTCAAGCACTCGCATCGAGCGTTCGACTTCAATGGTGAAGTCCACGTGGCCCGGTGTGTCGATGATGTTGATGCGGTGCTCAGGGTAGGACAGGTCCATGCCCTTCCAGAAGCAGGTGGTCGCCGCTGACGTGATGGTGATGCCGCGCTCCTGCTCTTGCTCCATCCAGTCCATGGTGGCAGCGCCGTCGTGCACTTCACCAATCTTGTGGTTCACGCCGGTGTAGAACAGGATGCGCTCGGTCGTCGTGGTTTTGCCAGCGTCGATGTGCGCCGAGATACCGATGTTGCGGTAGCGCTCGATGGGGGTTTTGCGGGACATGGTGATTGACTCCAAATGCAGGGGCCGCCGACGGGTTGGTATTAACCCGTGATGGCGGCCGGAGGACAGCGTCGGGTGGCTTCGTCTTAGAAGCGGAAGTGCGAGAAGGCCTTATTGGCTTCGGCCATGCGGTGGACTTCGTCGCGCTTCTTGACAGCGCCACCGCGGCCTTCCGCGGCCTCAAGCAGTTCGTTGGCCAAACGGGAAGCCATCGACTTTTCACCACGCTTGCGCGCAGATTCCTTCAACCAGCGCATGGCCAGGGCCTGACGGCGGACAGGGCGAACTTCCACGGGAACCTGGTAGTTCGCACCGCCTACACGGCGGGATTTGACTTCGACCATGGGCTTGATGTTGTTCACAGCCGTCATGAAGATTTCAAGCGGGTCTTTGCCGATCTTGGTTTCAACCTGCTCCAGCGCACCGTAGATGATGCGTTCGGCGATGGCCTTCTTGCCCGACTCCATGATCACGTTCATGAACTTGGACAGGTCAACGGACCCGAATTTCGGGTCGGGCAGGATTTCGCGTTTGGGTACTTCGCGACGACGTGGCATGGGAATCTTCCTTTTGGGTTTTCAGTTGGCGCGGCAGACTTTTCTGACGCACCGCGAGGCGCCATCGGTGACACCTCACTTACTCGCCTGCACCCGGGTGCAGGCGCGGCTAATGGCTATCAGGCCTTCTTGGGGCGCTTGGCGCCGTACTTCGAACGCGACTGCTTGCGGTCTTTCACGCCCTGCAGGTCGAGCGAACCTCGCACGATGTGGTAACGCACACCGGGCAGGTCCTTGACCCGGCCGCCGCGCACCAGCACCACGCTGTGCTCTTGCAGGTTGTGGCCTTCACCGCCGATGTAGCTGATGATTTCGAAGCCGTTGGTCAGGCGCACCTTGGCCACCTTGCGAAGCGCGGAGTTCGGCTTCTTCGGGGTGGTGGTGTACACACGCGTGCAGACACCGCGCCGCTGGGGCGAGTTCTGCATCGCGGGCGACTTGGATTTCGTGACCTCGACCTGGCGGCCTTGGCGCACGAGCTGGTTGATGGTTGGCATGGGTAACTTGTTCCCGTTTGAAGTTACGCTGAAAGGCGAAGGATCCTGTGTTTTCGGCCCACTCAACCAAGCCCCGATGACCGTGCGCGCCGTGAAAGACACGCAGTGATCCCGAACCCTGGATGAATCCACTGAGACAAGCTGAACAAACCGGGCCGCTGGCAGGGCTGATGCCACTGCGCTGGCCTGGGGCTTGTGCGGCGCCGAACCCCAAGATGAACCCGAGCGGCGCTGTCGTTGCGCGCTTTCAGGTATCTTGCAGCCATGCGTTGCCACAGCAAAGTTTGCCGAAAAGCCTTCTAGTATATGCGGTGAGTACTTTTGCAGCAAGAACCCGCGCTTGGATGCCTTGAACGACCCTGAAGACAACGCCCGACCGTTGCCGCCCGCCTTGGTACTGGACACCAATGCGGTGCTGGACGCGTGGGTTTTTCACGATCCCTGCATGGCGGCTGTCCTGCAAAGCCTGTCTCGCGGCGATACGCGGATGATGGCGAGCCCAAGCATGCGAGACGAGTTAGCACACACTCTGAAACGAGCCTCGCTGCAGCGCTGGTCCCCGGATGAGACCTCTGTACTGGCTCAGTTTGATGCACGGGCTACCCTGTGCCCCGAGCCTGCCCAACCGGCCGTACCTGGACTGTGGTGCACCGACAACGACGATCAGGTGTTCCTGGACCTGGCCTTGGCCCAGCGCGCGCGTTGGCTGCTGACCAAGGACCGGGCCTTGTTGCGTCTGGCGCGCAAGGCTCGAGTCTGGGGTGTTGCCATCGTCCAGCCGGGGCAATGGCCCTAGGACAGGCCCAGCAGCGCGCAAAAAAATGGCGGCCCGAAGGCCGCCATGCACTGACTGACCAGCCCACGCACATGTGCGGGCGCCGGCCGAGTCGCGTTACTCCGTGGTTTCGCTGCCAGCAGCCGCGTCCACCTGGGCCAGTTGCACGGCAGCCAGCTCTTCAGCTTCCTGCATGGCAATGGCGCGACGTTCGGTCTCGTCCATCTCTTCCTTGGCCTTGCGGGCAATGTGGAAGGCCATGCCGGTACCGGCCGGGATCAGACGCCCCACGATGACGTTTTCCTTCAGGCCACGCAGCTCGTCGCGCTTGCCCATGATGGCAGCCTCGGTGAGCACCCGCGTGGTTTCCTGGAAAGACGCCGCCGAGATGAAGCTGTCGGTGGACAAACTGGCCTTGGTGATGCCCAGCAGCACGTCGGCATGCGATGCCGGCATCTTGCCAGCCGCACGCAACGCATCGTTGGTGTCCAGCAGTTCTGAACGCTCGACCTGCTCGCCGTTGATGTAGCTGCTGTCGCCCGCGTTGGTGATCTGCACACGACGCAGCATCTGGCGAACGATCACCTCGATGTGCTTGTCGTTGATCTTCACACCCTGCAGACGGTAGACGTCCTGCACCTCATCGACGATGTAACGCGCCAGCTCTTCGATGCCCAGCAAACGCAGGATGTCCTGCGGGTCGGCCGAGCCGTCCACCACCAGTTCGCCGCGGTTGACCACCTGGCCTTCGTGCACCAGGATGTTCTTTTCCTTGGCCACCAGCTCTTCGTGCACCCGGCCTTCGGGGTCGGTGATCTGCAGGCGGTTTTTGCCCTTGGTCTCCTTGCCGAAACTGATGGTGCCGGTGATCTCGGCCAGCGTGCCCACGTCTTTCGGGCTGCGCGCTTCGAACAGTTCGGCCACGCGCGGCAAACCGCCCGTGATGTCGCGTGTTTTCTGGCCTTCCATCGGGATACGCGCCAGCACTTCACCCGGCGCAAGCTCTTGCCCGTCGCGAATCTGGATCAGCGAACCCACCGGGAAACCGATGGTCACCGCGTGGTCCGTGCCGGGGATCTTGACCTCGACACCGGCAGCGTCCAGCAGCTTGACCTGCGGGCGCACCACCTTGGCCACGCCGCGGCGCTTGCTGTCGATGACCACCAGTGTGGACAGGCCCGTGACCTCGTCCAGCTGCTTGGTCACCGTCACGCCTTCTTCGACGTTTTCGAACTGCGCACGGCCCGCGAACTCGGTGATGATGGGGCGCGTCAGCGGGTCCCAGTTGGCCAGCACGGTGCCGGCCTTGATCACCTGATCGGGCTTGATGTTCAGCGTCGCGCCGTACGGCAGCTTATGACGCTCACGTTCGCGGCCATGCTGGTCGGAGATGACGATTTCGCCGGAACGTGAAATCACCACCAACACACCCTTGCTGTTGGTCACGTAGCGCATGGTGGCGTTGAAGCCGATCACGCCGTCGCTCTTGGCGTCGACGCTGCTGGCCACCGCTGCACGCGAAGCCGCACCACCGATGTGGAAGGTGCGCATCGTCAGCTGGGTGCCCGGCTCGCCGATGGACTGCGCCGCGATGACACCAATGGCCTCGCCCACGTTGACCGTGCCGCCACGACCCAGGTCGCGGCCGTAGCACTTGGCACAGATGCCGAAGCGGGTGCCGCAGGTCAGTGCGGTGCGCACTTTCACTTCGTCCACGCCAGCTGCTTCCAGCATGTCGATGGTGTCTTCGTCCAGCATGGCGCCAGCGCCCAGCATTTCCTGCTGGGTCTCGGGGTGCAGCACTTCGATGGCGGTGACACGACCCAGGATGCGGTCGCGCAGGCTTTCGATGACCTCACCACCTTCAACCAGGGCACGGCGGTTCATGCCGTTGTTGGTGCCGCAGTCGACTTCGGTCACCACCAGGTCTTGTGTCACGTCCACGAGACGGCGTGTCAGGTAGCCCGAGTTGGCAGTTTTCAACGCCGTGTCGGCCAGGCCCTTTCGTGCGCCGTGGGTTGAAATGAAGTACTGCAGCACGTTCAGGCCTTCACGGAAGTTGGCCGTGATGGGCGTTTCGATGATGCTGCCGTCTGGCTTGGCCATCAGACCGCGCATGCCGGCCAACTGGCGGATCTGCGCGGCAGAACCGCGCGCGCCCGAGTCCGCCATCATGTAGATGGAGTTGAACGACTCCTGGTCCACCATGTTGCCGTGCCGGTCTTCAACCTTCTGCTTGGACAGCTGGCTCATCATGACCTTGCCCACTTCGTCGCCGGTCTTGCCCCAGATGTCCACCACCTTGTTGTAGCGCTCACCGGCGGTCACCAGGCCCGAGACGTATTGCTGCTCGATTTCCTTGACTTCCTTTTCGGCGCGCTCGATCAGGCCCGGCTTTTCCTTGGGCACCAGCATGTCGTCGATGGCAATCGAGATGCCTGCACGCGTGGCCAGCTTGAATCCGCTTTGCAGCAGCTTGTCGGCAAACACCACCGTCTCTTTCAGGCCGCAGCGACGGAAGCTGACGTTGATCAGGCGCGAGATTTCCTTCTTCTTCAGCGCCTTGTTCATGTTGCTGAACGGCAAACCCTTGGGCAGAATTTCTGACAGCAAGGCACGGCCCACCGTGGTGTCCACCAGCTTGGTGACGGGGGTGAATTCGCCCGTGTCCTTGTCCTTTTCCCACTCGGTCATGCGCACGGCGATCTTGGCGGTGATTTCCACCACACCGTTGTCCAGCGCACGCTGCAGCTCTTGCATATCGGCGAAGATCATGCCTTCGCCCTTGCCGTTGATGCGTTCACGCGTGGCGTAGTACAGGCCCAGCACCACGTCCTGTGACGGCACGATCGACGGTTCGCCGTTGGCCGGGAACAGCACGTTGTTGGACGCCAGCATCAGCGTGCGGGCTTCCATCTGCGCTTCAATGCTCAGCGGCACGTGCACGGCCATCTGGTCGCCGTCGAAGTCGGCGTTGAAGGCCGAGCACACCAGCGGGTGCAGCTGGATGGCCTTGCCTTCAATCAACACCGGCTCAAAAGCCTGGATGCCCAGGCGGTGCAGCGTGGGAGCGCGGTTCAGCAGAACCGGGTGCTCCTTGATGACTTCTTCCAGGATGTCCCACACCACCGGCGTGCCACTTTCCACTTCCTTCTTCGCCGCCTTGATGGTGGTGGCGATGCCCATGGCTTCCAGGCGCGAGAAGATGAAGGGCTTGAACAGCTCGATGGCCATCAGCTTGGGCAAGCCGCATTGATGAAGCTTCAAAGTGGGGCCAACAACAATGACGGAACGGCCCGAGTAGTCCACCCGCTTGCCCAGCAAGTTCTGGCGAAAACGACCGCTCTTGCCCTTGATCATGTCGGCCAGCGACTTCAGGGCGCGCTTGTTGGCACCCGTCATGGCCTTGCCGCGGCGGCCGTTGTCCAGCAGGCTGTCCACGGCTTCCTGCAGCATGCGCTTTTCGTTGCGCACGATGATCTCGGGCGCCTTCAGCTCCAGCAAACGCGCGAGGCGGTTGTTGCGGTTGATGACGCGGCGGTACAGATCATTCAGGTCCGACGTGGCAAAGCGCCCGCCGTCCAGGGGCACCAGCGGACGCAGGTCCGGCGGCAGCACCGGCAGCACGTCCATCACCATCCACTGCGGACGGATGCCACTCTTCTTGAAGGCTTCCAGCACCTTCAGGCGCTTGCTGTTCTTCTTGATTTTCAGCTCGGAGCCGGTGGCGTCGTTGCGGATCTTTTCGATCTCGCCGTCGATGTCCATTTCCTCGAGCAGCTTCTTCACGCCTTCAGCGCCCATCAGGGCCACGAATTCGTCGCCGTATTCGGCGTGTTTGGCCTCGAAGTCGTCCTCGGTCATGATCGCGAACTTCTTCAGTGGCGTCATGCCGGGGTCAACGACCACGTACGCCTCGAAGTACAGCACACGCTCGATGTCCCGCAGCGTCATGTCCAGCACCAGACCCAGCCGTGACGGCAGGCTCTTCAGGAACCAGATGTGCGCGCACGGCGCGGCCAGGTCGATGTGACCCATGCGCTCGCGGCGCACCTTGGTCTGCGTGACTTCAACGCCGCACTTTTCGCAGATGACACCACGGTGCTTCAGGCGCTTGTACTTGCCGCACAGGCATTCGTAGTCCTTGATGGGCCCAAAAATCTTGGCGCAGAACAGGCCATCACGCTCGGGCTTGAAGGTCCGGTAGTTGATGGTTTCGGGTTTTTTCACCTCGCCAAACGACCAGCTGCGGATTTTCTCCGGCGAAGCCAGGCCGATGCGGATGGCATCGAAATGCTCATCAGGGGTGAATTGCTTGAAAAGATCGAGTAAGCCTTTCATGCGTCTGCTCCTTAGTTCTTCTCAAGTTCAATGTCGATGCCCAAGGAACGAATTTCCTTGACCAGCACATTGAACGATTCCGGCATGCCGGCTTCGATGGCGTGTTCGCCCTTGACGATGCTTTCGTACACCTTGGTGCGGCCGTTCACGTCGTCGGACTTGACGGTCAGCATTTCCTGCAGGATGTACGAAGCACCGTAGGCTTCCAGGGCCCAGACTTCCATTTCGCCGAAGCGCTGACCGCCAAACTGCGCCTTGCCGCCCAGCGGCTGCTGTGTGACCAGGCTGTAGGGGCCGGTCGAACGTGCGTGCATCTTGTCGTCCACCAGGTGGTGCAACTTCAGCACGTGCATGTAGCCCACGGTCACGGGCCGCTCGAACGGTTCGCCGGTCCGGCCGTCCGACAGCTGCGCCTGGGTGCGCGTGGCGGTCAGACCTTTCTTGGCCGCGATGTCTTCCGGGAAGGCCAGGCGCAACATGGCGCGAACGTCTTCTTCGGCAGCGCCGTCGAACACCGGCGTCGCAAAAGGCACGCCGTGCTGCAGGTTCTGGGCCATCTCGATGACCTGCTCGTCGCTCAGGTCGTTCAGGTGCTCGTGTTTGCCACCGCTCTTGTTGTACAGCTCGTCAAAGAACTTGCGCAGCTCCGACACCCGGGCCTGCTCTTGCAGCAGGTTGCCGATGCGCTGGCCGATGCCCTTGCCGGCCCAGCCCAGGTGCACTTCCAGCACCTGACCCACGTTCATGCGTGAAGGCACGCCCAGCGGGTTCAGCACGATGTCGCAAGGGGTACCGTCGGTCATGTACGGCATGTCTTCCACCGCAACAATCTTCGACACCACACCCTTGTTGCCGTGACGGCCAGCCATCTTGTCGCCCGGTTGCAGGCGGCGTTTGACGGCCAGGTACACCTTGACCATCTTCAGCACGCCAGCTGGCAGTTCGTCACCCTGCGTGAGCTTCTTGCGCTTTTCTTCAAAGGCCAGGTCAAAGCTGTGACGCGTCTGGTCGTTGGCGTTCTTGATGCTTTCCAGCTGGTTGGCCACTTCGTCGTCAGCCGGGCGGATATCGAACCAGTG
>JAHECB010000433.1 GCA_024641925.1 Betaproteobacteria bacterium
CCCTGCACCGGCGCATCTATGCCCAGGCCGTGGCCTTCGACGCCGACACCCGTTGTGTCATCCACACCCACAGCAGCCACTGCGTAGCCTTGACGCTGGGCGTGGTGGGCGAAGAGCTGCTGCCCGCGCTGACACCCTATTTCGTCATGAAAGTGGGCCATGTGCCGGTGATGCCCTACACCCGGCCCGGCGACGCCGCGGCGGCTGACGCGGTGGCGCAAGCGATCACGCAGTACGGCCGGCGTGGCGCACCGCTACGCGCCGTGATGCTGTCGCGCCTGGGCCCCAATGTCTGGCACAACAGCCCGGCGGCCGCGATGGCGGTGCTGGAAGAACTGGAAGAAACGGCACGTCTGTTCTGCATGCAACCCACAGCAACGCCTTTGGACGACGACGCGATTCAGTCCTTGCGCCAACAGTTTGGCGCGCGCTGGTGAACGGCTGAACAAACGCGCTGCCCACCCCCCTCGGCGCTGGCGCGCTGTCGCCATCAGCTGGCCTTGGGCCTAGGGTCATCCCTTGGTTTTGACACTTTGCACCACAGGACGTTGCGGATCAACGCCATTGCATCGTCGGTGTTTTCCCGCAACGTGTGCACTTGTCAGAGATTGGTCAGCAGATCCGTTGATAGTCGGCTTCAAGCTTGACACCGCGTCTGGCTGAAGCAACGCATCACCCTGTTCACCCCAGAGGAGACGAGAGACATGAATCATGATTCCCACGGCTACTGGAAAGCTACGCTGGGACTGCTGACCAAGATATTGATTGTCTGGTTTGTGGTTTCCTTTGGCGCCGGCATCCTGTTTGCAGACGTCCTCAACAACATCAAGCTCGGCGGCTACCCGTTGGGGTTCTGGTTTGCCCAGCAGGGCTCGATCTACATCTTCATTGCGCTGATCTTCTATTACGGCAAGAAGATGAACGACATCGACCGCAAGTTCGACGTACACGAGGACTGAGACCATCATGGATCTGCAAACAACCATCTACATCGGTGTCGGTCTGAGCTTTGCGCTCTACATCGGCATCGCCATCTGGGCCCGAGCCGGCTCCACCAGTGAGTTTTACGCGGCGGGCGGCAACGTCAACCCCGTGATGAACGGCATGGCCACCGCGGCCGACTGGATGAGCGCCGCGTCGTTCATCTCCATGGCCGGCCTGATCTCCAACATGGGCTACGGCGGCGGCCTGTTCCTGATGGGCTGGACCGGTGGCTATGTGCTGCTGGCCATGCTGCTGGCGCCTTATCTGCGCAAGTTCGGCAAGTTCACGGTGCCGCAGTTCATCGGTGACCGCTTCTATTCGAAGTCGGCTTCCACCGTGGCGGTGTTGTGCCTGCTGGTGGCGTCCACCACCTACATCATTGGTCAGATGACCGGTGTGGGCGTGGCCTTCTCTCGTTTCCTGGGCGTGTCCAGCGACGTTGGCATCTACGTGGGTATGGGCATCGTGTTCCTGTATGCGGTGTTCGGCGGCATGAAGGGCATCACCTACACCCAGGTGGCGCAGTACGTGGTGCTGATCCTGGCCTACACCGTACCGGCCATCTTCATCTCGCTCCAACTCACCGGCAACCCGATCCCCCAACTGGGCCTGGGCTCCAGCCTGGAAGGCCAGAGCGTGTCTCTGCTGGCCAAGCTGGACCAGGTGGTCACCGACCTGGGCTTTGGACAGTACACGACATCGTTGCCGGGTAGCAAGCTGAACATGTTTGTGTACACGCTGTCGCTGATGATCGGCACCGCTGGTCTGCCCCACGTCATCATGCGATTCTTCACCGTGCCTTCGGTGAAGGATGCCCGTTCGTCGGCCGGCTGGGCTCTGATCTTCATCGCCATTCTGTACACCACCGCGCCTGCGGTGGCCGCCATGGCCAAGACCAACCTGATCCGCACCATCACGCCGGGCGTGGTGATGAAGGATGCCAACGTCTTCGACAAGGAAGGCGCCATCAAGTTCGAAGAGCGTCCTGACTGGATGAAGCGCTGGGAAAAGACCGGCCTGTTGAAGTTTGAAGACAAAAACGGCGACGGTCGCATCCAGTACTACAACGACAAGAGCAAGAGCCCCGAGTTCCTGAAAAAGGCGGAAGAAGCCGGCTGGAAGGGCAACGAGCTGAACGTCAACGCCGACATCATCGTGCTGGCCAACCCCGAAATCGCGCTGCTGCCCAACTGGGTGATCGCGCTGGTGGCCGCGGGTGGTCTGGCGGCGGCGTTGTCCACGGCGGCGGGCTTGCTGATGGCCATTTCTTCGGCGGTGTCGCACGATCTGGTCAAGGGTGTGTTTGCACCTGACATCAGTGAAAAGGGTGAACTGCTGACCGGCAAGATTGCCATGGCCGTGGCCATCGTGATCTCGGGCTGGCTGGGCTTGAACCCACCCGGGTTTGCCGCAGGTACGGTGGCGCTGGCCTTCGGTATTGCAGCCAGCTCGCTGTTCCCGGCCATCATGATGGGCATCTTCAGCAAGAAGATGAACAAGGAAGGCGCCATCTGCGGCATGCTGGCAGGCTTGGCGGTGACCTTGTTCTACGTGTTCGCGCACAAGGGCATCTTCTTCATCAAGGGCACCGATTTCCTGCCCATGATCGGCGGGGCGAAC
>JAHECB010000434.1 GCA_024641925.1 Betaproteobacteria bacterium
GGAACAGGTCCAGTGTGACGATCCGGGCCGGCTTGCCGCCCAGTGCGGCCTTGGCGTACTGGCCGATCAGCACACCCGCCTTGTAGTTGTCGGTGGCAAACAGCGCGTCGGTGGCGTCTTCGGGGTCGGTGGGGCTGTCCAGCGCAATCACCAGCACACCCTTGTCACGCGCCTTCTTGATGCTGGGCACGATGGCCTTGCTGTCGCTGGGCGTGATCAGGATGGTCTTGGCACCCGCGGCAATCATGTTTTCCATGGCCGTAACCTGGCCGGCGTTGTCGCCGTCGGACCTGCCGGCGCCGCTGAGCAGCTTGGCGCCCTGGGACTTGGCAGCCGCGGCCGCGCCCTCTTTCATCTTCACAAAGAAGGGGTTGGTTTCGGTCTTGGTGATGAGGCCGATGACGGGTTGGCTCTGGGCCGCTGCGGCGCCGCAGACCAGCAGCGATGCGGCGGCCAGGGACGCCAGGGAAGCAACAGTGATGGGGCGCATGGGTTTGTCTCCGGTGGTGTTTGTGGGGGTCTTGCAACCTGGAGCCGATTCTGCCCAAGCCTTTTAAATAACTCAAGTGGATTGATTAATGGTTTTCCCGGAGCCTGTTGGACACGATCTGCGGGCATGCTTGCGGTGCTGGGCCGGCCGCCGCCTGGCGCGCCCAAAGGCGTGACGACCCAAGAATCACAAGACCGAGAACCCGGAGAAAAACCCATGATCGTTGTCAGTGGCGAGGCCTTGATGGACGTATTTGCCGCCAGCGACACGCCTACCGGCACCACGCTGGACGCCCGCATAGGCGGCAGCCCCTTCAACGTGGCGCTGGGCCTGGCACGCCTGCAGCAACCGGTGGCGTTTTTTGGCGGCGTGTCCACGGGCTTCCTGGGCGAGCGGCTGATGCGCGCCCTGCACGAAGAAGGCATCAACACGGGCTGCACACAACGGCTGGACGCGCCCACCACGTTGAGCCTGGTGGGCTTGAACGCCCAGGGTGTGCCCAACTACGCCTTCATGGGCACGGCTGCGGCCGACCGGAGCCTGACGCCCGAGACCGTGACCCAGGTACCGGCACAGGCGCTGGCCTACCACTTTGGCAGCTATGCCATGGTGGTCGAGCCCGTGGCCAGCGCCCAGCGCGCGCTGGTTGAACGCGAATGGCAGCGCAGCGTGATCGCCTACGACCCCAACATCCGCTTGAACGTCGAGCCCGATATCCAGCGCTGGCGCGACACGCTGCAGTGGATGCTGCAGCGCACGACCCTGTTGAAGGTCAGCGACGAAGATCTGGGCCTGTTGCGTCCGGGGCTGCCAGCGGCTGAATTTGCCGGTCAGGCATTGGCCAGCGGGGTGGCGCTGGTGGTGGTCACGCGGGGCGGCGAAGGCGCCTGGGCGTGGACGACCAACACGCACCAGGCCGTGCCCCCGGTGGCGGCTGATGTGGTGGACACCGTGGGCGCGGGCGACACTTTCCAGGCGGCACTGCTCACTGCACTGGCTGAACGGGGCGTCTTGACGCGTCGGGCGCTGACCGACCTGGCACCACGGGACCTGTCCGAAGTGCTGGCCTTTGCCGCTCAGGCCGCGGCCATCACCTGTTCACGCCGGGGCGCCGACCTGCCGCGGCGACAGGAACTGCAGAAGAACTGAAAAGTCCTGTCAACCGACAGGGTTGTTCAGGGGTTGAAGGCCAGCGCCCGACGAAGTTGCGCGCAACCACACCGTCAAACCCTTGAGGAATACCAACATGTTCAAGAAACTGGCCGCTTTGATGCTGGCGCTGTTCACCTTTGCCGCGTTTGCGGCCGTTGACGTCAACAAGGCCACGCAGGCCGAGCTCGACGGCATCAAGGGCATCGGCCCGGGCATCGCCGGCAAGATCCTGGACGAGCGCAAGAAGGGCAGCTTCAAGGATTGGGGCGACCTGGTCGAACGCGTCAACGGCGTCGGCGAAGTCAACGCCGGCAAGTTTTCGGCTGAAGGCCTGACCGTCAACGGCAAGACGTTCAAGGGTGTGGCCGCCAAGCCGGTCGCCAAGGAAGCCAAGCCCGCTGCCGCCGAAAAGGCCGCCGCCAAGGCCGAAAAAGAAGCCATGCCTGCAGCGGCAGCCAAGGCTGAGAAGCCCGCCAAAGCTGAAAAGGCCGAAAAAGTGGCCAAAGTCAAGGACGCTGCCAAGAAGGCTGCCAACGACGACAGCGCCAAGCCCATGAAGGCTGTGGCCGGCGAGAAGAAGTAATTTCGCAGGGTGTCAACCGCCGGCGCAGCCAGCGCGGTTGATCCAAGAAAAGGAAGCGCCCGTTGCTTGCACCGGGCGCTTCCTCTTTTTGCCTTGCCCGAAACAAGCGCCTACACGCGGATGTAAATACACCGCCTGTCCAGCCACCAGGCCAGGCTTGCGTAGGCCAGCAGCAGCGCCGCCGCGTAGGCCAGCGAACCCCAGCGCGGATCGCCGCCGATGACGGCAAGACATGCCGGTACAGCCAGGGCAGGGGCGACGTCCACAGCGGCTGTCCCTGGGCATACACCCCGGCCCGCCAGCGCACCAGGCCCAGGAAGCGGGGCACCAGGCCGTTGAGCACAAAGATGACAGCGGGTTTC
>JAHECB010000197.1 GCA_024641925.1 Betaproteobacteria bacterium
GAAACCGGCTACACCGCACGGGAATGGGCCTATGCCGGTGTGCTGAACAACGCTGCGGCATACTCAACCGAGAGCATCTGGATCTGGTTTGCACGGGGCCTGGTTCCCGGCCCCCAGAACCTGGACGATGGCGAATTTGTGCAGACCGTGACCATGTTGCCCAACGAACTGCTGATGCATGACACCCAGGGGCTGTTGCCCGACGCAAAGACCTTGATCGGCCTGCACTGGCTGGGCCAATGCGAGGCTGGAAAACGCGCGTGGGTTTGGCAGGACGCTGCCGCGGCCCGTGACCCTGCATCGGTGGCAGCCGCGATGAGTGCGTTTTCAGCGCCAGCGACACCGTGAAGGTGCTGAACCTGCAGTGTGGCAACCGGCACAGCTTTGAAGGCTGGTTCCGGTCAGACGACGACTACAGCACGCAGCTGGAACGCGGCCACATCGAATGTCCGATGTGTGCAGACCACGCGATCTCAAAATTGCCCTCGGCGCCGCGACTGAACCTGCATTCATCGCGGGGCAGTGGTGAGGCACCGGCGCAGGCTGAAGCCTCTGCGGCCCCTTCCACCGAGGCGTCTGCCGCCCATTCGCAGACCGTCAACGCGCCGACGGCTGCCGATCTGCAGGCGGCCTGGCTGCGCACCGTTCGCCACCTGATGGCCAACACCGAAGACGTCGGCCCGCGTTTTGCCGAAGAGGCGCGGCGCATCCACTACGGTGAAGAGCCCAACCGTGGCATCCGTGGTCAGGCCACGCCGCAGGAACGACAGGCCTTGCAGGAAGAGGGCATCGAGACGATGTCCGTGCCGGTGCCCGAGGCCCTCAAGGGATCAGTTCAATAGGATCGCGGCGTACATTTGAAGGGCGTTCAGCCGCGCCTGACAGGGTGGCGCCGACAGGGGCCCCGGTGTTTCAGGGCCACGCTCAACGGGCTGCCAACATCTGGCAACGCCGACAGGCACTTCAGATCGATCGAATCCTGGTCGTTGGTGCTGTCGGTGGAGCGCGCTGTTCAGCCAGACGTTGATGCTGCCGTACGACAACCTCTGCG
The DNA here is from genome assembly GCA_024641925.1 of Betaproteobacteria bacterium. Taxonomy (GTDB): domain Bacteria; phylum Pseudomonadota; class Gammaproteobacteria; order Burkholderiales; family Burkholderiaceae_C; genus Rubrivivax. The sequence continues at coordinate 1,052 of JAHECB010000197.1, forward strand.
GACCTGTATTTTCTACAGTCCCCAATTTTCCAGGGTGCCTTTGGATGAATACCTCGACCGAGACCAATCACTTGGAGCCACGGACCCGCGTTGACGCCAACCCCACCGAAACGAAGGAGTGGCGCGACGCGCTGTTGTCGCTGGCAGCCAGCGAGGGCAACGAACGGGCGCGATTCGTGCTGGACGAGTTGGCACACCTGGCACGAAGCCATCGCATGGGCTGGCAACCCGAACTGAACACCCCGTATATCAACACCATCGCGGTGAAGGAACAGCCGGCCTTCCCGGGCGACCTGGCGGTGGAAGAACGCCTGGCCTCGCTGATGCGCTGGAACGCGCTGGCCATGGTGGTGCGTGCCAACCAGGTCTATGGCGAATTGGGTGGGCACATCGCCAGCTACGCCAGCGCGGCCGATCTTTTTGAAGTGGGCTTCAACCATTTTTTCCATGCCCGCTGCGAACGGCATGTTGGTGATCTGGTGTTTTTCCAGCCGCATAGCGCGCCGGGCGTTTATGCACGGGCCTTCCTCGAAGGCCGGCTCAGCGAAGCCGATCTGCTGCATTACCGGCAGGAGATCACCGCGCCGGCCCAGGGCGCACGCGGTCTGTCCAGCTACCCGCACCCCTGGCTGATGCCCGACTTCTGGCAATTCCCCACCGGCTCCATGGGCCTGGGGCCCATCAGTTCGATCTATCACGCGCGTTTCATGCGTTACCTCACGCACCGACAACTGCTGGACTGCGGCGCGCGCAAGGTCTGGGGCGTGTTCGGCGATGGCGAAATGGACGAACCCGAGAGCATGAGTGCGCTCACACTGGCCGCCCGCGAAAGGCTGGACAACCTGGTCTGGGTGGTCAACTGCAACCTGCAGCGCCTGGACGGTCCGGTGCGCGGCAACGGCCGCATCATGGATGAACTGGAAAAGCTGTTTGCCGGCGCCGGCTGGAACGTCATCAAGCTGGTCTGGGGCAGCGACTGGGACGGCTTGTTTGCGCGCGACACCACGGGCGCCCTGGTGCGCGCCTTTGCACAGACGGTCGACGGGCAGATGCAGACCTTTGCCGCCAAGGATGGTCGCTTCAACCGGGACAACTTCTTCGGCCAGAACGACGAGCTGGCTCGCCTGGCCCAGGGCATGACCGACGAGCAGATCGACCGCCTCAAGCGCGGAGGGCACGATCTGGTGAAGATTCACGCCGCCTACGCAGCCGCTGCGGCGCATGGGGGTCAGCCCACCGTGATCCTGGCCCAAACCAAGAAGGGTTACGGCATGGGCAGCGCAGGACAGGGCAAGATGACCACCCACAGCCAGAAGAAGTTCGACGGGACCGAACTGATCGAATTCCGCAACCGCTTCAACCTGCCGCTCACCGACGAGCAGGCCCGGAACCTGGCCTTCATCAAGCCTGCGCAGGACAGCGCAGAGATGCGCTACCTGCTGGACCACCGCGCTGCGCTGGGCGGCGCCATGCCGCGGCGCGAAACGGCCTGCGCGGTGGTGCCCGTGCCCCCCATCGACAGCTACGCGCAGTTTGCGCTGAAGGCCGACGGCAAGGAAATGAGCACCACCATGGCCTTCGTGCGCATGCTGGGCGCGCTGCTCAAGGACAACCAGCTGGGCCCGCGCATCGTGCCCATCGTGGCTGACGAGGCGCGCACCTTCGGCATGGCCAACCTGTTCAAGCAGGTGGGCATCTACAGCAGCGTGGGCCAGCGCTACGCGCCCGAAGACATCGGCTCGGTGCTCAGCTACCGCGAGGCACAGGACGGCCAGATTCTGGAAGAAGGCATCAGTGAGGCCGGCGCCATCGCCAGCTGGACAGCGGCCGCCACCAGCTACAGCGTGCATGGCCTGGCGATGCTGCCGTTTTACATCTACTACTCGATGTTTGGATTCCAGCGCGTCGGCGACGCCATCTGGGCTGCAGCCGACCAGCGGTCGCGCGGCTTCTTGCTGGGCGCCACATCGGGCCGCACCACGCTGGGCGGCGAAGGCCTTCAGCACCAGGACGGCAGCAGCCACCTGGTGGCGGCCACGATCCCCAACTGCAAGGCCTACGACCCGGCCTTTGCGGGCGAACTGGCCGTCATCGTGGACGCCGGCATGCGCGAGATGCTGGTCGAGCAGCAAGACGTTTTTTACTACGTCACGTTGATGAACGAAAACTACGCCAACCCCGACCTGCCGCCCGGCGTGGCCCAGAATGTGCTGCGCGGGGGCTATCACTTCAGTGCATTCGGGCCACAGGATGGTCAGCGTGTCACGCTGCTGGGTTCAGGCGCCATCCTGACCGAGGTGATCAAGGCCGCACAACAGCTGGCCGGCCTGGGCCTGGGTGTGGACGTGTTCAGCATCACCAGCTGGAGCGAATTGGCGCGTGACGGTCTGGCGCAAGCCGACAACACGCAGGGCGAACTGGCCGATGCTTACCTGAGCCGTTTGCTGGTTGACAGCCAGGGCCCTGTGGTCGCGGCGACAGACTATGTGCGTGCGGTACCTGAGAGTGTTCGCGCTTTTGTACCAGCAGGCCGGCGCTTCATCACCTTGGGTACCGACGGCTTCGGTCGCAGTGACACCCGAGCGGCCCTGCGCACGTTTTTCCAGGTGGACGCGGCATCGGTGGTGGCTGCGGCGCAAGCCGCCTTGGGCCGACCGGCCGCGCGCTGATACCGCTGCTGGCGGGCTCCCCGCCGCTTCCGCTGCTACAGCACCCGCCCCGGGTTCATGATGCCCAGCGGATCCAGCGCGGCCTTGATGCTGCGCATCAGCTGCAGTGCCACGGGTGACTTGCGCTGCGCCAGCTCGTCGCGCTTCAGTGCGCCAATGCCGTGCTCTGCTGAAAACGAACCGCCCCGTGCGGCCACGGCGTCGAAGACCAAGGTGTTGACAGCATGTTCCTGTTCGTCCAGGAAACGCTTGCCATCGGCGCCCGTCGGGGCCTGCACGTTGTAGTGCAGGTTGCCGTCGCCCAGGTGGCCGAAGTTGACCAGTTGCACGCCCGGGTAGGCCTGGCGCAAGGCGGCGTCGGTGTGGCTGACAAAGTCCACGATGGCCGACACGGGCACCGAAATATCGTGTTTGATGTTCAGGCCTTCTTCGGCCTGCGCCAGCGGAATGGATTCGCGCAGTTGCCACAGCGCCTGCGCCTGCGCCAGGCTTTGTGCCACGGTGGCGTCGTTGACGATGCCTTGTTCTAGGGCCGCACCCAGCAGGCCTTCAAAGCGTGTGGTGGCCTGCTCCAGGCCCTCGGTGTCGCTGTATTCCAGCAGTACGGTCCAGGGCGCCGCGGGCAATGGGCGTGGCAGCTGCACAAAGTGTTTGGCCACCAGCGACAGGGCGTGCTGGCCCATCACCTCGAACCCTGTCAGCCCCGAACCCAGACGGCTTTGTGCCAGCCGCAGCAAGGCCACGCACTGGTCCAGTTGTTCGCAGTTGGCCAGCGCCGTGGTGGTGGCGGCTGGCTGTGGTGCCAGCTTCAGTGTGGCTGCGGTGATCACGCCCAGCGTGCCTTCGCTGCCCACAAACAGGTGACGCAGGTCGTAGCCGGTGTTGTCCTTGCGCAGGCCAGTCAGGCCACTCCAGATCTGCCCTTGCGCCGTCACCACCTCAAGCCCCAGGCACAGGTCGCGAGCATTGCCCCAGCGCAGCACCTGGGTGCCGCCGGCGTTGGTGCCCAGGTTGCCGCCGATGGTGCAGCTGCCTTGCGACGCCAGCGCCAGCGGCAGCAACAGGCCGCGGGCGTACGCCGCTTCCTGCAAAGTCTGCAACACGCAGCCGGCGTCGGCCGTCAGGGTGAGGTTGTCTTCATCGATGCTTCGGACGCGGTTCAAACGCTGCGTGCTCAGCACGATCTGCGTGCCGCTGTCGTCGGGTACACCGCCGCACACCAAGCCCGTGTTGCCACCTTGCGGCACCACGCCCACACGATGCGCGCTGCACAGCCGCATCACCGCGGCCACGTCTTCGGTGCTGCCCGGCCGCACCACGGCCAACGCCTTGCCGCGCCAGCGTTTGCGCCAGTCCAGTTCCCAGGCCGACAGGTCGCCGTCGGTCAGTACCTGGGTCGGGCCCAGTGCCGTGCGCAGTTCTTCCAGAAAGCTCATGTTGCAACGGCCGCTGCGGCGGCTTTGGTTTTCAGGCGCGATCGAATGTAGACCGTGGCGGTGAAAAAAAGCAGCAGGCACAGCACCACTTGTAGCACCGCCAATCCTTGCGACAGGCCGTTCTCACTGGTGGCGCGCACCAGGCCTTCCAGCACGTACAGCCACAGCAGCAGCGCCAACCAGCGGTAGGTGCTCATGCGGTGACGCAACAGGCCGGCCAGGCACAGTACCAGTGGCACCACCTTCAACGCCCAGGTGCCGCTGCCGGTGGGTGCCAGCCACAGCTCCCAGGCCAGGCCCAGCGCAATCAGCGCCACCAGACCTGCCAGTGTCCCAGCACGCAGACGCCGTACGGCTGGGCCGGCCGCGCGAGGCTGCGCGTCAAGGGGTGCTTCAAGGTGTGACGACGACGGGGGCTCGGAGCTCATGCGTCATCATAGCCAGCATGAAGAGCCCCGTTCGCGACCCGGCGAATCCCACCAGGCCTGGAGCCTTGAGTCACTTGATCGAGCAGGCCAGAGCCCTGTTGCCGGTACTGCGCGCCTGGCCCTGGCTGGATACCGCCCGTACCTTGCTGGAGCGTTTTCGTGAAGACCGGTTGGGCTTGACGGCCAGCAGTCTGACCTTCACGACACTGATTTCCTTGGTGCCGTTGGTCACCGTGGGGCTGGCTGTGTTTTCGGCCTTTCCGATGTTCGCGGGGCTGGAAATTGCGCTGCAGAAGTTTTTTGTGCAGAACCTGGTGCCGGCGGGCATCGCCAAGCCGGTGCTGGGCGCTTTGACGACCTTTGCCAGCAAGGCGCGCGGCATGGGCACCGTGGGTCTGGCGCTGCTAGTGGTGTCGGCGCTGGCCCTGGTGATGACCATTGACCGCACCTTGAATGCGATCTGGCGCGTGCGGCGGCGTCGTTCACTGGGCCGCCGCGTGCTGGTGTACTGGGCAGCGCTCACGCTGGGCCCGTTGGTCATGGGCTTGAGCCTCAGCCTGACCGGCTGGGTGCTGTCGATGTCGGGCTTTGCCGCGGGCGCGCGGCCGCTGGCCTGGTTGGTCAACATCGTCCAGTTCGGCTTGCTGGCGCTGACAGCGGCGGGCCTGTACCACTACGTGCCCAACACCGCGGTTCGATGGTCCCATGCGCTGGCAGGTGGTGTTTTTGTGGCCGCCGGTTTTGAGGCCGCCAAACGGGGGCTGGCCTGGTACCTGGAGGCGGTGCCGACCTTCAGTGCGGTCTACGGTGCATTTGCCAGCTTGCCCATACTGATGCTGTGGATGTACCTGGTATGGCTGGTGGTGCTGCTGGGCGCGGTCATGGCCGCTTATGCGCCCAGCCTGCAGATGCGTGTTTCACGCCGCGCGGTCACGCCGGGCTGGCGCTTCGAACTGGCGCTGGCGGTGCTCAAGAACTTGCATGCGGCGCGACAGTCTGCGGCGCATGGTGTGTCTTTGGCAGGTCTGTCAACGCAGTTGCGTGTGGACCCCTTGCAGCTTGAGCAGACCCTGGAACTGCTGTGCAGCCTGGACTGGGTGCAGCGCCTGGCCGAAAGCCAGCCTGCAGCGGAAGACGACCCGCGTTTTGTGCTGTTGTGTGATCCCGCCGCCACCAGCACCCAAGCGCTGGTGCGGCTCACGCTGATCGACCCGGGTCCGGCGTCGCAGGCTTTTGTCTCGGCCGGCGGCGTGCAGGCGGTGACGCTGCTGAATGCGCTGTCGCGCTGAAAATCAACGCAACGCAGTTCGAAAGGCATTCAGCAACGCGTCCGGCACCTCGGCCATGAGGTTGTGTCCGCTGGGCAGTAATTCGACGCGGGCATTCAGGGCCTGGGCCAGGGCCGTGGCGGTTTTGGGTGGGGTCATCTGGTCATGTTGACCCAGCACCAGTGTGGTGGGGCATTGCACCCGGGCCGCCGCTTTCAGGCCGCTCGTGTAACCATCGCAAATGGCAAAGTCATGCGCAAACAGATTGATGCCCCGTTTTTGCAGGGCCAGGGCCTGGTTGCGCCGCATCAAGGCCCGGTAGCCGCCATGCACCCAGTTGCCTGGGCCTGGAAAGCCGGGTTTGGTCGCGATGCTGCTGATGGACAAACTGGTCACCATGTCGATGGCTTTCAGCGGCTGTTCGCGCGCTGTGTTCAGCAACACGTCGCTGACCTTCATGGGGAACGTGCTGCCGGTCAGCACCAGCCGCGTGCTGCGCTCAGGCGCCAGCGATGCTGCATGCAGCGCCATCAGCGACCCCATGCTGTGCCCGGCCAGCGCGGCGCGCTGCACGCCGGCCGCGTCCAGCAGCGCCCACAGCCACGCGGCGGCGTCTTCCACGCTGGCGGGCGGCGGGCCGTCGCTTTGGCCATGGCCTGGCAGGTCCACCGCCAGCACGCCGTGGCCATGGTGGGCAAACCAGCGTGCCAGCAGGTTGAAGCTGCTGTGGTCGTTCAGGGCGCCGTGCACCAGCACCAGGCAGGGCAGGCTCGCATCGAAGGCTTTGCCGCCGGTGTAGGCGTAGGCGGTGTGGCCATTGACCTGCAGCTTCACGGTGCAGCCTTGTCTGCAGCACGGTCCGCCGCTTTGTCGGCCACCCTGAAGGCGCGCTTCAAATCGTCGATCAGGTCGTCCGGGTCTTCCAGGCCGATGGACAGGCGGATGGTGCCGGGCATGATGCCGGCTGCCACCAGCGCGGCGTCGTCCATGCGAAAGTGTGTGGTGCTGGCCGGGTGGATGACCAGTGATCGGCAATCACCCACATTGGCCAGATGCGAAAAGATCTTCAGCGCTTCAATGAACGCCTTGCCCTGGTTTCGGCTGCCTTTCAGGTCGAAGCTGAACACACTGCCGCAGCCGCGGGGCAGCAGCTTTTTCGCCAGGGCGTGGCTGGGGTGGTTCTCCAGTTCCGGGTAGCCCACCCGAGCCACCATGCCGTGCGTGGCCAGAAACGCCACCACCTTGCGGGTGTTGTCCACATGCCGGGCCATGCGCAAGGGCAGGGTTTCAATGCCCTGCAAGATCAGCCAGGCCGTGTGCGGGCTCATGCAGGCACCAAAGTCGCGCAGGCCTTCGCGCCGGGCACGCAGCAAGAAGGCCCCCACGCTGCTTTCTTCACTGAAGTTCATGCCGTGAAACCCGGCATAGGGCTCGGTCAGTTCTGAAAATTTGCCGTGTTGCGCGTTTGCGGCCTGCCAGTCGAATTGGCCGCTGTCCACCAGCACACCGCCAATCACCGTGCCGTGGCCCGACAGGAACTTGGTGGCTGAATGGAACACCAGATCCGCACCCAGGTCGAAGGGCTTCACCAGCCACGGTGTGGTGAAGGTGCTGTCGACCAGCAGGGGTACGCCGGCCTCGTGGGCGATGCCGGCGACTTCGGGGATGTCCAGCACGTCCAGGCCCGGATTGCCCAGCGTCTCGCCAAACAGCAGCCGGGTTTCGGGGCGCAACGCGGCACGCCAGCCGTCCAGATCGCCGGGTTTGACAAAGCTGGTGCTGATGCCGAAACGCGCGAGTGTGTAGCTCAGCAGGTTATGGCTGCCACCGTATAGCGCGCTGCTGGCCACGATGTGCGAACCTGCGCCGGCCAGCGTCGACACGGCCAGGTGCAGAGCGGCCTGGCCACTGGCGGTGGCGATGGCGCCCACGCCGCCTTCCAGTGCTGCCACGCGTTCCTCCAGCACCGCGTTGGTGGGATTGCTGATGCGGCTGTAGACGTGGCCCGGCCTTTCCATGTTGAACAGGCTGGCAGCGTGCTCGCTGCTTTCGAATACAAAGCTGGTGCTCAGGTGGATGGGCACCGCACGCGCACCGGTGGCCGGGTCGGGGGCAGCACCGGCATGCAGCGCCAGGGTGTCAAAACCGGGGTCGGCAGCACCTGCCATGGCGACTTCTCCGCTGTTGTGTTCAGTTCATTGTGGGCTATATTGCCTGCTCGATCTTCAACCCAACCTGCTGAGACGGCCCCATGAAAGTCACCGACATCCTGCGTGTCAAAGGCAACACGCTGTACACCGTGACGCCCGATACCGCCCTGGTCGATGCCGTGACCACCATGTCCGAGCTGGACATCGGCTCTCTGGTGGTCATGGAGCATGGCGAACTGGTGGGCATGCTGACCTTTCGTGAGGTCATCCAGGCGGTGGTGGGCAACGGCGGCACGGTCGGTACACGCCTGGTGCGCAGTGTGATGGACGATGCACCACTCACTTGCACGCCTGAAACCGAAATCGACGAAGTGCGCCGCATGATGCTGCAGCGCCACGCGCGCTACATGCCGGTGCTGGAAAAGAGCACGCTGATGGGCGTGGTCAGTTTCTACGACGTGGCCAAGACG
>JAHECB010000198.1 GCA_024641925.1 Betaproteobacteria bacterium
ACCGCATGGGCAGCCCGATGACGGCCGAGGTGTGCTGGTAATAACGCTGTTGGCCGCCAAAACAGCCGTGCGACGACAGCTTGTCCAGGCCCTGCAACTCGGCGCCCGCCATCAGAACTCGATCACGGTGCGGATGGACTCGCCCCGTTTCATCAGGTCAAAACCTTCGTTGATGCGTTCCAGCGACAGCTTGTGGGTGATCAGGTCGTCGATGTTGAGCTTGCCGTCCATGTACCAGTCAACGATGCGCGGCACGTCGGTGCGGCCGCGGGCGCCGCCAAAGGCCGAACCTTCCCACTTGCGACCGGTCACCAGCTGGAACGGGCGGGTGCTGATCTCGGCACCGGCCTCGGCCACGCCGATGATGATGCTGCGGCCCCAGCCCTTGTGCGTGCACTCCAGCGCCTGGCGCATGACCTGGGTGTTGCCGATGCACTCGAAGCTGTAGTCGGCGCCGCCGTCGGTCAACTGCACGATGCTGTCCACCACGTTGGCGTGTTCCTTGGGGTTGATGAAATGCGTCATGCCGAATTGGCGCGCCATGGCCTCGCGGGCCGGGTTGATGTCCACCCCGATGATCTTGTCGGCGCCCACCATCTTGGCGCCCTGAATCACGTTCAGGCCGATGCCGCCCAGGCCAAACACAACCACGTTGGCGCCGGCCTCGACCTTGGCGGTGAACAGCACCGCACCCACGCCCGTGGTGACACCGCAGCCGATGTAGCAGACCTTGTCAAACGGCGCGTCGGGCCGGATCTTGGCCAGCGCGATGCCCGGCACCACGATGTGGTTGGCAAAGGTGCTGGTGCCCATGTAGTGCAGGATGGGCTTGCCGGCTATGGAAAACCGGCTGCTGCCGTCGGGCATCAGGCCCTTGCCCTGGGTGCTGCGGATGGCCTGGCACAGGTTGGTCTTGCGCGACAGGCAGAACTTGCATTGCCGGCATTCGGGCGTGTACAGCGGGATCACATGGTCGCCAGGCTTCAGCCAGGGCACGCCGGCACCCACCTCCAGCACCACACCCGCGCCTTCGTGGCCCAGGATGGCAGGGAACAGGCCTTCGGGGTCGGCACCGCTCAGGGTGTAGTCGTCGGTGTGGCAGATGCCGGTGGCCTTGACCTCGACCAGCACCTCGCCGCCGCGCGGGCCCTGCAGGTCCACCTCTTCAATCGTCAGCGGGGCGCCGGCCTTCCAGGCCACGGCTGCGCGGGTTTTCATGGGCTCGCTCCAATGTTGTCCAGGGTTGCGCACGATCATAGCCAGCAGCCTGTGCGCCTTTTGCAGGCGACAGCGCCTGCCCCGACAACCCGCGTCAGGCCTGCCAGACCGCGTAGCCGGCTTCGCGCAGCCCGATGGCCAGTTCCACCTCCATGTCACGTGCGGCGTCGTAAGGCATGGGGTTGTAGACGGCGTACAAGGCCGGCAGCAGGCGCAAGCCATAGTCAAAGACGTAGCGGTTGGACTGGATGCCGGCCTTGTGCTTGTCCATGCGCAGGTCGGGGTCCAGCCCGGTCATGCCCACATACACGCAGGGTTTGGCGTGCGCGTAGTCGGGGTTGGCGCGGCGGAACCGGGCTTCGTTCCAGACCCGGTCGGACAGTTCCACCACATAGACATGGTGGTGGCCCGCCGCGCCGAGCGTCATTTGCACGCCCGGCGCTTTTTTCCTTCGGGGTCTGCCAGCCAAGCGGGTAGGCATGGGCTCCATCCAACAAAACACAGCCGCCACCATACCGCGGGTGACCCCTACACTGGGCCCATGAAATGGATGGATGCACTGCGCCAAACCGGAGCCCGGAGGTGGTGGTCGACCTGGTGGTTGCGCGGGCGCGGCGCACCCGCGGCCGCGCTGACCGACCTGCAGCGGGCACAGGCCCTGGTAAGGGCCGTGGACGCCGGCGGCCTGCCGCTGAACCCTGCCCGGGTCAACGCCATCGCCCGCAGCCTGGGCCTGGACGTGTCCGCCCGGGCGCCCGTGGAAGAGACCATCGAACGTATCCGCCGTGCCCTGGACCGGGCTGGCGCCTGAAGCTGCCGGACTGGCCGCTTGTGTGTTCTGGCAGTACAGTCGCTTACCGATGCGCCCCAGACAAGGGGATCAAGACCGCCTACTTGCGGGCCGCACGCGTTTTCGGCAATAGGCAACGGTGCCATACCCTTTTACACTTGCGCAATGAAATGGATCAACGCCCTGATGGGCCGCCGCGACCAATCGCCATCGCCAAAGCAGTTGGCGTTGGAACTGATTGCCGAGGTGGACTCTGGCGCCGCGCCCTACAACCCTGACCGGGTGACGCATGTGGCGCGCTCGCTGGGGCTGGAAGTCTCCAGGCGTGCGCCCGTGGCCGAGACCATCGTGCGCATTCGCAACGCACTCGCGCGCCGCAGGAACTGAAAGCCCGTTGCGGCCCTGCCGCCGGGTGAGGGTCTGTTCACACCGGACCTGCACTGCCCTGGTGGCTGAAAGCTCTCACAGCCGCCACTTCGTCTTCGCCACCACCGCAGGCCAGGGGCTGCGGCTGAGCCACGCCTGAACCGTGTCCTGAACGTCGCGCTGCTGGGCGGCATGCCACAGCAGCTTCGACGGCAAAACCCGGGTTGCGCTGACCGCGGCGGGCAGCTGCCAGGCCAAGGCGGCGCTGACTTTGGCCACCGTCGCCAGGCGCACCGCCTGTTCACCCTGCGGCACCATCCAGTGCAATTGCCCCAGCATCCAATGGGCCAGCCGCTGCGCCTTGCTGGGCAGGGGGTGGACCGGATCGATATCGGCCCCGGTGCTGGCCTGCGGAAGGCGCATGAACACCAGCTGTTCAAAACCCAGTGCCGCCACCGCCGCTTCGTCCAGCGTTGCCAGGCCTTGCTGCAGCGCCAGTGGCAACAGCCCGGGCTTGTGGGGCACCACCACCACCAGGTAGCGCACACCGGCATCACGCAGGCGAGCGGCCAGGGCCGGCAAGGCGTCGGGCATGGGCCGCCGGAATGCAGCTTCGCGGCGAAAGCCGTCGCGCGCCCGGTCAAACACCACCAGCGCGGTGTCAGCATCAAAGGCGTGCAGGCTCTGCGGGCCTTCCAGCACGGCTACAAAGCCCGCCAGCGCGGCCTTCATCGGCTGATCCACAAGTGCGCCCACGGCCTGAAAGCGGCGCTGCGCCAACAGCTGTTCCATCACCGCAGAACCCAGACTGCCGCCAGCACCTACCACCAGTGCGCGGCGCGGCTGCGGCAGCCTGCGCGGTGAGGGGCGGTTCAGTGCCGCCAGGGCGTCGTTGGGATGGAGCATGCGGTGATCATCGCCGCGAATCCAGGCGTCGGCTGCAGTTGACGCCGACAGCGAGAATGAACCTATCTGACCCACCAGAACCCCCATGCTCAACATCGCCGCCGTCTGTCTTGTTGTCACCGCCCTGCTGGCCTACCTGAACCACCGGTTTGTCCGCCTGCCCACGACCATCGGCGTGATGATGATTGCACTGGTGCTGTCACTGGCCATCGTGGCGCTGAGCGCTATGGGCCTGGACGCCGGTGTGCGCAACTACGAAGAGTCGCTGCTGAAGTCCGTCGACTTTTCCACCGTCCTGATGCAGGGCATGTTGTCGTTTTTGCTGTTTGCCGGCGCCTTGCACGTGGACCTGAGCGAACTCAAGGCCTATCGCTGGCAGGTGGGCGCGCTGGCCGTGGTGGGCACTTTGGCCTCGACCCTGGTAGTGGGCTACGGCCTGTGGTTTGTCATGCCCTGGCTGGGCATTGAACTGCCCCTGCTGTACTGCCTGCTGTTTGGCGCGCTGATCTCGCCCACAGACCCGATTGCCGTCATGGGCATCCTGAAATCGGCCGGCGCACCGCGCAACCTGGAACTGGTGATTGCCGGTGAGTCGCTGTTCAACGACGGTGTGGGTGTGGTGATTTTTTCCATCCTGCTGGGCATGCTGGTGCAAGGCAGCGCCCCCGACGCCGGCGGCGCCTTGAACCTGCTGCTGCACGAGGCAGGCGGCGGCCTGCTGTTTGGTCTGGTGCTGGGTTATGTCACTTTCCGGCTGCTGAAAAGCGTGGACCAGTACCAGGTCGAAGTGCTGCTGACGCTGGCTGCCGTGGTGGGCGGATACGCGCTGGCAGCCCAGTTGCACGTGTCGGGCCCGCTGGCCATGGTGGTCACCGGGCTGGTGATCGGCAACCACGGCCGTGCCGTGGCCATGTCCGACACCACGCGGCGCTATGTCGACATGTTCTGGGAATTGCTGGACGAGATCCTGAACGCCGTGTTGTTTGTGCTGATCGGCATGGAAGTGGTGCTGATCGCGTTTTCGGTGCCGCTGCTGACCGCGGGCGCCGTTGCCATCGTGGGCACCTTGCTGGCCCGCTGGCTGACGGTGGGCCTGCCCATCGGCGCCATGGTCAAGCTCTTCAAGCTGCCCAAGGGCAGTTCCAGCGTGCTGACCTGGGGCGGCCTGCGGGGCGGCATCTCGGTGGCCTTGGCACTGTCGCTGCCCCATGGGCCGGAGCGCAACACCGTCCTGGGGCTGACCTATTGCGTGGTGGTGTTTTCCATCCTGGTGCAGGGGCTGACCATCGGGCGGGTGGTGAAAGCCGCGGTGGGCGCGACGGCCAAGGATCGGTCGCAGGCGCCGTCGCACTGAGCTGCCGGCCACCCTGCAACAACCCGCACACCGACGCGTACCGTCGGCTCAGGGGCCCTGGTGCGCCAGGTGGTGGGCCAGGTTCTGCAGGTCAGTGTCTTTCATGCCCTGCAGCGGCGCCGACATGAGGGTGTCGCGGCCCGGCGCGGGGTTGTCGCGGTACATCTTGAGCGTGGCCAGCAAGTACACCTCTTGCTGACCTGCCAGCCGCGGCACCTGGTTCTGCCCCAAATAACCCGGCAAATGGCAAGTGCCACAGAGTGCACGCTGAGCCAGGTCGGCGCCCGCCAAGGCCTTGTCCTGCTGCAAAGCACCGGCCGTCTTCGGCGCAGGCAGGGCCGAAAAATGCCGCGCCAGAGCCTCGATCTCAGGGTCGGTCAGACCGCCCATCACAGCCTTCATCACCGGCACGTCACGCAGGCCTTCGCGAATCAACACCAGCTGGTTTTCGATGAAGGTGCGCGGCTGTGCGGCAATGGACGGGATGTCAGGGCTGGGCGACTGACCGCCCGCGCCATGGCAGCCGGCGCAAGCCGCCACCGTGGCCGGGTTGGGTGCTGCCGCGGGCGACTGCGCCATGGCAGCGGCGGCGCAGCACCCTGCGGCCACCGCTACTGCAACCGACCGAAAGGGCGCCCACCGGGGCGCCCGTTGGCCTTTACTGCCCATAGGTGATGCGGTAGATCGCACCCAGCTGTTCGTCGCTGATCAGCAGGGAACCGTCAGGCAACTGCAGCATGTAGGTCGGCCGACCGATGAAGCTGTCGTTGCTGTGGTCCAGGAAGCCGGTCATGAAGGCCTTGATGCTGGGGTTGTTGCCCTGGGCATCGGTGCGCACGGTGACCACGTCATAACCAAACTTCTGCGTGCGGTTCCACGAGCCCTTGCGCGCCACGAACAGGGTGTTGCGGTACTCGGCCGGGAACATGTTGCCGGTGTAGAAGTGGACACCCATGGCGGCAGCGTGCGGGCCCATGGTCTGCACCGGCAGCGTCACGCCGTTGCAGGCGCCGGCCTTGGGAAAGTCGCGGTCGGTGATGCCGTTGGCATGGCAATACGGGAAACCGAAGTTCTGACCCGCGCCGCTCATGCGGTTCAGCTCGTCAGCGGGGCCGTCATCGCCCATCCAGTCGCGGCCATGGTCGGTGAACCACATCTCGCGCGACTGCGGGTGCCAGGCAAAACCTTGTGTGTTGCGCACGCCGCGCGCAATGACCTCCATGCCCGAACCGTCGGCGTTGTAGCGGCGGATCTGCGCGTATTCGGCACCCGGCTCACAGATGTTGCACGGCGCGCCAAAGGGCACGTACAGCTTGCCATCGGGGCCGAAGGCGATGTACTTCCAGTTGTGGTGCTGCTCCTTGGGCAGCTGGAAGGCAGCCGTCATGTCCACGGGTGCAGCACCCGGGTTGGTGGCGATGCCGTCGTAGCGCAGCACCTTGTCGATGGCCATCACATACAACGAACCGTTGGCATAAGCCACGCCCGAGGGCTGTACCAGCTTGTCGACCACCACGCGGCTGGTGCGCGCGCTGCCGTTGTCGGTCAGTTCATATACGCGGCCGATGCCGCGCGTGCCGATGTAGATCTTGCCGTTTTCAGCCCGCGCCATGGCGCGTGCGCCGGGCATGCCGGTGGCCCAGACCTCGGCCTTGAAGCCAGGCGGCAGTTTGAAGCTGGCCACCGGAATGTCGCTGGCGGCTGTGGCGGTGAGTTTGCCGGCCACCGGAGCCAGCGTCGAGCCGTTCTGTTCCGGCAAGCGGCCCTGTTGCCAGGCCGGCGCTGCAGCGGCTTTTGGCGCCGCAGTCATGCCGGTTGGCGGGGTCTGGCAGGCTGCCAGCAATGACAAACTGGCAAGTCCCAGCAAGGTGCGATTGAGCATGGTGACGGTCTCCTGATGATTTTTGAGCGGGCCTTGTTACCCGTTGAATCATTTTGCACAGACCACCGCTGGGCGCCACCTCGGGTATGCCACTGCTTTTGGATGGCTGGGTCGCGACAAGTTGTGGTGTTCGCCCGGCTCAGGGCCTGCGGCGGCGATCGGTTTGCTGCACCAGCGGCCGGCATTCAGACCCCGCGCGCACGCTGAATTCTTCAACCGGGCGCGAACCTGGTGTTGCCAACCAGGCATTCAGTTCGTCGCAGCGCAGCGCGGTACAAAATTGCCAGTCCGACATCGTCGCGCCGGAATTGGCCAGGTGCAGTGCGGGCACCCGCAGGTCCTGTGTGTACACCCACCAGCCGTCTCGCAACACGGCCCCATCGGGCGGCTCCATGCCGGCGCCCGAACCGCGCACCCTGGCTTCGCCCAGCACCAGTTCCGCGCCGTCAACACGCCAGGTTTCGCGCCACTCGGTGCGCTCCACCGAATGGGTCCAGGCCAGTGTGAAACTGTTCACCGACAGCCCGACGGCCAGCGCCGCCGTTGCCAGACACACACTCACGCGGCCAACGCCGCCGCACGCCCCTTGCTGCCTCGCCAATGCACCCAGACGGCCAGGCCGGACAGCACAAAGCCGATTTCATCGGTGAGTGGCAGTGCCGCGATCAGTGACACGGCCGCAACGGCGGCCAGCACCCGCTCGGGCCAACTCATGGCGGCACGCAGGTAACCCACTACGGCGGCACCCCAAAGCCCGATGGCGATGATGACCTTGAAGATCACGTAGGCGGCGGCCAAGGGAAGGCCCCAGTCCGCTGCGAGCGGCCCACCGGGTTGCAGCATCAGCGCGGGTGAATATACCGCCATGAAGGGAATCACGAAGCCCGCTGCCGCCACCTTGATGGCCTGTATCGAGATGGCCAGTCCACGCTCCTTGGCGATGGGTGCCGCGGCAAAACAGGCCAGTGCCACGGGGGGCGTCAGGTCGGCCAGGATGCCGAAATAAAACACGAACATGTGCGTCACCAGCAGCGGCACGCCCAGGGTCAGCAGCGCCGGGCCGGCGATGGACGAGGTGATGATGTAGTTGGGAATGGTGGGGATGCCCATGCCCAGGATCAGGCAGGTGATCATGGTCAGCGCCAGCGACAGGAACATGCTCTTTTCGCCCACCGAGACGATGAACTGCCCAAAGGTGTTGGCCGCACCCGTGAGTGTCATGGTGCCCACCACGATGCCCACGATGGCGCAGGCAATGCCCACCGGCAGTGCCGTCTTGGCGCCTTCGGCCAGGCTGTCGCGGCACAGCACCAGGGTCTCGCGGCCGCCTTTCATGAAAGCGCAGACGATGACCAGCGCCACGATGGCAGCGCTGAGTGCGGGCATGCCGAACTGCTGGAAGCTGGCCGCCACCAAGCCCAGCCCGACCCAGAAGATCACCCGCAGCACCGTGGACGGCAGCCCCAGGGCCACCGAGCCGCCCAGGATCAGCATCACCGTGAGTGCCAGGCCCACCGTGCCGGCAAACAGCGGCGTGTAGCCGGAAAACAGCAGCACCACCAGCACCATCAAGGGCAGCAGCAGGTACCAGCGTTCACGCAAAGCGCGCAGGGGCGACGGCAGTTCCTCCCGCGGCAGGCCGGCCAGCCCGGCGCGGCCGGCTTCCAGGTGCACCATCCAGAAAGCCGACAGGAAGTACAGGATGGCCGGCACGACGGCGGCCTTGACGACGGTGGCGTAGGGCACGTCCAGCGTCTCGGCCATGATGAAGGCCACAGCGCCCATCACCGGCGGCATGATCTGGCCGCCCATGGACGCCGTGGCCTCGACGCCGCCGGCAAAGGCTGCGCTGTAGCCAAAACGCTTCATCAGCGGAATGGTGAACTGGCCCGTGGTGACCACGTTGGCCACACCGGAGCCGGAAATCATGCCCATCAGCCCGGACGACACCACCGACACCTTGGCCGGGCCACCCACCCGGCTGCCGAACAAGCCCATGGCCACGTCGGTGAACAGCTTGATCATGCCGGCCTTTTCCAGAAAGGCGCCAAACAGGATGAACAGGAAGATGTAGCTCGACGACACATAGGTCGGGATGCCGTACACCCCCTCGGTGCCGAAGGCCATGTGGTCGATGACCTGTGCAAAGTCGTAGCCGCGGTGATTCAGCGGCGCGGGCAGATACTGGCCAAACAGGCAATAGAGCAGAAAGAAGCCGGAAATGATGGGCAGCGCAGCGCCCATGGCACGCCAGGTGGCCAGGAACAACAGGGCCAGCAGCAGCACGCCCACGGCGATGTCCACCGGTGTCGGGTCGCCTGCACGCACCAGCAACGCGCCGTACTCCACCCACTGGTAGGCCGCGCCAGCAACGGCCAGCGCGCTGCCGCCCCAGGACAGCCACTGCCAGTACGCCCCGTCACGCCGCGCAACGGCCATCAGCGGAAATACCAGTGTCAGCAAGAACCCCACGTGCACCGCGCGCACAACCTGGCTGGGCAGGTCGATGATGTGTGCCGCAGTGGCAATCTGGAACGTGGAAAAAAGCAGCGCGATGCCAAACAGCACACGCCCCTGCAGGCCCGCCGGAAAACCGCCGGCCAGGGGTTCGTGTTGCTGCAACAGATCGTCGCCGCCGTCTGCAGCGGTGGTCTCGCGCGTGCTCAAGTTCAGGTCTTCAGTTCGCAGGTGTCAGAACACGCCGCTTACTTGATCAGACCCTTTTCCTTGTAGTACCGCGCCGCACCAGGGTGCAGCGGCAGCGGCATGCCGTCCAGCGCCTTGTTCAGCGAAATGGCCGACGCCGCCTTGTGGGCCGCCACCATGGTGTCCAGATTTTCGAACAGCTGCTTGGTCATCTGGTAAGCGGTTTCGTCAGACACACCGTCATGCGTGACCAGGAAGTTCACCACCGCCAGCGTGGGCACGTCGGCGG
>JAHECB010000010.1 GCA_024641925.1 Betaproteobacteria bacterium
ACCAACGACATCTACACCAAGGAAGACCAGCGCCTGCTCACCGAAGCCGGTGCGCTGGAACCCGAACGCATCGTGGGGGTTGAAACGGGCGGCTGCCCGCACACGGCCATCCGCGAAGACGCGTCCATCAACCTGGTGGCGGTGGACCAGATGCTGCAGCGCTTTCCCGATGCCGACATCGTGTTCATCGAATCGGGTGGCGACAACCTGGCCGCCACCTTCAGCCCCGAGCTGAGCGACCTGACCATCTACGTCATCGACGTGGCCGGCGGCGAAAAGATCCCGCGCAAGGGCGGCCCCGGCATCACCAAGAGCGATCTGTTTGTCATCAACAAGACCGACCTGGCGCCTTACGTGGGCGCCGACCTGGCCGTGATGGAGGCCGACACCCAGCGCATGCGGCGCGGCAAGGCCTACGTGATGACCAACCTGAAAACCCAGACCGGGCTGGCCGAGGTGGTGAACTTCATTGAACAGCGCGGCTTGTTGCTGGAAGGACAGCCCAGCGCCTGAGCGCGCGGCCGCTGACGGGCCTGTCAGCAGCCACCCGCGCCGCGGCATCAAACGCCAACCCGGACCCAGCCCATGCCCCGCTACGTGGCCTTTCTTCGCGGCGTCAGCCCGCAAAACGCCAGGATGCCCGACCTGAAACGCTGCTTTGAGGCCGCCGGCTTCAGCAAGGTGAAGACCGTGCTGTCCAGCGGCAACGTGGTCTTCGACAGCCCGTCGAAGACCGAATCCGCCATCGAAAACGCGGCTGAAGCGGCGATGCAGCAAGGGCTGGGGCGCAGTTTTTGCACCATCGTGCGGCCGGTTGACCGTCTGACGCATCTGCTGCAGAGTGACCCCTACGCGGCAAGCGGGGCGCCCCCGCAGGCCAAGCGCGTGGTGACTTTCATGCGTGATGTCATGACGCCGAAGATGCCACTGCCCTTTTTGGCCGACGACGCCGCGGTGCTGTGCCAACACGGCCGCGAGGTCTTCACCGCCTACCTGCCCCATCCCAAGGGCCCCGTTTTCATGACCCTGATCGAACGTTCCTTTGGCCGTGACGTCACCACCCGCACCTGGGAAACGGTCAGGAAATGCGCGGCGGCTTGACCCACTCACACGTCCCAATCTGCATGAAGTTTCCATGACCCCCACAACGCCCACCGACTTCCTGTACTTCGCCTACGGTTCCAACCTGCTGTCGCGGCGCCTGCTGGCCCGCACACCGTCGGCAACGGCCCTTGGCGTGGGTGCGCTCAAGGGCCATGAGCTGCGCTGGCACATGGCCTCCACCGACGGCTCGGGCAAGTGCGACGTGGTGCCGTCGGCCCATGACACGGCGCAGGTGTACGGCGTGGTCTACCGCATTCAGCACGTCGACAAGCCGGTGCTCGACGCGGCCGAATCACTGGGTGTCGGCTACCAGGAGCAGTTGGTGACGGTTCACATGCCCACCGGGCCCTTGCAAGCCTGGCTGTATGTGGCACTTCGGCGCGACCCCGCCGTCGTACCCTATGACTGGTACCACGCGCTGGTGCTGTCCGGCGCCCAGGAACATGGCCTGCCGCCCGGCTATATCCAGACGTTGCACAACGTGCCCACCCAGCCCGACGCCGATGCCGACCGGGCTCAGCGCCATTTCAGCCTGACACGACCCGACCAGCGCTGACCCGGCACTGCGCACTCGCCAGCGTGCGGCGCTGCGGCGCTGCCGCAGAATGCCGTCAACGGTTTCCCGAGCAAAACGCCCATGCACATCACCCGCGCCAACCTGGACGACGCTGTCAAGCAAGGCCTGCTGTCGGCAGAGCAGGGCCAGGCACTGTGGGCGTTTTGGCAGCAGCAGCAACAAGCCACACCCAGCTTCAAGCCGGCGCACATCCTGTACTACCTGGGCGGGCTGATCGCCATCGGCGCCATGAGCTTGTTCATGACGCTGGGCTGGGAGCAGTTTGGCGGCACCGGCCTGATGCTGATCGCGCTGGCTTATGGCGCGGTGCTGGTGGGCTTGACCGAGGTGCTGCTGCGCAAGCGGCAACTGGCCATTCCGGCGGGCATCACCGCGACGCTGGCGGTGGTGCTGGTGCCCTTGGCGGTCTACGGCGCCCAAAACGCCCTGGGCCTGTGGCCCGACGACGGGCCGCAAGACGGCAGCTACCGCGATTACCACCGTTTCATCGACTGGCGCTGGCTGCTGATGGAGCTGGCCACGCTGGCAGCCGGTGCCGTGGCGCTGTGGCGCTATCGGCTGCCCTTTCTGGTGATGCCGATCGCCGTGACGCTGTGGTACCTGAGCATGGACTTCACGCCTTTTGTGCTGGGCACCGATCACGTTGAGGTATTTTCCGATGCGCGCAAGTGGGTGTCGGTCGGCTTTGGTCTGTTGATGCTCGGGCTGGCCTTCTGGGTGGACGTGCGCTCAAAAAGCAGCCGGGACTTTGCCTTCTGGCTGTACCTGTTTGGCGTGCTGGCCTTCTGGGGCGGGCTGAGCAGCTTGCACTCGGACAGCGCGTGGTCCAAGTTGGTCTACCTGTGCATCAACCTGGCGCTGATCGCCAAGGGCGCAATGCTGTCGCGTCGCGTGCTGGCGGTGTTTGGTGCGCTGGGAGTGGCCGGCTACCTGGGCTACCTGTCGCATGACGTGTTCAAGGACAGCCTGCTGTTTCCGGTTGCCTTGTCGGCCATCGGTCTGGGGGTGGTGGCGGCGGGCATCGGGTGGCAACGCCACGAAGATGCGCTGGGCAATGTCTTGCGGCGCTGGATGCCGACACCGCTGCGCGAGCTGGTCGAGCGGCGGGCAGGGCAGTGACGGTGGTGCCCAAGGGCTGGTTGGGTGAACTGTCCTTGCGCTACCGGGCGCAGCAGGGCCGCACCGTGGCGCAGGACCGCCATACCGGCCCGCTGCGGGTGCTGCAAAGCCTATACCCCGAAGGCCCGGCCATCTGCCACCACGTGCTGGTCCACCCGCCCGGTGGGCTGGTGGGTGGCGACGAACTGGTGCTGCAGGCAGACCTGGACAGCGGCACCCACGCGCTCATCACCACACCGGGCGCCACACGCTACTACCGCAGCGACGGCCTGCAGGCACGGCAGACCGTGCGCTTGAAGCTGGCCGCCGGCAGCCGTCTGGAATGGCTGCCCATGGAGACCATTGCGCACCCCGGGTGTGCCGCGGTCAGCCAGGTGCAGTTTGAACTGGCGCCGGGTGCTGCGATGATGGGCTGGGACCTGCTGGCCCTGGGTCTGCCGGCCAGCAAAGCCGCTTTCGACAGTGGCCGCTTCGAGCAACGCCTGCACTGGCCCGGCGTCTGGCTGGAGCGTGCGCAGATTGACGCGACCGATGATCTGTTGCTGAACAGTCCCTTGGGCCTGGCCGGCCACCGGGCCGTGGGCACCTTGTGGTTTGCGTCGGGGTCTGTCCTGGCGCCGGCGCTGGCGCAGAGCTTGAAGGACCAGGCCCGGGAAGTGGCGGGGGCGTCAGCGCTGGCGACCAGCGCGGGCTGCACGGCGCCCGATCCGCGACTGGTGGTGCTGCGTGTGCTGGCGCCCCGCGTGGAACCGGCCATGACGCTGCTGCAAGCCGTGTGGGCTGAGTGGCGTACATTGGCCTGGGGCCTGGAACCCACCGCGCCAAGGCTGTGGCGCACCTGACGCGCCGACGCCCCTAGACTGCAAGCCCTGATACCCGAACGCCCAAGGAGCTCCGGCTTGAAGTTGAAGATGTCGCAGAAGTCCCTGTTCGCGGTGCTGCTGCGCTCGCCCTGGTGGATCAGCCTGTTGATCGCCGCCACGCTGGCGCTGTTGGCCTGGGTGCTGCTGCCGCAGGCCTACAAGGCGGTGGGTGTGGTGTCCAACCTGCCCTTTGTGGTGATCGCGGCCATGGCCGCCTGGAAGCAGCGCGGCCAACCCAGCCCGGCCCAGGTGAGCCGGACGCTGCAGGCCGTTGCCGCCATGCCGTGGCCACAGTTTGCTCATCTGCTGGAACAGGCCTTTCAGCGCGATGGCCATGTGCTGCAGCGGCGGTCCGGTGTGGCGGACTTTGAACTTGAACGCAGCGGCCGGCGCATGCTGGTCAGTGCCCGACGCTGGAAAACGGCCCGCACCGGTCTGGAGCCGTTGCGACTGCTGCAGGCCGAACGCGAAAAGAGCGATGCGCCGGATGCGCTGTACGTCAGCCTGGGTGCGCTCAGCGAGGGTGCCGCCGCCTACGCCAAGCAGCAAGGCATCACCATCTGGCAAGCGGCCGAATTGGCGCGTGCGCTGCGGGGCCTGATTCCGAGCGCCCTCAAAGCCTGATTCAGGTCCGCCGCTTCCTTGGGTTCGGGCCGGGCCAGGCCGAACATGCGGCCGCGGTGCCTGGCCTTGATGTGCATCAAGTGCGACTACATGGCCTGCCGTCAGTATACCCACTACCGTATATAAAACAGGCTTCGACATGCACGCCACCCATCGCCATCCGGCCTTCACCTCATGGTCGCTCGCGGCCGTCCTGGCCTTGGCGGTTGCCGCCACGCCGGCGCGCGCCGCAGACGCCGTCACCGACGCCTTGAAGGCCGCCTACGCCCCGTACCGCGAGGCGCTGTTCAGAACCAACAGCAAAGCACAGCCCGAATCCGAAGCGGCCATGGTGGCGGCGCGTGCTGCCTGGAAAGCGGTCGGCGACCGCTACGGCACCCAAACGCCGGCGCCCTACGACCGCGACAGCCAGTTCGGCACGACGCTTGCGCAGGTGGACACGGTGTACACCAACGCTGCCGCCCAAGTGGCCGCGCACCAGCTGCCCCAGGCGCACGAAACGCTGGAAGAGGCACGTGACCTGATGGCGGAGTTGCGCCGACGCAATGGCGTCATCGTCTACAGCGACCACATGAACGCCTACCACGCGGTGATGGAGCAGGTGCTGCTGGAAGACGCCAAGAAACTGGGTCAGCCGGGCGGCATGCATACCATGACGGGCCAGGCTGCGGTACTGAACTTCCTGGCGCAGCGCCTGAGCACCGAGGCGCCGGCCGACGTGGTGGCACAACCCGGCTTCAAGCCTTTGGTGGACGCGGTTCTGGCCTCGGTGGCCGGATTGCGTGCTGCCGTCGAGCGCCAGGACGAGGCGGCGGTCCGCGCTGCCGTGGGCCAGCTCAAGGCACCCTACAGCCGGCTGTTCCTGACATTTGGCTAGCCCTGGCGAGGACCGGGCGCCTGGCTGTGCGCGCGCACCTGCGCATCAACAAAGGCCTCCAGCCGTGTCAGGCGAATACCGAATCGGCGCTCGAGTTCTGCGGCGCCGCTGAAGGTTTCGTCAAAAGCGTCGTCGGGCAAGCTCAGCAGGTGCATCAGCCGCGCCACACCGGGGTGAAATGGCCGGGCCAACCCCGACACCATGCGCGCCACGCCTGCGGGCAGGTGCGACACCTTCAGGGGTCTGCGCGCCAGGCGAGCGTAGAGCGCGGCCACTTCGGCATTGGTGGCATTGTCGGGGCCGCCGATGTCCAGTTGCGAGAAGGGCAGCGGGTCGTCCAGGAGTGCGTGCACGGCAAACTGCGCAACGTCCGCAGCGGCAACGAAGTTGCGTCGTTTGGTGCCAGGGCCAACCAGCTTTGCCTGACCCTTGCGCAACACATTCAGCCCGTTGAAGTTGTGTACATGGTGTTCCATGAAGGCGGTCGGTCGCAGGATGGCGAAGGCCATGCCGCTGGTGGCCACCACCTGCTCGATGGCGTGTTTGGTGCGAAAGAAGTCGGTCGGCTGGTCGGGTGACGCCAACAACGCCGAGGTGTAGACAAAACGATGTACGCCAGCGGCGCGCGCGGCATCGATGAGTGTGCGGTGTCCGGTGTCATCAACCGCTTCCGAGCGCCAGCGCCCGCGGCCGAGCAGGCTGTGCGCTGCGGCCAGTACCTGCGTCACGCCGGTCAGTGCGCGTTCGATCGAGGCGCGGTCGGTGAGGTCGCCGGCCACGATCTCGGCGCCGGCGGCACGCAGGTCGGCTGCGGCCTGCGGGTGGCGGCACAGGCCGCGCACGGCAACACCGCGCTCGAGCAGCGCGTGGATGGTGGGCCGCCCCAGCGCACCGCTGGCACCCACGACCAGTACCCGTGGACTGTTTTTCATGGACTTCGTCGCTCGGTCATGTTGGTGCCGGCAGGGCGGGGAGTTTCAGGTCCGGGACGCCGAAGAATAACGGAGACATGGCGGCGGCAGGGGCCGGTGCAGCACCCACAAGCCCAGCCCCAGCAGGGCCGGGGCGGCCAGGCATGGTCGCCGAAGCTGCCAGCCGCCTACAGCACGCCAAAGTCGCGCAGGGTCTGCTCGGGTGGCGACGCCGCAGCCAGCCGCCAGGCCGCCGCCCACACCGGCCCGGCCAGGTGGCTTCGCAGTTCGGCCAGCGCGTGCTCCCAGTCGCTGCGTTCCTGCAGCGTCATCACGGTGGCCGCCAGCATGACCTGATTGTCCAGTTCGTCGGCGCCCTCGGCAAACAACGGCAAGGCCCGCGCATCGGGCTGGCTTTGCAGCAGCAGAAAACCCGGCCAGCGGCAATGCAGCAGAGCGTCGCGGCGGTGGCCCAGTTGCCAGCTGGTGGCGATGCTGCGCCGCGTCCATTCACAGGCCTGGTCGACATCGCCCTCGGCCAGTGAAATGCGGGCCAGCATGTGCTTGGCGCGGGCCACTATGAAGCCGTAGCCGACGCTGCTGGCCGTGCTGAAGGTTTCATCGGCACAGTGCCGCGCGCTGTCCAACTGCCCCAGCCGCGCGTGGACCATGGTCAGATGATGGGTCACCGGGGTCAGGCACCAGGCATCGGCCAGGGTCTGAAACGCGCGCGTGATGCCATCAGGGTGTCCAGTGCCTGCGCCTCGCTGCCCGGTTGCCAGGCCAGCGCCATGCCCTTGATGCCCGTGGCCAAGGCGGCGTCCCATTCGCTGGGCAGCGATTCAAACAGCTGGATGCAGCGGTCCAGCGCCGCGCCGACCTGTTGTGGCGCGCGGCCCAGCAGCGTGAAGGCCTGCATCTGCAGCGCCTGCGCCTTCCGGCATGAGTTGCATGGCACGTATGGTCACCATTGCGCTACACACGGTTACCAACACAGCGTGCCGTGGGCCAACTGATGCACCAAGGCCCAAAAAAGGGAATGCTCGCCGTTCAAGATTGTTGTCGATGCGCCGACAACGGGGCATGAAATGCGTATCCAGTGCCGCCTTCACGACACGCAGCAACCCGCCTGCCAATATCCATTCAGCACCGTTCGCCTGTACAGGAGCAGCACATGCTGACCGATGACCGCCGCTCGGCTGCCCTGAGCGCCCTGGTCCTGACGCTGCACCGCGACAGCCCGGCCTGGCCTGCAGCCGACTTCCAGGACCGGGCCTGCGAGCTGCTGGCCGATCTGCTGCCCTTTGATGCCGCGGTGTGGGGCTCGGAAAATCCGGCCACGCTGCAGCCCTTTGCCTTGCACCCCTACCGCGTAGCGGACCGCCTGTGGGCCGACTACCTGACCTACGGCGCCGGGGCCGATCCGGTGTTGGCGGCCGTTCGGGCCGCACCACAGACAGCCGTGGCCTTGGATCTGACCGAACAGGCGGCCACCGAGCCCGCCGCTGACGGCGCCGACCCCTGCGTGCTGCGTGCGCTGGGCGTCACCGCTGCGCTGGGCATTGCGCAGTTGGAGCCCTTGTCTCAGCAGCGCGCCTACCTGTGCCTGTGGCGTTACCGCGGCAGCCCGCCCTTCGACGACACCGACCAGCGTGTGCTGCAATTTCTGATGCCGCACCTGACGGAGACGGTTCGCGAAAGCCGGCTGTCGAATGCTTCAACGCATGGCCACGCACCCGCGACAGAGCGCAGCCACGCCGTGAGTGACACGGCCGGCGTGCTGCAGCATGTGGACGATCGATGTCAGGTGCTGCTGCGGCTGGAATGGCCACACTGGCAAGGCAGTTCCCTGCCCGAAGTCTTGTTGCCGTTGATGCAGGCCGATGGTGACCAGACCTACGTGGGCCGACGCATCGCCGTTCGCATCGCAGCGCACAACAACACGGTGTTGCTGGCCGTGCGCCTGCGAGGGGCGCAGGACCGGCTGAGTGCGCGCCAGCGCGACATTGCCGAGCTTTACGCCAGCGGCAGCACGGGGCCCGAAATTGCCCTTCAGCTGGGCCTGTCGGCCTCCACGGTCAACAACCATCTGGGGGCCGTGTTCAAGAAGCTGCAGGTCGGCAGCAAGCTGGAACTGGTGCGCGTGTTGCAACCCGGCAACTGACGACCGCACGGCACCGCGGGTCGGCGCCGACGGGCCAATGTTCTGCTGATGGGCCTTCGGCGTGGCCCGCACGGCGCCAACGCGTGGTCCAATCCGGCGCCGTGAACCAGTACCCGCAGGCGAAGATGAGTGGCGTGGACGACAGCGACGACAAGATCGACGCCATCGTGACGCCGCTGCAGCGCTGCGGCACCAAGTGGTCTTGATGTCCTGCTGCAGTGTGCCGGGCCCGCCCTGAAAGCGCCCCAGCTGCGAACGTGTGCCGTCACGGCGCCGCGACGCCCTTGACGGCGAGCGTGGTGGGCGAGGTTGGTGCATTGCTGAGCACGTGCACGACTCCGTGCAGCACGTAAGCCGTCGACGGCGCCCAGGTCAGGACGATGGCGCAAACGCCGGCCTGCGGCAGGTTGCCGTTGGGGCAACGGCTCTCGAACGACAGCTCTGGTCCGTCGACCGTGATGGAGATGTCGTCGAGCGCCTCATAGGTTTCCAAACCGATCACCCCGTTGGCGAGATACACAGAGAGCTGCTTCGATGTTCCCACGGGCACCGCACCGAAGTCGGCAGCGCCATCGGCCCCCGAACTGTTCAATCTGGGCTGCGGCGGACAGCTGTCAAAGTCCGCGAAGCCGCAGGCCGCCATCGAGCCGGCGGTCCAGGCAACGATGCCAGACCGGCGCACGAAAGTTTGTAAGGGGTTCTTGATCATGTGCCAGTGATGATGGCCGGTCGAGGGTTGCCCGGCGGCTTCATCCTGGACCTTCGCGTCAGCGACTCCATCGCCACAAATGGTGAGATTCACCGGCCATCGGCAGGTACACACTTGCGCTGTGCCGGACGATCCCTACAACGCAAGAACCTCGATGCCCCTGACGGTAGCCCTGGTCGACGACGACGCGGCGATTCGCGAACGCGTGCGCCAGGCGCTGGCCCGCGAAGACGACATTGAACTCATGGGTTCGTTTGCCGACGGGCGCCAGGCGTTGGCGTTTTTGGCATCACGCGCGCCCGACGTCTTGCTGGTCGACCTGGGGCTGCCCGATCTGCCCGGGCTGGCCGTCATCACCTATTGCGCTCAACGCCACCCGGGCACCGACATCATGGTGCTGACGATCTTCGGCGACGCGGCCAACGTCCTGCAATGCATCAAGGCCGGTGCCAGCGGCTACCTGCTCAAAGACAGCCTGAGCGACGAAATCGTGCAACCCATCCGCCAGTTGCGCGACGGTGGCGCACCGATGACGCCCTCGATCGCGCGCCAGTTGCTGCACCATGTGCGACCCGCGACCGGTCCTGGCCCGGCGCCGATGCCGACCTTTGTCGAGTTCACGCTCACGCCGACCGAGAAGACCGTGCTCAACCTGATCGCGCGCGGTTTCAAGTATGCGGAGATTGCCAAGCTCAATGGCGTGTCGGTCCACACCGTGCACAGTCACATCAAGAACATTTATGCCAAGCTCAGTGTCAAATCCAGAAGCGAAGCCGTCTTCGAGGCGAGCCGGATAGGCCTTTTGGAGGGTGTCATGGGCGCGGACAAGCCGCGCACCCGAGCGTTGGCGCGCCTGGGCCAAAGGTGCATTGATGCTGGCCTGCGCGGGCCTGGCCACCGGGGCGCAGGCTCAAATGCACATCGTCAGCGCCTCCGCCTGTGTGCAGCCTGCGGATGCCGCGCCTTGCGTCGACGAGCCGGTTGCGTTGCCTTACCACTGGGACCTGGGCCACGCCGACAGGAACGGGCAGGTACGCTTCACGATTCATTTCGCGGCGGCGGCAGTAGCCGGTAGCGGGAATGCAGTGAACGACTTGCCCGCGGTGTACCTGCCCCGTGTCGGCAACGCATTCTCGGCGTCCCTGAACGGCGGTCGCTTCTACGCCGTCGGTCATCCTGGCACCCGACGGCACGACACAGTCAAGCGGCCCTACCTGATCGCGCTGCCGGCAGCGCTGCTGCGCCGCGACGACAATGTGCTGCAGATCACGGTCGAGGCCACCGGCGGCCGCGCTGCCCAGCTCGGACCGGTGACGCTGGGCGTGCATGACGAGCTCGAAGACCGGTTCGAGCTCGAACGGTTCTGGCGCGTCCAGCTCAGCGCGGCGATGATGTGGATGGCGCTGACCCTGGGGTTGATGAGCCTGGCGGTCTGGCGCGTGCAGCGCGAGCCGATGTTCCTGAGTTATGCGGTTGCCGAGCTGGCCTGGGCGGCGCGTCTGGCCGACATGTTCTTCATCGAGATGCCCTTGCCCTGGCCGCAAGGGGGTGCTGGCGTGGCCGTCGCCTTCGCCATTTCGCAGTTGGCCATCGGGCAGTGGCGCGCGCTGTGGATCGGCTGGATCGCGCTCGCCACGCTGTGTTACGTGCTGCTGGCCGTGTATGTCGGCTGGCGGGCGTTCCGGGAACGGCACTACTGGCGCTGGATCTTTGCCTGCTTCGTGCTGATGGCCACCGTGGCCGGTGCGCTCGACGTGCTGGAGTCGCCAGGTTCGATCTACATGCACCCTACCTGGTCGCGCCTGGTGTGGGCAGGCTACAGCCTGGCGCTGGCCGCATTGGTCGCGCGCCGCCTGCTGCTGGCGCGGCACGCCCAGCAGCAGGCCAACGAGACCCTGCGCCTGGCCCTGGCGGCGCAGGCGGCCGAGCTGGACCAGGTCAACCGGTTGCGCTCCCGGGTCGAACTCGACCTCGCCATGGCGCAGGAACGCCAGCGTGTGATGCGCGACATGCACGACGTACTGGGCGCACGCTTGTCCGGACTCTTGTCGCGGCCGGGCGTCAGGGCGACGCTGCGAACGTGATGCAGTCCGAGGTGCGCCTGGCCATCGACGATCTGCGCGACGTGGTGGACGCGATGGCGTCTTTCGACGGCAACCTGGCCACCATGCTGGGGGAGCTGCGTCCGCAGCTTGAACGCCGCCTGGCGCTGGTCGGCGTCAGCCTGGACTGGTCGGTCGACGAGCTGCCCGCCCCCGAGGATTTCTCGCCGGCCCGGGTGCAGCACCTGCGCCGCCTGCTGCTTGAAGGCGCGACCAACATCGCACGGCACGCCCGGGCGCAGCGCGCCGAACTGAGTGCGCGAGTGCATGATGGCGCCATCGAAGTGCGGCTGCGCGACGACGGTATCGGCATCGACAGGCCCGACCAGTCGCCGGTTGGCACGCCCGGCAACGGCTTGCGCAACATGCGCTGGCGGGCCCAGGCCCTGGGCGCCGACATCCAGTTCCACGGCAGCCCGGGCACCACGATGACACTGCGCCTGCCGTTGGCCCGGGGCTGACCATGGCAGGTCTGCTCGATCCTGGCTTTCAGGGCTTCGCCACGGACAACACGAACTGGCTTGCGGCCGGGTTTGGGTTGGGCAGCGCAACGGCATTGATGCCGATGCCGCGCAGTGGCAGCGCGACGAACTCGGACACGTTGACGGTTGCACCTGCGCTGTTGGTCACGCCCGTGTCCGGGCGACGCCAGCGGTAGCCCTGGCGCGCCGTGCCTGCCACGGCGTTGTTGAAGATCGTCTCGGGCCGTGTGATGACCGGAACGCTGTTGAAGTTGGTGACGTTGTTCCGGGTGTAGGCGTCGTTGACCGTGTCCACCCCCGTGATGGTGTTGCTGCTTTCCGTGGTGGGCTGCCCAATCTGGGTGTAGATGGAGCCGGCGAGGGCGTTGCCGGCGTTGACGCTCCAGGACAGGTTGGTCGCGCCGACGGTAGGCTGTGGGTTGGTGCGCCGACGGGTGCCGAACGACCAGGTGCCGTCCTGGCCCACGCCCACCAGCATCATCTCGCCGCCGCCGGCGCGGAAGGCGAACAGGCGTGACTTCTCGGTGGCGCTGAAGTTGATGTCGAAACCGCCCGTAGCGTTGATCGTCAGCGGCGGGCTCGGCAGGCCGGTGGTCGAGCAGGTCTTGGCGTTCTCGCACAGGCTGGTGAAGGCCACCACGCCGGCACTGCTGATGGTGACGGTCAACGACTGGGGCGCCAGCGGGTCGGTTTGGGTGCTGCGGTCGTAGCCGAGGAAATTCCAGTCGCCCGCCAGATCGGCCAGCGCGAAGGCCTGCTCGGGGAAGCCGACGCCGAAGTAGCCGTCGCCCGTTCGCATGGCGAAGACGCCGGATCCCGATACCACGATGTCGCCGCCGCCTGAGGTGCTGAAGCGGCAAGGGCTGCCGGCCAGCGGCGACAACGTGATGGTCTCGCCGGCCGCGACGGTGATCGCGGGCACGGTGGCGTTGATGGTCAGCTTCTCCGTCGACTCCGCGCCAAAGCTGCCGTCGGCGCCCACCGTCGGTACCACCAAGCGGTAGGTGCCGCTGCGCAAGGCGGCGCAGGTAGTCGCCTGGGCTTGCAGCGCCACGTCAGCCGCGACAGACGCCGTGCCGCTGGGCGCGGCCGTGGGGGTGGTCTGCAACACGGTGGCCGTCAGTTGCGGCAAGGTCACGCTGGCGCTGCTGAGTTTCACTTTCAGTGCATCCAGCAACTGGTCGTAGGCGTTGCCCGCCGTGCTGCCACTGGCCGCTGTCAGGTTGCCGGTCACCAGGTTGCCGAGCGCCGAGGCATCGACGCCGTTGCTCTTCAGCACCGCGACGATCTTGCCCTGCGCGCTGTCCAGTGCGGTTGAGGTCAGCGCCGTGATGTCGGGCGCGGCGAAACCGGTGAAGTAGTCGGCCGGGTCCTTGCCGGCCAGGCTGGCGACGATCAGTTGGGTGATGGGGGTCAGGTTGGCGGTGGCGGTGGCGCCGCTGCCTGCAACGGCCGAATAGAGGTCGCCGCTGCTGGCCGCGACCTTCAGCGCGCAGGGCAAGACGCCGGCGGTCAGCGCGATCGAGTAGCTGCCGTTGGCCGCTGTGGTGGCGCTGCCGGTGCCGCCGTTGCATTTGGCGGTGACCGCTGCGCCCGCGATGGCCGCACCGGTGGCGGCCGTGCCTTGCAAGGTCAGCGACGCGGCCGGCGGCGGTGGTGGTGGCGGCGTGCTGGACGAACCGCCGTCACTGCAGCCGGTGGTCAGGGCCGCACCAGCGACCAGTGCGCTCAGGTACTGCAGACGGTGCAAGACGGCGGGGGATGTCATGGAAAAGCTCCAGCGGTGCTCCCGGATATTCAGGCCCGCGCAAGTTACGGCCAAGGCGGGATTTGCACATCGCCACAACTGGTGAGTCGCAGGCTGGCGAACCCGCACGGCATCGCCGGCGGTGCCGGCTTGGCGCGGCCGCCCGGCCTTGCCGCAGCCGCTCATGGTCCAATCCACCGCCGTGAACCAGATCACCGAACTCGTCGCCCACCTGCAAGCCCAAGGCGCCGGGCCGCGCCATGTGGCGCATCTGCTGCGCCTGTGGGTGCAGGCCTTGCCGCACGGGCCGCGTCGGCGGCAGCCCGAACACTTCCTGCCCCAGGCGGTGCGCGATGGCCTGCCCGTGTGGCAGGCTGCGCTGGCGAGGCTGGCGACACTGCAGTCACGCCACCCGGCGCAAGACGGCTCTGAACGCCTGCTGGTGCAACTGGCCGACGGCCAGACCGTGGAAAGTGTGCTGCTCACGCCCGAACGCATCCCCGGCCTGTGTGTCAGCACGCAGGTGGGTTGTGCGGTGGGTTGCGGCTTTTGCATGACCGGACAGGGCGGCTTGCTGCGCCAGCTGGGCAGTGCCGAGATCGTGGCGCAACTGGCGCTGGCACGTTCGCTGCGACCGGTGAAGAAGGTGGTGTTCATGGGCATGGGCGAACCCGCGCACAACCTGGACGCCGTGCTGCAAGCCATCGAGCTGATGGGCACATTGGGCAACATCGGCCACAAGAACCTGGTCTTCAGCACCGTGGGCGACCCGCGTGCTTTTGACCGCCTGATGGCCTTGAAAGAAGGCCAGGTGCGCCCGGCGCTGGCACTGAGCCTGCACACCACCAAGCCGGCTTTGCGCGAAGAACTGCTGCCGCGTGCCGCGCGCCTGACACCCGCCGAACTGGTGGACGCCGGCGAGGCCTACGCCCGCGCCACCGCTTACCCCATCCAGTACCAATGGACGCTGATGCAGGGCGTGAACGACGGCGACGACGAGATCGACGGCATCGTGTCGCTGCTGCACGGCAAGTACGCGCTGATGAACCTGATCCCCTACAACGCCGTGCCCGGCCTGCCCTGGCAACGCCCCAGCTGGGAACGCGCGGCTGAAATGGCCCGCTTGCTGCACCGCCGCGGCATCCTGACCAAGCTGCGGCATTCGGCCGGACAGGACGTGGACGGCGGCTGCGGGCAGTTGCGGGCGCGCAGTGAAAGTGGCGAGCTCAAGCTCAGCGCAGCGGCGCAGCGGCGCATTCCCATCCGCGCCCAGGCCTGATGCGCGTGTCCGCCCGGTGTCCGATACAGGCAGGGTTCCTGGGCGGCTGATGCACGCCTGGGGCGCCGCGACCCGCGCCGCGTCGACCAGATGGCCGCCACGGCAGTGTCGGGCCGCAGCCGCAGTACCTGTTCAACGTGATGGTCGACGGGGTCGAAAACGGCAACGCGCCGCAGAGCATCCCGTCGACGAACACGACCGCCGGGGTCGTCACGCGCAGCCGCCCGCTGTGCCCATGGCCGCAAAGGGCGATCTACAACGGTTCGGGTGACGCCAACAACATCGCCAACGTCCATTGCGGCGGCGGCGCCGAAACAAAAGAAACCGAGTGCCTGGCGCTGGTCGTCAAGTTCCAGAAGGAGACGTCCAGGAGCTACGACACCGCGGGTTTGCGCAATCCAGCGACCTGCAATGCGAGCTCAAGCCGGCCGCTGTCGTGCTGGGCGTGCCCGTTACGCGCCGAGCAACTGCCCGCCGTCCACCGTCAGCACCTGCCCGGTCATCCAGCGCGCGTGCTGCGAGGCCAGGAACAGCGCCACCTCGGCGATCTCGTCGGGCGTGCCCATGCGGCCAAACGGAATGCTCTTGAGCGTGCGCTCATACAGCGCGTCACCGGCCTGCCTGCGCTGGTCCCAGACGCCGCCGGGGAACTCGATCGAGCCGGGTGCGATGGCGTTCACGCGGATACCCTGGCGGCACAGCATCGCGGCCTGGCTGCCCGTGTAGCTGTTCATCGCGGCCTTCACCGCCGCATAGGCCGGCGAGCGCACCGAGGGCCGGTAGGCCGAGATCGACGAGATGTGCAGCACCGACGCGCCGGCGCCGGACGCCAGCAGCCAGGGCAGCGCGGCATGCGAGGCGCGCACCATGGCCATCACGTCCACCGACAACCCGGCCGCCCAGCCGGCCTCGTCATCCCCCATGCCAAAGCCCGAGGCGTTGTTGACCAGCACGTCGATGCCGCCCAGGGCCTGAGCGGCGGCTTCGACATAAGCCGACACCGAAGCGGCATCAGCCAGGTCGCAGGGTGCGGCGTGCGCCCTGTGGCCGTGGGCAGCGATCTCGGTGCGGGCGGCCTCCAGCGCCGACACGCCCCGGGCACAGATCGACACATCGGCGCCGGCGGCGGCAAAGTTCAACGCGATGGCCCGGCCGATACCGCGGCTGCCACCGGCCACGACGACGCGGCGACCATTGAAATCGAAGGGCATGGTGAGGTCTCCTGCAAGGTCGCAGGACGATACCCCAAGGGCCTGGCACCACCGGCCACGACGATGGGCGTTCTTGTGATGCGGGCCTGCGCTGTCAACCGCTTGGCGGCCTGCAGCTCAGCGGCATCTTTGGCCTTGATCAGGCCGCCGGGCCGGCCACCACGGTGACCTGCGTGTCACCCAACACCACCATCGCGCCGGGCCGCAGCTTGCAGGTCTTGCGCAGTTCCACCTGGCCGTCCACCTGCACCACCCCTTGCGCCACCAGCATCTTGGCGGCGCCGCCGCTGGGTGCCAGTCCGGTGAGTTTGAGCAGGTGGTCCAGCGTGACGAATTCGCCGCGCACTTCGAAGTTGAGCGTGTTCATGGACGTGGATCATCCCCCGAAACAGCCCTGTCCGGCAGCAACGGTTGGCGGCGCACGCCAGCAACGTAGCATCGGCACATGAACGATGAAACCTTGCAACCCGACGACGACGCCCCCATCCACGAACCCCGCCACTGGCGCGACAACGGCTGGACCGCGGTGGTCATCAAAAACGACGACGACGAAGGCTGGGCCGTGTCCATGACACCCGACGGCCAGTCCGAGCCCGCGCTGATCGGCCCGTGGACCATGGGCCGCGACAAGAAAAATCCCAAGCCGCTGGACACGAATGCATTCAATACCCTCGTGAAAACCGCGCATGAGGTGGTGCGCCGGCACGAACAGCACCTGCAGGCCACCTTGCACAAGTCGGTGGATATCAGCACGGCCGACGGCGACGTCAAGATCACGCTGGACATCGTGCCCGACGAGTACGAGCCTTATGCGATGCTGACCGCGCTGGATGCCGACGGCGAACAGGTCGCTCAGGTCAAGGTGTCAGCCGGTTTCAAGCTCAACAACGCCAGCGCCCAACGCTGGGCCGACGCGGGGTTTGTCAGGCCGGGCTGAACCGCTCCACGCAGCGTCAGAGCAATTCACCCATCCGCCGCGCCGCGGCCTGCAGCGCCGGCAGTCGCGCGATGGCGTCGTCGGCCGACATGCGCGCCACCGGCGCGTGCACAGCCACGGCAGCGCGCACGGCACCGGTGGCGTCGCGCACGGGCACCGCCAGCGCTATCAGGCCGGGGATGAACTCCTCGCGGTCCAGTGCGTGCCCGCAGGCGGCGATGGCTTCGCATTCGCTGCGCAGCGCGCTCTGCGTGGTCAGCGTGTTGGGCGTCAGCCGGGCCAGCGGCACCTCGGCCAGCAGCTTGTTGCGGCGCGGTGCATCCAGATGCGCCAGCAGCAGCTTGCCGCTGGCGGTGCAGTGCAGCGGCACATGCGTGCCCACGTCCAGCGTCAGCCGCCAGGGCCAGGGTGCTTCCACACGGTCCAGGTACAGCACGCTGGCACCGTCCAGGGTGGTGAAGTTGCAGGTTTCGCCCACCTGCGCCACCAGCGCTGCCAGCACCTCATGGCGCAGCCCGCGCACCGTGCCGTGGTTCAGCGTGGCCAGCGCCAGGCTGCGCAGGGCCGGGCCCACGGCAAAACTGCGCTCTTCCACGTCGCGTACCAGAAAGCCGGTGTCCAGCAACTGCATGCACAAACGGTGTGTGGTGGCTTTGGGCAGGGCCAGCCGCTGCGACAGGTCGGCCAGCGTCAGCGCGCGGCTTTCGTCAGCCAGCAGCGACAGCAAGCGCAGCGTGCGTTCTGCTGCACTGGCGGTGTCGCTGGGTTTGGGGGCTGAGGGCGTTTCGGGCAGCGGGTGGGAAGGCTTGGCCTGCATGGGGTGCCTGGGTGCAGCGAAAGAGCTGATCAATGCTGCAGTGTGCCTTGTTCAGCGATGCCCGTTGCCCAAGCCGCCGATGCCTGTCAGGCAATGTCATAGCATGTAGGCACCCCATAGACGCCATCGACAATTTCGCGCGGGCATCCTGTAAGGAGCCTGCGTCTGGCGTCGACCGACCCATTCGATCAAGGCGCCCTGCGCGGGTTTTCCCCTCGCTCCTACCGTATTGACCAGCGACCGCACCGACCCATGTTCACACCCTTCTCTGTCACGCGGCGCAGTCTGTTGTTGCTGACGCTTTTTCCGGCTGGCGCGGCCCTGGCGCAGCCCACCGTGCCTTGGTCCGAGGTCCTGGCCAGGGCGCGTGGCCAGACGGTTTATTTCAACGCCTGGGCCGGCGACCAGAAAACCAACAACTTCATCGCTTGGGCGGGCAGCGAGCTGAAAACACGTTACGGCGTGCAAGTGCAGCATGTGCGCCTGAAAGACACCGCCGAGGCGGTCACCCGGGTCATCGCCGAAAAGGCTGCCGGCCGTGATGCCAATGGGACGGTGGACCTGATCTGGATCAATGGCCCGAACTTCCTGACACTGAAAACGCAGGGTTTGCTTTACGGGCCGGTGACGCCGACGCTGCCCAATTTCCGCTTGGTCGACACCACCAGCAAGCGTTCCAACATCATCGACTTCACCACCCCTGTGGACGGCTACGCGGTGCCCTGGCGGCTGGCCCAGATCGTGTTTGTGTACGACAGCGCCCGCCTGCGCAACCCGGCGCAGGTGCCGCGTTCGGCCGCCGACCTGCTGGCCTGGGCGCGCCAACATCCCGGCCGTCTGACGCACCCGAACGCCAGCAACTTTTTGGGCGCCACCTTCCTGAAGCAGATGATCTACGACCTGGCCCCGGACGCCGCCATGATGCAGCAGCCGGCCACCGACGACAGTTACGCCCAGGTTTCTGCACCGCTGTGGGCCTGGTACGAACAGCTGCGGCCCCTGCTGTGGCGCAGCGGCCGCCAGTTTCCGGAAAACGGCTCGGCGCAGCGGCAGTTGCTGAACGACGGCGAGATCGACATCACGCTGTCGTTCAACCCCGCCGAAGCCGCCGTGTCGGCCGCTGCGGGCTTGTTGCCAACCACCGTCAGAACCTTCACGCTGCGACGCGGCAGCATCGGCAACACCAGTTTTGTCGCCATTCCGTACAACGCTGCCCACAAGGAAGGCGCCATGGTGCTGGCCAATTTTCTGCTGGAACCGGCCACGCAGGCCCGGGCGCAGGATATCCAGGAAATCGGCAGCCTGAACGTGCTGGACATGGCCAAGCTGTCGGCGGCGCAGCGCGCGCTGTTCGATCGCCTGACCCCCAGCGCGGCCTTGCCCAGTGCCGCCGACCTGGGGCAGCCGCAACTGGAGCCCCACGCCAGCTGGATGACCCGTGTGACCGCCGACTGGCAACGCCGCATCAGCCCGTGAGCCGCCGGCTGCTGCGCTGGGCGCCGCCGCTGACGGTAGTGGCTTTCATGCTGCCCATCGGTGCCGGCCTGCTGGGCACCTTGCTGCCGGCGTTGGGCCACATGCCGGCCATTGGCGCACAGGGTTGGGGCTTGCAGGCCTGGCAGACGCTGCTGGCCTACCCGGGCTTTGTGTCCAGTCTGCAACTGACACTGTTCACCGGGCTGCTGAGCACGGTCTTGTCCGTGCTGCTGGCCCTGGGGCTGGCTGCCGCGGTGGCGCATCAACGCTGGGCCCGGCGTCTGGGCGCCTGGATGGCGCCGGTGCTGGCCACACCGCACTCGGCACTGGCAATCGGTTTTGCGTTTCTGATTGCACCCTCGGGTTGGCTGGTGCGCCTGGTATCGCCGGGCCTGACCGGCTGGAGCTTGCCGCCAGATGTCAGCACCGTGGGCCACCCCGCCGGGCTGGCCCTGGTGGCCTGCCTGTTGCTGAAAGAGGTGCCCTACCTGATGCTGATGACGCTGGGTGCCCTCAATCAGGTCGCCGCCCCCGCCCACATGGCTGCGGCGCGAGCGCTG
Organism: Betaproteobacteria bacterium; assembly: GCA_024641925.1. GTDB lineage: Bacteria > Pseudomonadota > Gammaproteobacteria > Burkholderiales > Burkholderiaceae_C > Rubrivivax. Next base: position 19,560 of record JAHECB010000010.1, read on the forward strand.
GGGTACCGGCCGGCGCAGGCCTATGTGCAGGTGGTGCTGCCCCAGGTCTATCCGCAAATCCGGCTGCCGGTGTATGCGGTGCTGGCGTTTTCGCTGTCGGTGGTGGACGTGGCCATGATCCTGGGTCCCGGCAACCCGCCCACGCTGGCTGTGCTGGCCGTGCGCTGGTTCAGCGCGCCCGACGTGCAGTGGTACCCGCCGGCGGCGGCAGCCGCCATGCTGCTGCTGGGCTTGGTGGCCGGCGCCATCGCGCTGTGGCATGGGCTGGAACGTGTTGTGGCGCGGCTGGGCCGTTGGTGGGCCGAAAGCGGCCGGCGCAGCCGTGTGACCAGCGACCTGGCGCTGGCCGCCGCAGCCACCTGCGCGGTGTTGCTGGCCGCCACAATGGCGGTGCTGGTCGTCCTGCTGCTGTGGTCGCTGACGCAGCATTGGCGCTACCCTGACGCGCTGCCGGCGGCCTGGACGCTGGCCCATTGGCAACAGCAGGGCGTCAGCCTGGTCGGGCCGGCCACCAACACCTGGGTCATCGGGTTGGCGTCTACTTTGGTGGCACTGGCGCTGGTCGTGGCCTGCCTGGAAAACGAGTCGCTGCACCAACGGTCTGGCGCTGCGGCGTCATCGGTGGGCCAGCGCAGCCTGTGGCTGCTGTACCTGCCTTTGCTGGTGCCTCAGGTGGCCTTCTTGTTTGGTGCCCAGGTGCTGCTGGTGCGGGTCAGCCTGGACGGCCAGATCGGTGCCGTGATCTGGACCCACCTGATATTTGTGCTGCCTTACCTGTTCCTGTCCCTGGCGGAGCCGTGGCGCGCCTTTGACGTGCGCTACGCGCGCACGGCTGCGAGCCTGGGCGCGTCGCCTTGGCGCGTGTTCTGGCGCATCAAGCTGCCCATTCTGTTGAAACCCACGCTGATTGCCTGCGCCGTGGCCTTTGCCGTCAGCGTGGGCCAGTACCTGCCCACACTGTTTGCGGGCAGCGGCCGTGTGGCCACGCTCACCACCGAAGCGGTGACGCTGTCGTCGGGCGCCGACCGCCGCGTGACCGCCGTGTGGGCCATGCTGCAGGCAGCGCTGCCTTTCATCGCGTATGCGCTGGCCGCCGCGTTGCCCCGGCTGCTGTTTGTCAACCGCAAAGGCCTGGCATGAACACCGCCGGTCAAGCACTGCATTTGCGCGATCTGCACATCACCCTCGCCGGGCGACATCTGATCACGGGCCTCAACGCCACCGTGGTCGCCGGCGACTGCCTGACGCTGATGGGCCCCAGCGGCTGCGGCAAGTCCACCCTGTTGGCTTATCTGGCCGGCACGCTGGAGCCGGTGTTCGACGCCAGCGGCAGCGTGCGTGTGGGCGACACCGAGCTGACCGGGCTGGCGCCCGAGCGGCGTGGTGTGGGCATCCTGTTCCAGGACGACTTGCTGTTCCCGCATCTGTCCGTGGGCGGCAACCTGGCGTTTGCTTTGCCGGCCTCTGTTCGACCCCGTGCTCGGCGCGCCGAGCTCATCGACGCGGCGCTGCTGGAGGCAGGCTTGCCCGGTTTTGCGCGACGCGACCCGGCCACACTGTCGGGTGGCCAGCGGGCCCGGGTGGCGCTGATGCGCACCCTGCTGGCGCAGCCGCGTGTGCTGCTGCTGGACGAACCGTTCAACAAGCTGGACGCGCAGCTGCGAAGCGACTTCCGCAACTTTGTTTTTGAACACGCACGCCAGCATGCGCTGCCGGTGCTGCTGGTCACCCACGATGAAGCCGATGCCCAGGCGGCGGGTGGCCAGGTCATCAACCTGGGTGCGGCATGAGTGACGCGGCTTCGGCCCCAGGCGTCGACGGCTTGTTGCAAGGCCTGCGTTGGGCGCTGTGTGAAACGCGGTCGCCGTTTGCCGAGTGTCCTTTGCAGATGCTGACGGACAAGGGCCTGGCCCACCACCACGTGCGCCTGCAGGGCAGTGGACTGCTGGCCCGCTTGCCCAAACAAAGCCAGATGGGTTTGCCGGCAGCCGAGAACCTGGCCTACGAAGCGGCGTGTTTCCAGCGTGCAGCCGCCAGCGGGCATGTGCCGATCTTGGCGGGCACGCTGGCACCTGGTGCCCGTTTGCCGCGGGGCGGTCTGCTGGTGCAAGAGATTGTGGGAAGGCCCATACGCCTGCCCGAAGACCTGCACACCATGGTTGCAGCCCTGGCAGCCCTCCACGCACTGCCGCTGCCCGGGCCTGACCAGCGCCAACCGCTGCTGGACGCGGCCGACCCGCTGCAAGCCCTTCAGCAAGAAATCCAGGCCCAGGCCGTTCATCTGGGCAGTGCCGGTCTGGACGCACCCACGCGCCAGCTCATCGACGGCGCCCTGGCGCGTTTCCAGGCCTGTCTTGAACAGCCGGAAAGACCGGCCCGCCGTTTGATTGCTTTTGATGCCCACCCGGGCAACTTCCTGGTGCGCAACGATGGCCAGGCCGTGCTGGTGGATCTCGAAAAGGCCCGCTACAGCCACCCGCCGCTGGACCTGGCCCACGCCACGCTGTACACGTCCACCACCTGGGACGTGGCCAGCAGTGCCGAGCTGAACCCGCAGCAGGTGGCGCAGGCTTGCCTGGCCTGGGAGGCAGCCTGCAACCTGGGCCGCAGCCAGCGGTCGTGGCTGGTGCCCTTGCGCGCCGGCATGTGGCTGTGGTCGGTGACCTGGTGCGCCAAGTGGCGGGTGCTGTCACCGCGCCAGGTACAGACGGCGGTGGACGGCGAAGACTGGTCGCAGGCGCTGACCGCCCAAGACCTGGTGGCGCATGTGCGCGAGCGGGTGGACTGTTACCTGAGCCGGCCTGTCGTGCAGCGTGTGGTCGATGAGCTGGACGTGCTGCATCGCCTGCTGGGAAGCTGAACCCGGAACCCTGTCGGCCTGCGCGCTGGGGGCTGCGTCGATTCAGCCGGGCGCCGTGCGCAGCTTGCTGAAAAAGTCGTTGAAGATGGCATCACGCGCCACCGCATGCGCCTCGCGCATCAAAGGCCGGCCCGCTTGTGCGTGCCAGCGCCGGTCGTCGCCCAGCAGGGGTGTGTTGACCAGCCCGCTGGGCACCCAGGCCGGGTTCATCAGCCACGCGAAGTTGATGAAGTCCCAGATCACCCAGGAATGGGCGCCCGATCCGTCCAGGCCCAGAAAGTCCCACAGCGGGTTGTGCGTGAACAGGTGGTGCAGGTAGTGGCCGATGGCGCCGCGACCCTGCACGTAGCGCTCCATTTCGGCCAGCGACAAGCGCAGCTGCGCCCCCACGTGGTAACCCGGCAAGTACACCAATGGCACGCCGCTGTTGAACAGCACCTGCGACGCCAGCAGGTCTTGTTCCAGGTTCAGCGCAAAGTTGGTGTGTGATGCGTGCGACGGGTAGCCGGCGGTCCACACCACCACGATCTTGTGCACGATGTCGGGCGCCATCAGCAACGCGCTGGCGACGTTGGTGACGCAGCCGATGGCCACCACGTACAGCGGGTCGTCGCCTGGGTGCTCGCGTGCCGTTTGGATCAGATGGCGCACCGCCTCGCTGTCCATCGGCGCGCTGGTGCCGGCCAGGTAGCCCGGGCTGCCCCGAAAGACGCGGCCTTGTGTGGGCATCTGCAGCAGGTCGTAGACCTTCAGGATTTCGTCGTGGCTGCGTTCCATGCCGACGTCGGGCGGGTTGAACACCGCCAGGTCCACCGTGTCCAGCGGCCATTGCCGCTGCGCAAAATGGTCCAGGCGCGCCGCGTGCTGGTGCAGCAGTTCCAGATCGGCCGCTGAGGCGCGCGAGGGATCAGCCCGTGCAGCCCGCGCCCGGATCATCTCAACGCGCCGGTGGTTGAACGAAAATGGTGCCGCATAAACCGCCACCACTTCCAGCTGCTGCGGTGACAACAGCGCCCAGGCCAAGGCAAACTGGTCGTCGATCTCGTTGGCGGCGTCGGTGTCGATGACCACGCGCACACGGCCTTGCGGTTCGGCAAGGCGCTGGCGCAACCAGTTGCTGTTCTGCACAGCAACACCTTCAGCGTTGCCCTGCGGCCCGGCGCAGCAGCAGGGTCTTGCGGGCTCTTTGCTCGTCGCCCGAATCGAGCCACTTGCCGCCGATGCGCTCGGCAACGGCCGCCGGGGCCAAGGCCATCAGCCGTTTGAAGTCTTTTTTCGCCAGGGCTTCGTCCCCCTTGCCCATCCGGCTCAGCACCAGGCACAGCAGCGGCGGGTAAAACTCCGGCGCTTCGCCCATCGAGGACAACGCGGTGTCGATCGCCGCTGCATAGTCTTCGGCCGCAAACTGAGCCCACGCCAGCGAATTCAGAAACGACCAGCGCAGCGAATCGCAGGGGCTGAGGCGAAGCGCTTCACGCACGTGCTCGATGCCCGTCTGCGCCTGCCCCGCAGCGGCTTCATAGTGTCCCAGCAGGCTTAATGTCAGTGCATCGTTGGGGTTGAGCGCGTGGGCGCGGCGCAGGTCGGCCAGGCCCATCTGGCGCTGCCCCGAATAGATCTGCAACATGGCTTTCCACAAGTGTGCACTGTGGTCCGCGCCGTCGATGGAGATGGCCGTGCGGGCTGCAGCCAGACCGCGTTCAAGCACCGCTTCAACCGGGTCGGCGCGCCCGGCCCAGATCTGTCGCCAGCACAGATAGGCCAGCGCCACCCAGGCGGAGCAACATTGGGGGTCGATCGCGATGGCCTGCTCGGCCAGGCGCAGGGCGTCATCGTGTGTCACGCCTCCCGCGTCCTTGTCGGCACGCCGCCCCACGTCGCGTGCCCGCATGGCCAGCTCGTAGGCGGCCAGGTTGGCGGGGCGCACCGAGCGTGCCCTTTCAAACTCGACCGATTCGATCTGTGGCGCCAAGGCGGTGACGATGGCGTGCGCCAGATCGGCCTGCACCGCAAAAACATCTTCCAGGGCACGATCGTATTTTTCAGCCCAGACATGGCCGCCGCTGCGCGCATCGATCAGTTGCGCCGAGACCCGGATGCGCTGGCCCGCACGTCGGATGCTGCCCTGAACGACATAACGTACACCCAGTTGCTGCGACACCGTGCGCACATCGACGGCCTGACCCTTGTAGCTGAAGCTGCTGTTGCGCGCGACCACAAACAGGGACCTGAAGCGCGACAGCTCGGTGATGGTGTCCTCGGTCACACCGTCGGTGAAATAGGCCTGTTCCGGGTCATCGGCCAGGTTGTCGAAGGGCAGTACGGCCACCGAGGGCTTGGCCGGCAAGGCCAGCGCCAGCTCGGCGGGCAGGGGTTGGGCCATCTGCGCAGAAGCCAGTTCAGGCGCTGCGCTGGCAGGTTCAGCGACGTCCGCGGTGAAGCGGTAGCCGCGGCCAGGCAGCGTCGTGATCGCTTGCGGGCCAAGCAACTTGCGCAGCGCGCTGATCTGCACCTGCAGGTTGTTTTCTTCAACCACCAGGCCGGGCCAGACGATGTCCAGCAGTTCGTCTTTGGCCACCGCGCGGTTGCGATGCTCGATCAGCGCCAGCAGCAGGTCAAAGGCGCGCGCGCCCAGCTTGACCGGCGCCCCATCCAACAGCAGTTCGCGCCGTGGGCCGCTGAGGGTGTAGCCGTTGAAAGTGATGTCGTCGCCCACACGCGATTCGCTCATCTTCCGCGACTCCGCAAGCCGCTTTTTTCAGAATGCATGGCTGAACCTTGATGTTTTTGTCTTCTTGAATATCGGCCTTCTTTCAGCGCTGCGGTCGGATCTTGTAGATCGCGTTGTTGCGGTCGGCGCTGAAGTACACGGTGCCGTCGGCGTGCACGGCCACCCCGGTCACCACATAGGGTGGCGGCAGCCCGGGGCCGGCCTCCAGGCCGATGGGCAGGTTGGCGGCCACGGTGCGGCGCGAGCCGTTGGCTGGATCGATCTCGGTCAGGCGGCGCGCCGCGGCCTCGGCCACGACAATGCTGCCCCAGGGCGTGAAGGCCAGTCCTTCGGGCAGCGCCAGCTGGTCGGCCACCACCGTCTTGGTGCCGGTGGCCACGTCGACGCGGAGCAGCCTGCCGCCGGCCTCGGTGACGTACAGCGCGCCGTCCTGGCCGACCACCATCTGCACCGGCCCGGCCAGCCCGGTGGCGATGGTGCGGCGCTGCTTGAAGCCGTCGCCGCTGGCCTGGGTGATGGTGCCGGTGGCGATTTCGGCAATGGCGATGCTGCCGTCGGGCAGGAACTGCGCATCCATGGGCGCCTTCAGCCCATGGATCATCGTGGCGGTTTTCATGTCGGTTCGGTCCAACACCTGCACCGAGCCGGTGAACCACGATGTGAGCAGGATTTGCTGGGTGGACAGGCCCACCGCAAACGGGTACTCCATGTCGGAAGCCTGCATGCGTTTGATGTCGCGCACCGCGCCGCTGGCCACATCCACTTTGCGGAAAGCGAAGATGTCGGCCACTCACAAGCTGTTGCCGTCCAGCTTCAGGCCTGCCGGGACGGCCAGCTTGCCCGAGGTGAGCGTGCGTAGCGCACCCGTGGTGGGGTTGAAGGCCTGCACCGCGTTGTCGGCCATGTTCGACACGTAAATGGTGCCGTCCGGCGCAATGGCCAGGTTGTCCAGCGCACTGCTCAACTGCTTGACCACGTGCTTGCGACCGGTGGCCAGTTCAACACGGCTCAGCTCGCCGGTCTGGGTGTCCACCACCCACAGGTTGCCCTTGCCGTCCAGGTTGGCGGCGGCCGCTGTCTTGAATTCGGCGTTGATGACGGTGAGGGCGCCGGTGGCCGGGTCCATCTTGGCCACGCTGCCCTTGAACCACAGCGGCCCGTAGAGCATGCTGTCGGGCCCGACTTCAAAGCCGTTGAAGCCTCCCATGTCCTTGGCGATCAGGCGCGGCGGCTTGACGCCGGCCACGTCGATCTCCCACATCGCATCGCCCAGGAACACCTGGCTGGCGTAGAGCTGGCCCGTCTTGCGGTCGAAGTCGAGCGAGTTGATGCCCGGCAGGTCCTTGGCCAGCACACGGATGGGTGCGCTGTCGTTTTCCCGATAACGCACGATGCCTTGCAAGTACGAGGTCCAGGCCAATTCGCCCTTGGGGCCGATGGCGATGTCGTCGGCCTGGCCTTCGGGCGCGGCGATGAAGACCTTGGCCTCGCCGCTGTTGCGGTCGACCACCCACATGTTGGTGCCCACCACCGAGCCGGCCAGCAACCGGCCCTGCGTGTCTACGGCCAGGCCGTGCACGCCCGTGAAGGACGATGGCGCCACCAGCACTTCGGGCGCGGCCCAGTGGGCTGGGCGGGTGGGCGTGGTGCTGCAGGCGGCCAGCAGCAGGCTCAGGCCGAGCGCGGCGGCGATTCGGTAGGGTTGCATGAGTTTCCTCCTGGTGGGTGGGCACAGCGTATCAGGCAGGCTGCTGGTGTGCGCCGTTGACGGTCAAACGCGGGACAGTCTCTTCAAGCCGCCGCCAGGTGGCGCAAGGCGGGCAAGCTGGGCAGGAACAGGTAAGCACCGCCCCGGGTGCTGACAAAACGCGGCAGACCGCGCAACCGGATCGCACCGCCAGCGGGCAAGGGCAGCTCGAACCAGCTGTCGACCGGGTCGTTGGCGCCCAGCAGCGGGTCGTTGCTGCCGGTGATGCGCGGGTCTTGCAGGCCCAGGTTGAGCCAGTCGTAGTGCACGGCTTCAAACTGCGCGGCCAGATTGGCGCTGAGGAAGTGCCCCAGCAGACCGCGCTCGATGCCGTCGTCGGGTTTTGCGGGGTCGTACGCCGGGCCGTAAGGGATGCCCCGGCGCACCAGCCGCCGGGTGTGGTTGGCCATGCGTTGCACGATGGTGCTGCCGCGTGGGTTGCAGCGCCGCATGTGCGCGCCGTAGGGGCAGCGCGCGCCGTCGTTGTCGTTTTGGTAGTCGAAGTTGCCCAAGGGCACCGGGTGTGTGGGGTCCATGGTGTCCGGCGCGTCGGGCGACAGGGCCAGCGGCACCCCGTTGCGCCAACGCCCGCACATCTTGGCCGCCAGCACCTCGCGCAGTGCGTTGTGACGCGTCAGGCCGCTGCGTGCTACCCAGGCGCTGTCAGGGGCCAGCAGTTCGTGGCCTTGCGGATGCGCCAGCAGTTCGCTGGCAGCATGGTCCAGATAGGCTTCAAAACCGGCCACGTCCTGGGCCAGGACCCGAAAGGCGCTGAAACTGCCGTTGTGGCCCAGCACCGCGGGCTGGGGCACGGGCCAGAACAGGCCCTCAAAGGCTGTCTTGTGGCCCAGCAGCACGGTGCCCAGCGGCGCCAGGGGCTGGGCGTCGGGGTAGTCAGCCGGGTCGTGGATGCCGACAAAACGCGGCTGCGAGATGTTGTCGCGGTAGCCGAAATGCACCTGGTCGCCGTTGAAGTTGGCGCCGTCTCGTGCACCCAGCACGCGCCAGGCCTGGCCGTTGCCGGTCGCCTGCACACGTTGTTGCACGCGGTCCAGGTGGGCACTGTCGTCGGCATGGATGGTGGCCACCACATGCACCAGCGCGGGGTCGTCAAAAGGCGCCGACCAACGTGACGGTGCGCTGTTGCCGAAGTCGCCCAGCTTCAGCGCGCGCGCCGCCATGCCGTCGGTGAATTCGTCGGGGAAGCTGGCCATCACCTCGGCCGACACACCCAGCGCCCGAAGTCCCTGGGCCGTGATGCCGATGTTGAAACAATGGTCCGGCTTGACGAGCCAAGGGGCCTCGGTGGTGATTTGCGGCGCCAGCGTCGTGTCACCCCCGGTGATGGTCCCCAGCCAGGCGCAAGCGGTGGCGCGTTCGGCGACGGCCAGCACCAGATGGCGCACCTGCTTGTGGCGGTAGCCGCGCAGGATGTTGCCTTGCAGCTGGGCGCGGTCCAGTGCGCCGGTGTTGGCGGCGGCGCTCACCAGCCCACCCCCAGGCGTCGGCGAACCTGGCCCACGGCAAACCCCGGGTAGGCGCGGTAGCCACTGCCCAGGGACACATTCGGGTTGGCGTTGAGCTGCAGGATCAAGGCCCGCGGCAACAACAGCAGATCGTCTTGCGCGGGGTCGGCGTTTTGCTGCGCCAGCAGGTTGGTGGCCAGGTCGGGCGCCTGGTACATGTCGTGCGCATGCACCCAGTCGATGAAGGCTTCGACGTTGCGCTCCGACGGGATGACACGGTCGCCGTCTTCGATGAGCGCAACGATGGCGTCGAACACGCTGCCGATGGTGGCGATGAAGTCACGGATGTAGTTGGTGAAGTCGCCGTCGTAGACCGAAAACATGCACAGGTTGTTGCCGACGATGACAAAACGCGCAAAGTGCACGGTGCCCACGTTGTCCAGGCCGGCGTAAATCTCGTCGGTGTTCTGCGCCACGGCCAGCGCGGCCTTGGCGCGGCCCACGGCCGTCTTGTCTTTCAACGGCATCACCAGGTTCATCATGCGCTGCACGTTGTCGCCCACCGCCGTCGCGTCTGGCGGGCCGCCGGGCTGCGGCGCAACAGGCGTGCGCCAGGCCCAGAAGGGCACCAGCACATGCCCGGCGATGAACTGGAACAGGCGTGTATCGGGCAGCTTGTCGACCAGCTTGTCGAGCCAGGACTTGGACCGCAGGGGTGCAGCAGGCATGGACTTCAGGCCTCCGGGTTGAAGGGGCAGGCGGTGCCGCCGCGCATCTGGCGCGAGGTTTCGTAGGCGCCGCGCCGGGCCCGCAGGATGGGGTCGTCAGACAGTTCGATGCCCGGCAGCAGGCGGCAAGGGTTGAAGCTGATCTTTTCGCACACGGCCTGCTGGTCTTGCGCCACCTGCACCAGGGTGAGTGTGCCCATGACGATGCGCTGGCGCTTGGCGGGCCAGGGGCGCGTGGGGTCGGCCAGCGCGTCGCCGCGTTCACCAATGGCCATCATCAGCACCATGTCGGCCGGCCATTGCTGCAGGCGCTGTTGCAGTTCGGCGTTCAAGTAATCGTCCACTGGCGGCGCAGCGGGGTTGGTGGTGGCCACGCCGGCCACGGGCTGCCAGCTGAAGCGCACCGGGCGGCGCAAGCCATCGGCCCCCAGCACCATGAAGGTGTGCACGGCGTGGAAGCTGGCGCGGGCATAACTGACGGGTGCGCCGATGGTGCCGGCATCAAATACGGCCATCTGCGCACTGCGGTGGGCGTTGGCATAGGCCAGGGTACCGGCGGCACCGCTCATCAACTGCCCCGGTGGCGGGTCGGGCGATGGCGGCTTCAGCTGCAGCATGCCCAGCAGCTTTTGCCAGGCGCTGGGCACGGTCACGGGGGTCTGCCTCGCGGCCTGGCAGAAGGCCAGGAAATCGGCCACCGTGGGGCTGAAAAAGCTGCCCAGGGTCATGGCGATCAGGTCGGTGGCGGCATCGTCCTTCAGGTGGAAACGGGTGGCCATGCCGCGCACGTCGGACCAGCCGTCGCGCCGCACCGGGCTGCCCGAGCCGTTTGAAAAACGCACCGTCGCCGGCACCTGGTGGCCCTGAAAGTGTTCGGCCACGCAGAACTGCCGCGCCACGTCTGAAGCCACAAAATGCCCCTGCACGCCCACACCCAGCGTGTGCACCGGGCGTGTGCCGGGCGCGTGGTCGGGAAAGTCGGCGATGACGGCGTCGACCAGCTGACGGGAGATGGCGTCATCCGCGCTGGCGATGGCCGCAGCAGGGCCGGCGTTGGCTTCAAGGTTGGCGGCGGTGCCCTTCATGCAGGCTCCTTGGGTATCGACGCGGCGCGGAGGCTTGCCGTTCGCAGCAACGCGCCAGCCATGTCGGACAGATAGGCGCGGGCTGCCGGCAGCCCGAAGCTGCCGCCGTTGGCCAGTGCCAGCTCGAAACCGGCAGCCGTCATGCGCGCCTTGCAGGTCTCCACCAGTTGCTGGTTCTTGCGCCCGGGTGACACCGGTGAACCGCGCAGCGCAGCGGCCAGGGTCACGACGGCCTCGTCGGCGCCCAGCTGGGCCAAGGGCAGCAGTGCCGCCTTGAGCGTGGACCAGGCGTAGAAGGTGGCGCCATGGGTAGGAATCTCGCCCAGCGCCTGCAGGTGGATGGCCAGCGCGTCGGCCGGCGGCGCAGCAGCGGCCTGCAATTCGGCGATGAAGTGTTTGACACGCTGGGCGCCCAGCGTATTGCCGGCCATCAACGCCCATTCGACCGAGATCTGGTACTCGGCAATGGCCTGTTGCGGGTTGTCAAAGCTCAGCACACGACCCCGCGCGTAGTGCACGTAGCCCAGCAGGGTCGGTTGGGTGACGTGCTGCCCGAGTTGGGAAACCTCCTGTGCGAGCGCCGCGGCGCCCGCCACATCGCCGACACGCGCGGTGACATAAGACGCCATGCACAACGACGTCACCTCACAAGCCGTGTTGCCGGCGGCGCGGGCCTGCGCCGCCGAAGTCCGCAGGTGCTTCAGGCACTTGGCCGTGTCCTTGGACCACTGCGCGATCTGCCCGGCCACGCCTTCGAGCCAGCCCGCGCTGGACGCGTAGCCCGCGGCTTCGGCCTGGAGACCGGCGGCGACGAAGTTTTCGGCGGCCTGACTGTCGCCATCGGCATGGAAGGCATGCACGGCCGCCGCTGCCAGCAGCATGGCTTGCTGCGGCAAGGTGTGTGCACCCGGCTGGGCCATCACACGCTGCGGCCAGAAGGCGGTTTCGGCGCCGCGCTGGGCGTAATTGAACAGAAAAAGCGCTGCGGCGATGTCGGCGGCCAGCGGCAGGTCGCGTGTCAGGGCTCGTTCAAAGGCTGCGCGCAGGTTGGCAAGTTCGTCGAAGATGCCCTGGACGGCCTTTGACTCCTGATCGGTGGCGACCCGGGCGCCCAGCTCGCGGCAGCGGGCCGCAAACACCTGGCCATGGCGGTTTTCCACCGTTTGCAGCTGCCCTGCCTGGGCCAGCTTTTCGCGCCCGAACGCCTGCACCGTCTGCAGCATGCGGAACAACCGCGGCGAGCCCGGGTCGCGAGACAGCAGCGACGATTCGACCAATTCGTCGATGCCCGCCAACACGGCTGACGCGCTGCCGATGCCGGCCGCCTTGTCGCCCGCCCCGTCGACCATGCACAAGGCCAGCGCCTGTTTTTCATGGAAAGGCCCCGAAAACACGGCCAGGCGTTCCAGGATGCGGCGGCTGGCCGGATCCAGCAGCTCATAGGACCAGTCCAGTGTCTGGCGCAGCGTCTGCTGGCGACCTGCGCGACGCTGCAAGCGGCTGGTGCCCAGGTCCAGCGGGTTGGTGACGCCGGCGGCAATGTCGGCCACGGTCAGCCGGCGCAGATGGCCGGCCGCGATCTCGATGGCCAGCGGCAGGTGTTCGAGGTGGGCACAGATGCGATCGATCGTGGACAGCTCTTCATCCGTGGCGTGGAAGCCGTGGTTCACCAGTCGCGCCCGTGCCACGAACAGGCGCACGGCGGCGGATTCGCCGGGGGCGGCGCGCGACTCTGCACCGGTGCCCCTGCGACCCAAACCGCACAGCGGCGACACCTCAAAAAGCGCCTCGCCATCCACGCCCAAGGTGCGTCGACTGGTGTTGATGATGAACAGCGTGGGGCAGAGCTGCCCCAGGTCCGGCACGGCATCGGCGATCGGGTCGAGTACATGCTCGCAGTTGTCCAGCAGCAGGATGGCCCTTGCGCCTTGCAGCCGTTCCAGCACCTGCACGCGGGGTTGCATGCCGGGCTGGGGTTCGATCAGCAGGCTGGCGGCGATGGCGGGCCAGACATCCGCGCCGCGCTCCAGCGCTGACAGGTCGACAAACCAGGCGCCATCCGGAAATGATGACTCCAGTGAACGCGCAAATTCAACCGCCAGCCTTGTCTTGCCGATGCCGCCAGGGCCGATCAAGGTGAGCACACGCGACTCATGGGTCATGGCCACCAGCGCTTCGATCTCGGCTTCCCGGCCAAAAAAAGCATTCAGCGTGGCCGGCAGGTTGCCGGTGGCCGTTTCGCGTTTGCCACCGATGGGCGGGAAGGCCTGCGGCAGGCCTGGCATGTTGAGTTGCAGCACCCGGATCGGGTCGATGCCCTTGAAATGGTGTTCACCCAGGTCGGTCAAGGCCAGCTTAGCGGCTTGCAGTTCGGGCGCCAGCAAGGCGGCGGTAGCGGCCGAGACCAGCACCTGATCCGCATGTGCCGCATTGCCCAGCCGCGTCACCAAGGGCATGGCGGGGCCGAACCAGTCGCTGCCGCGAGGGCGCGCCAGGCCCGTGTGGATGCCGGCGCGGATCAGCAGCCGCCCTGTGGGCCCCCAGGCCGTAGCACGCAGGCTGTGCGTGGCATCGATGATGGCCCGCACGGCGTCCAGGGGCCGGTCGAAGCCGGCATAGAGGCCGTCTCCTGTGTTCTTGAAGGGGTCGCCGTGGTGGCGTCGGATGGCAGCCTGCAGCAGTTGGTCGTGCAAATCCATCGCGCCCAGCATGTCGCCCGGGAATTGGCGGTGCAGGGCTGTACTGCCGACGACGTCTGTAACGAGGAAGGTGCGTTCGATACTGCTTGCGGCGTTGTCCAACATCTGCAGCCTACGCGCCGATCGGCGATGTCAACGACGGCGTAGTTTGCAACAGTGACGCTGATGGCGCCAGTGCTATTGAGGAAAGTGTGCGCAGTTCAGGCTCAGCTTGCGCCCTGATCAGACTGGATCCACCGGTCGATGACCACGACCCCGCCGACCGTCATTGCGGTCGCGGCCCGACCATGCACTGTCAGCGCACGGGCGTTGCCAAAGCTGCCGCGCTGTAGCCCTTGGGAATCGCGGCCAGCAGCCGCTTGGTGTAGTCCTCACGCGGTGCGGCCAGGATCTGTGCGGCGCTGGCCTGTTCCACCACCACGCCGTCTTTCATCACCAGCACCTCGTCGCTGATGAAACGCACCACCGCCAGATCGTGGCTGATGAAGACGTAACTCAGGCCAAATTCGTCCTGCAAGTCTTTCAGCAGGTTCAGCACCTGGGCCTGCACCGACACGTCCAGCGCCGACACGGCTTCGTCCAGCACCAGCACCTCGGGGTTCAGGGTCAGGCAGCGCGCAATGGCCACGCGCTGGCGCTGGCCGCCGCTGAATTCATGCGGGTACTTGCCGAAGGCGCGGCCGTCGAGGCCCACTTTTTCGAGCAGTGCGCGGGCGCGTTGTTCGCGGTCGGCCGTGCTGTTGCCGATGCCGTGGATGACCATGGGCTCCAGCAGTGTCTGGCCGATGGTGAAGCGCGGGTTCAGGCTGGCGTACGGGTTCTGGAACACGATCTGGATGCGCCGGCGCATCACCTGGCGCTCGGCGGCGCTGATCTTCAGCAGGTTCTTGCCGTCGAACATCACCTCGCCGGCCTCGGGCCCGCCGTTGGGTTCGTGCAGGCGCAGCAGGGCCAGGCCCATGGTGGTCTTGCCGGAACCCGATTCACCCACCACGCCCAGTGTGTGGCCCTTGCGCAGCTGGAAGTTCACGTTCTGCACGGCCTTGAATTCGCGCCGGCCGAACACGCCCTTTTTCAGCCAGAAGCTCTTGGCCAGCGCACGCACTTCCAGCACCACCGGCGCGTTGGGGTCCTTGGTCTTGGCCAGGCCGGCCGCGGCCGTGCTGCTGACACCGCCTTGTGAAGCGGCGATGTGGTCGTCGATGACCATCAAACGCGCCGGGTTGCCCTCCAGGCTGGGCCGGCAGGCCAGCAGCGCCTTGGTGTAGGCGTCCTGTGGTCGTTCAAAGATGTCGGCGGCCGGGCCTTGTTCGCGGATGGTGCCGCCGCGCATCACCACCACGCGGTCGGCAATTTCGCCCACCAGGCCCAGGTCGTGGCTGATGAACAGCACACTCATGCGGTGTTCGGTCTTCAGCTTGCCCAGCAGTTCCAGGATCTGTCGCTGGATGGTCACGTCCAGCGCCGTGGTGGGCTCGTCGGCAATCAGGAGCTTGGGTTCGCAAGCCAGCGCCATGGCAATCATCACGCGCTGCTGTTGGCCACCGGACATCTCGTGAGGGTAGCTCTTCAGTCGGCGTGTGGGTTCAGGAATGCCCACTTCGTGCAGCAGTTCTTCGGCACGCTTCAACGCGGCGGACCGGGACAGTCCCAGGTGTTTCATCAGCGGTTCACACAGCTGCTGGCCCACGTCAAACACCGGGTTCAGCGAACTCATGGGGTCCTGGAACACACAGGCAATTTCGCGCCCGCGCATGGCCTGCAAGTCCGCCAGGCTGGCCTGCAGCAGGTTTTTGCCCTGCCACAGGATGCGGCCTTCACGCACGGCGTTTTCAGGCAGCAGGTTCAGCACGCTCATGGCGGTGACACTTTTGCCCGAGCCCGATTCACCCACCAGCGCCACGGTGGTGTTTTCAGGGATGTCGAAGCTGACGCCCTTGACGGCTTCGGCCAGCACGCCCTGGCCCATGCGGAAGGACACTTTCAGGTCTTGAATACTCAGCAGCATGGTCTTATTCCAATCCACGCAGTTTGGGGTCCAGCGCATCGCGCAGCGCATCGGCCATCAGTGAAAACGCGGTCACGAACACCGCCATGAACAGGGTGGCGGCCACCAGTTGCCACCAGTGGCCCAGGATCAGCTCACTCTGCGCCTCGGCCAGCATGGTGCCCCAGCTCACCTGGTCTACCCGCACCCCCAGGCCCAGGTAGGACAGGATGACCTCGCTCTTGATGAAGCCCACGGTCAGCAGACCCAGCCGCACCAGCATCACGTGGCTGACGTTGGGCAGGATGTGCCGAAACATGCGGCTGGCGTTGCTGGCGCCGATGGCCTCGGCGGCGCGCACGTATTCGCGGCTGCGGTGTTTGATGAATTCGGCGCGCACCTGGCGGTACATGCCGGTCCAGCCGGTCAGGGCCAGGATGATGACCACGCTTTGCACCCCGCGCCCGGCCACCGCTGCAAAGGCAAAGATCAGCAGGATGTTGGGGATGGATTCAAAGACGTTGTAGACCCACTCCAGCAGGTCGCCCACCTTGCCGCCGAAATAGCCGCCAAAGGCGCCCAGCAGCGTGCCCAGAATGGTGGCGCACAGCGCAGCGGCCACGCCCACAAACACACTGATCTCGGTGCCCTTGACGGCCTTTTGCAGCACATCACGGCCCAGGCGGTCGCCGCCGAAGGGCAGGGTGTCAGCCTTCACGGTTTCGGTGGTCTGGAACGCCTTGGCACGTTCGGCCCACTCCTTGTAGCGCGGCGCTAGCGGGTCGATGTCGCTCAGGTCCACGTTGGGGCCTTTGGGGCCTTCGATGGCACTTTGCGCCTCGGGCGGCGCCGGGCCCAGGAAGGTGGGCGGTGCGTTGGGTACCCCCACTTCGTCCTGCCAGTTCTTGGCCACCAGGCCGGTGGCCGACAAGACGATCAGCAGCAGGAAGCCCGCCACCACCCACAAGGACACCAGGCCCACGCGGTCGGACCTGAAGCGGCGCCACGCGGCCGCCCAGACACCTTCGCTCTTTTGCAGCGCGCTGCCGCCAGCGCTGTCGGCTGAGATCACGGCTGTATTCATTTCAGCACCACGCGGGGGTCGGCGAACTTGTAGGCCACGTCGGTCAGCAGGTTGATGAACATGGTCAAAACGGCCAGGTAGATGGTCACCGCCTGGATGACCGGGAAATCACTGCGGTTCACGGCCAGCAGCACCTCGCGGCCAATGCCGGGGATGCTGAAAAACACCTCGATCAGGAAGCTGCCCACAAAGATGCCGGGCAGCTGCAGGCCGATGTTGGTCAGGATGGGGATCATGGCGTTGCGCAGCACGTGGCGGAACAGCACCACCCGTTCGGTCATGCCCTTGGCGCGCGCGGTGCGCACGTAGTCCTGGCCCAGTTCGTCCAGCAGGAAGGTGCGGTACAGGCGGGTTTGGGGCGCCAGGCCCACCATCACCGCCAGCAGCACCGGCAGCGGGGCGTAGGTGATCAGGTTGTTCCAGACGCTGTCGCTCCAGCCCTGCACTGGAAACCAGCCCAGCTGGAAGCCGAAAACGTACTGCCCGATGATCACGTAGACCAGGAAACTGATCGAGAGTGCAACGGTGGTCACCACCATGATGGCGCGGTCGGTCAGGCTGCCGCGGCGGTAGGCCACCCACATCGCGATCGGCAGGGCCAGCAGCACGTCCAGGATCAGGATGGGGATCATCACCGTCAGCGTGGCCGGCAGGCGCG
>JAHECB010000435.1 GCA_024641925.1 Betaproteobacteria bacterium
GGTTACCTCCACCAGTCGTATGTGGTGGTTTTGGCCGAACGTGCAGGCTTTGTGCTGGACGCGGCATCCGAGATCAATGCCAACCCCAAGGACACGGCAGACTACGCGGGTGGTGTTTGGGCTTTGCCGCCCACCTTTCGAAACAAGGACGTCGACCGTGCGCGGTATGCCGCCATTGGCGAAAGCGACCGCATGACGCTGCGGTTTGTGAAGCGCTGAGCGTCGTTGCTGATTGCCGACCGGGGCGCGGCGTTTTTGCCAACCACTTTCAACCTTCGCTGACCAGCACAACCACGCATAGATCAACATGGCCCTGTTTGCACAAGAATCCCTGAACCCTGGCGTCAAGAAGCGCGAGGTCTTTGGTTGGGCGATGTACGACTTCGCCAACTCCGGATACACCACCGTGGTGTTGACCGCGGTGTTCAATGCCTACTTTGTGGGCGTGGTGGCGCGAGGTGCGGATTGGGGCACGCTGGCCTGGACGCTGGCGCTGGGAGTTTCCAACGCCCTGGTGATGGTGACCATGCCGTTGCTGGGCGCCTATGCCGACGCCCATGCGGCCAAGAAGCGTGTGCTGGTGCTGGCCACGGTGGGCTGTGTGCTGGCCACGGCGGCGCTGGCCAAGGTTGGGCCGGGCGACCTGGCCTTGGCCGTGGCGGCGGTGATCGTGTCCAACCTTTGTTATGCCTGGGGTGAATCGATCACGGCATCGTTCTTGCCCGAGTTGGCGCAACGACATGCCATGGGCCGTGTGTCGGGCTGGGGCTGGAGCTTCGGCTACTTTGGCGGCATGCTGACGCTGGGTCTGAGCCTGGGCTACGTGCTGTGGGCACAGGGGCAGGGCTTGCCGGCCAGCCACTTTGTGCCGGTCAGCATGCTGATCACGGCGGTGATTTATGCCGTCGCTTCGTTGGCGACCTTTGTCTTGCTGGGCGAACGCGCGCAGCCGCAGCCTCATGTCAAGACGGGCCTGGCGCCGGCCATCGAGCGCTTGCAACAGACCTGGCACGAGGCCCGGCGGTACGAAGACTTTGTCTGGCTGCTGGCTTGTGCCTTGTTCTACCAGGCTGGCATTTCAGTGATCATCGCGCTGGCCGCGGTGTATGCGGAGCAGGTGCTGGGCTTCAAGCAGACGCAGACCATGGCGCTGGTGTTTCTGGTCAACATCGCCTCGGCCATCGGCGCCTTCGGGTTTGGCTATCTGCAGGACCGTATCGGCCACCGGCGCGCGCTGGGGCTGACGCTGTGGGGTTGGGTGCTGATGACGGTGCTGGCCGTCATGGCCACCAGCGCGCCGCTGTTCTGGGTGGCGGCCGTCATCGCCGGCTTGTGCATGGGCAGCAGCCAGTCGGCAGGGCGTGCGCTGGCCGCCTTGTTCGCCCCGCCCACACGCGTGGCCGAGTTTTTTGGTTTGTGGACCTTTGCCGTGCGCCTGTCGGCCATCGTCGGGCCCATCACCTACGGGCTGGTCACCTGGGTCACTGACGGCAACCATCGCATCGCCATTTTGAGTACAGGGCTGTTTTTTGTGGTCGGGCTGGTCTTGCTGATGCGCATCAATGTCGAGCGTGGACGGTTGGCTGCCGGGCATCCGCTGGACCAGCCTGTTTAATGGTCGTGGCGAAAATAGAACGATCGTGCTATTTTTCGCCCCTCAAGGGCGGGTCGATCGCATGAGCACCCTAGAATGTTGGGTTTCGTCAACGTCAACTCTGTGCAGGAGCGTCCTCAGATGAAGGTGCTGGTTCCGGTCAAACGGGTGGTGGACTACAACGTCAAGGTGCGGGTCAAGAGCGACGGCACCGGTGTGGACATCGCCAATGTGAAGATGAGCATGAATCCCTTCGACGAAATTGCCGTCGAAGAAGCCGTTCGGCTGCGCGAAAAGGGCGTGGCGACCGAAATCATCGCGGTGTCCTGTGGAGTTACACAGTGCCAGGAAACCTTGCGCACGGCCATGGCCATCGGTGCCGACCGCGCCATTCTGGTGGAATGCGCCGACGAACTGCAGCCCCTGGCCGTGGCCAAGTTGCTGAAGGCGCTGGTGGACAAAGAGCAACCGGGCCTGATCATCCTGGGCAAGCAGGCCATCGACGACGACTGCAATCAGACCGGCCAGATGCTGGCGGCGCTGGCCGGCCTGCCGCAGGCCACGTTTGCGTCCAAGGTGGAAGTGTCCGACGGCTTTGCCTCGGTCACCCGTGAGGTCGACGGGGGCCTGGAAACGCTGAAGGTGAAGCTGCCCGCGGTGGTGACCACCGACCTGCGCCTGAACGAGCCGCGCTACGTGACGCTGCCCAACATCATGAAGGCCAAGAAAAAGCAGATGGACGTCTTCAGACCCGCCGACCTGGGTGTGGATGTCACGCCGCGCATCAAGACGCTGAAGGTTGAAGAGCCGCCGAAGCGCGGCGCCGGTGTCAAGGTGCCCGACGTGGCCGCGCTGGTGGACAAGCTGAAAAACGAAGCGAAGGTGATCTGACATGGCCGCACTGGTGATTGCTGAACACGACAACGTGTCCGTCAAGGGC
>JAHECB010000199.1 GCA_024641925.1 Betaproteobacteria bacterium
GGTTTTGTTGTTGCTGTTGCTGCTGATGTCAATGACCCCTGTCATGTCCCCAGTCTAGTCGGCGCCTGCCTGCGCCTGGCCGCCGCCGCTTCACAATACCGGTCCGCCCCTTTTGATAAGCGAAGCATGAGCAGCAAAGGCACCTCTTCCGACCTGACACCCACGCCCATCTTCCGCAGCGAAGAAGAGCTGGCGGCCATGCCCGCATCCGAACGGGTGCGTTATCGCCTGGTCAAGGCCGAGCGACGGTTCCACGCCAACGACAACATCTCGGCCTTTGTGCACGACGGTGAAATCGATGAACTCAAGGCCGAGGTACAGGCCAAGCTGCAAGAAGTGCTGCGCGCCTTGGTCATCGATACGGACAGCGACCACAACACCCAGGACACCGCCAAGCGTGTGGCCAAGATGTACTTTGACGAGGTGTTTCGCGGCCGTTACGTGCCCATGCCTGCGGTGACGGAGTTCCCCAACGCCGAGCGGTTGAACGAGCTGATGATCGTAGGCCCCATCACCGTGCGCAGCGCCTGCAGCCACCACATGTGCCCGATCTTCGGCAAGGTCTGGATCGGCGTGCTGCCCAACGAGCACAGCAACCTCATCGGCCTGTCGAAGTACGCCCGCATCGCCGACTGGATCATGAGCAGGCCGCAGATTCAGGAAGAAGCCGTCACCATGCTGGCCAACGAGTTGCAGGAACGTGTCAAACCCGACGGCCTGGCCATCGTGATGGAGGCCGATCACTTCTGCATGCACTGGCGCGGCGTGAAGGACAACGAGTCCGCCATGGTCAACAGCGTCATGCGTGGCGCCTTCCTGAAAAACGCCAATCTGCGCCGAGAATTTCTGGCCCTGCTGCCCCGCAAGCAGCGCTGAGCGGCTGAATCCATTCCAACCGCATTCCCGCACCTTCCTTGTGCCGCATTGAACCGAGAACGCACCATGCTTGTCCGACTTCTGTATGCCAGCCGCGCCGCCGACAACGTCAACCAGGAAGCACTGGTGGCCATTGTTCGCAAGAGCAAGGCCAACAACCCCAGCGCCGGCGTAACCGGTGTGCTGTGTTTCAGCGAGGGCATTTTTCTGCAGGTGCTGGAAGGCGGCCGCGCGGCCGTGAACCAGCTTTACAACCGCATCGCCACCGATCCGCGCCATACCGACCTGCAACTCCTTTGTTATGAAGAGATTGGCGAGCGCCGCTTTGCCGGCTGGAGCATGGGGCAGGTGAACATGTCGCGCCTGAACACCGCCTTGCTGCTGAAATACTCTGAAAAGCCGGCGTTGGACCCCTTTTCGGTGTCGGGGCAGGTGTCGTTGGCACTGTTTGAAGAGCTGATGGCGACGGCGTCGATCGTGGGACAGTCCTGATCGCTTGAAACCTGCGGCGCACAGGCCGCAACCGCCTTCTTTTGCGCCAGCGCGGTCGATTCGCGACACGGCGCTGCCGCCCATTGACGCTGCTTCAGGCGCGTGCAGGCCGACTTCGGGCGCCCGATCGCCTTCCCCCAAACCCCGTAGATACCCCGACTCGCAACCGGGTTGAACTTGGTTATATTCGTAGTTGCTTATTTTCAAATGGAACCAGCGAGGATCCGTTGACCGACTCTACCGACCGACCTGGCCGCCTGCTCAAGGCGCCAGAGAACTTCATCAGCCCCGACGGGGTGCGCACGGTGTTTGGCCAGGCGCGCCAGGGGCGGCGCGACTTCATCCGCCAGGCCTTTGCAGCCGCGGCAGCCGGTGGTGGCGCCCTGGCCGGTCAGCAGGCTCTGGCGCAAGCCAACCCCGTGCCCGCCGATGGTGGCGACAGCAACATCCTGAATCTGCCCGCCCACAGCACCGGCCTGGGCAAGGGCGTGGCCACAGACGGCTATGGCATGCCCAGCAGCTTCGAGCGCAATGTGCAGCGCCGCACCAGCCCGGGCCTGACCCAGACCACGCAGTCCTCGGTGTCGTTTGCGCCACTGCAAAGCCTGTTTGGCATCGTCACGCCCAGCGGCCTGCACTTTGAACGTCACCACCAGGGCTGGTGGGACGTGGACCCGAGCAAGCACCGCCTGATGATCAACGGCAGCGATAACCGCATCGTCAGCAAGCCGCTGGTGTTCACCATGGACGAATTGATGCGGCTGCCGTCGGTGAGCCGTTTTCACTTCATCGAGTGCGGCGCCAACACCGGCATGGAATGGGGCAACGTGGCCGTGCCCACTTGCCAGTACAGCCACGGCATGCTCAGCTGCAGCGAATTCACCGGCGTGCCGCTGAAGACACTGCTCGACATGGCCGGCGTGGACTACAAGCGCGGCCGCTTTGTGCTGGCTGAAGGTGCTGACGGCTCCAGCATGACCCGCACCATTCCCATGGACATGGTGGAAAGCGGCGAAGTTTTTGTGGCCTACGGCCAGAACGGCGAGATGCTGCGCCCGGAAAACGGTTACCCGCTGCGCCTGGTGGTGCCAGGTGTGCAAGGTGTCAGCTGGGTCAAGTACCTGCGCCGCATCGAAGTGGGTGACCAGCCCTGGGCCACCAAGGACGAGGCGGTGCACTACATCGACCTGATGCCCGGCGGCCAGCACCGGCAGTACACCAGCACACAGGAATGCAAGAGCGTCATCACCAGCCCCAGCGGCGGGCAGGTGTTGCTGGACAAGGGCTTTTACGCCGTCACAGGCCTGGCCTGGAGCGGGCGTGGCAAGGTCACCCGTGTGGACGTTTCGGCCGACGGCGGCCGCAACTGGAAAACGGCGCAACTGCAGGGCCCGGTGATGGACAAGTGCCTGACCCGCTTTTCGCTGCCTTGGGCGTGGGACGGCAAACCGTCGCTGCTGCAAAGCCGCGCCATGGACAGCACCGGTTATGTGCAACCCACCTACCAGCAGACCCGCGCGGTGCGCGGCACACGTTCGATTTACCACAACAACTCCATCCAGACCTGGTTGGTGCAGGAAAGCGGCGAGGTGAAGAATGTCCAGCTCACCTGAACGTCGCCTGGTCCGCCTGGGCTTGGCCTGGGCTTTGGCCGGCGCCAGCCTGTTGAGTGCCGGCGCCGCCGTGGCGCAGAGCGCTGCGACCGGCTACCCCGGCATTGGCCGCGCCGCCACGCCCAAGGAAATCGCGGCCTGGAACATCGACGTACGGCCCGACTTCAAAGGCCTGCCCAAGGGGCAAGGCAGCGTCGCCCAGGGGCAGGACGTCTGGGAAGCCCGCTGTGCTTCATGCCACGGCATCTTTGGCGAAAGCAATCAGGTCTTCTCGCCTCTGGTGGGCGGCACCACGGCCGAAGACGTCAAGACCGGCCATGTCGCCCGCCTGACCGACGCGGCGTACCCTGGCCGCACCACCTTGATGAAGGTGGCCACGGTCAGCACGCTGTGGGACTACATCAACCGTGCGATGCCGTGGAACGCGCCCAAGTCGCTGAAGCCCGACGAGGTGTACGCCGTGACGGCGTTCCTGCTCAACCTGAGCAACGTCGTGCCGGAGAGTTTTGTCCTGTCCGACACCACCATGGCACAGGCACAGGCCTTGATGCCCAACCGCAATGGCATGACCACGCAGCACGGCATGTGGCCGGGCAAGCCCGGCGCATTGGGTTTGGGCAACGGCGGCAAGCCTGACGTGAAGGCCACAGCCTGCATGAACAACTGTCGTGACGAACCCAAGCTGCGTTCGTTCCTGCCCGACTTTGCACGCAACGCCCACGGCAACCTGGAGGATCAGAACCGCCTGGTCGGCGCGCAGCGCGGCGCCACGACGGCAGTGGCTGCGGGCACGGCCGCTGCACCAGCGGTAACTGCAGCACCTGACGCGAAGCAACTCGCCACCAAGCACCTGTGCCTGACGTGCCATGCTGTGGATGCCAAGGTGGTCGGCCCCGCCTTGCGAGATGTGGCCAAAAAGTACGCCAGCCGCGCTGACGCGGTCGATTACCTGAAACAGAAGATTGTTTCGGGTAGTGTCGGCGTCTGGGGGCCCATCCCGATGCCCGCACAAACCCTGCCCCCGGATGACCTGCAAGCCATTGCAAAATGGCTCGCAGAAGGTGCACGGTAAACCCAGCAGGTTCTGAACCGTTTTAGTCATTGAACCGTCCCCCCAACCCTTTCAGGAGATGTGGATGAAAACCCGTCGCGAAATGCTTACCACCAGCGCGCAGCTTGCTGCCATGCTGGGTACCGCCGGCTTGCTGCCTGCCACCGCGCAGGCTGCATGGAACAAGGCCGCCTTTGATGCCAAGAACATGGCCAGCCTGATGCAGGCGCTGGGTGGCAGCACGCCTGCGGCCAGCGCCGACGTCACCATCACGGGCCCGGACATTGCCGAAAACGGCTCTGTGGTGCCGGTGGGTGCTTCGACCAACCTGCCTGGCGTCAAGCGCCTGCTGCTGCTGGTTGAAAAGAACCCGTCGATGCTGGCTGCGGCGTTTGACCTGACCAGCGACGTTGAAAGTGCCATCAACACCCGCGTGAAGATGGGGCAGTCGTCCAACGTCTTTGCCGTGGCCATGATGGCCGACGGCAAGGTGCTGTACGCCAGCAAGGAAATCAAGGTCACCCTGGGCGGCTGTGGCGGCTGACGGTCAACACCGTCAACCCACCCTCTTCCAGTTCAACAGTCAATAGGAGATAGACATGGCAGACCCGATGCGCATTCGTGCCCAGGCCGCAGGTGACAAAGCCACCGTGCGTGTGTTGATGAGCCACGAAATGGAAACCGGCCAACGCAAGGATTCGTCCGGCAAGGTCATCCCGGCCTGGTTCATCCAGGACGTGACCGCCAGCCTCAACGGCAAACAGGTGCTGAGTGCTGAATGGGGGCCCTCCGTGGCCAAGAACCCGTTTTTGCAGTTCAACATCAAGGGTGCCAAAGCGGGCGACAAGGTCAGCATCAGCTGGACCGACAACCGGGGCGAAAAACGCACCGACGAAGCCACGGTGAGCTGAGCCCTTCAGCCACTGCGTTTTGAGCGAGTACCCCGTGCGCAGCCCGCTGCGCACGGCAGAACCAGACCCCCAAAAGTCAGGAGACAAACCCTCATGAAGACCCTAGCAGTCACCAGCGTCGTCTTGGCGTTTGCCGCCGCGATGTTGCCCACGGGCGCGGCGCAGGCGCAAGCCAAGACCGCCGCCGACGGCATCGCCGAATACCGCAAGATGCTCGAAGACGGCAACCCCGCCGAGTTGTACGAAGCCAAGGGCGAAGAGCTCTGGAAGACCAAGCGCGGGCCCAAGGGTCAGTCGCTGGAACGCTGCGACCTGGGTCTGGGTGCGGGCGTCGTCAAAGGTGCGTTTGTGCAGTTGCCGCGCTTCTTTGAGGACACCGGCCGCGTGCAAGACCTGGAAACACGCCTGGTGACCTGCATGGAAACACTGCAGGGTTTTGATGGCGCCAAGATTGCCGAAACCGATTTTGGCAAGGGCGAACAAAAGACGGTGACTGCGCTGGCCACCTATGTGGCGGCAGCGTCTCGCGGCATGCGCTTCAACCTGCCACAAGCGCACATGCAAGAGCAGCGCGCCTATGAAATCGGCAAGCGCGCCTTTTACTATCGCGGTGGCCCGATGGACTTTTCCTGCGCTTCGTGCCACGGCGCCGATGGGCAACGCATCCGCCTGCAAGACCTGCCCAACCTGTCCAAGAACCCGGGTGACGGCATTGGCTTTGCGGCCTGGCCGGCCTACCGCGTCAGCAACGGTCAGATGTGGACCATGCAACTGCGGCTGAACGACTGTTATCGCCAGCAGCGCTTCCCCGAACCCGGATTCGGTTCGGAGGTGACCATTGCACTGGGTACCTACATGGGCGTCAACGCCAAAGGTGCCGAGTCCATTGCCCCGGCGCTGAAGCGCTGAACCGCTGCAAGGAGCAACCCCATGAAAAAAACCACACTTGCCTACACCGGCGCAGCCGTCCTGGCCTTGGCGATCGCCGGCTGCGCATCGCTGCCCTCGCCCGCTGAACTCGACCAGCAGACCGCTGCCGTGATGAAGTCCAGCTTCCACAGCGAAGGCATCGCCAAATTGGACCGCCTGGACCAAGACCTGGGCCAAGCCGCTTGTTCATCAGACAAGGCCCCCAGCGAAGACGTGGCCAAGAGGGTCATGGCTGAAGCCGTGGCGAGCGTCAAGTGGCCCGCTGGCGGGCAGTACATCGGTGACTGGCGCCGGGGCGAAAAACTGGCCCAGAACGGCCGCGGCATGACCTGGCGCGAAAAGACCACCGACCCCAGCGCCAACGGGGGCAGCTGCTACAACTGCCACCAGATCAGCAAGGAAGAGATCTCCTACGGCACCATCGGCCCCAGCCTGTACAACTACGGCAAGAACCGCGGCGTGCGTGACGTGACGGCCGCCACCTCGCAGCCCATCGTTGAATACACCTGGGCCAAGATCTACAACAGCAAGTCCTACAACGCCTGCTCCAACATGCCCCGCTTCGGGCACGCCAAACTGCTGAACGATCAGCAGATTGCCGACGTCATGGCACTGCTGCTGGACCCCGGTTCACCCGTGAACCAGTAAGGGGCGCTGCCGGCAGCGGCACGCTCACCAAGCCCGGTACCCCCGGGCTTTTTTTTCCATTCAAACATAAGCGCACACTGATCATGAGCCTGAGCAAACGCGAATTCATGCAGGTGCTGGCTGCAGCCTCCGTGGCCGGCATGGGCCTAGCACGTTACGAAACAGCGGACGCCGCCACCGCCGAACAAGGGCTGTACGACCTGCCGCCACTGGGCACCGGCCCGGGCTTTGTGAGTCTGCTGCACATGACCGACTGCCACGCGCAGCTGTTGCCCATCTACTTCCGCGAGCCCAGCGTCAACCTGGGCCTGGACAGCATGCAGGGGCAGCTCCCGCACCTGGTGGGTGAACACCTGCTGAAGGCCGCGGGGGTGCCGGCCGGCACGCCACTGGCGCACGCCTACACCTACCTGGACTTTGAACGCGCGGCGCAGCGCTACGGCAAGGTGGGCGGTTTTGCGCACCTTGCCACACTGGTCAAGCGCCTGAAGGCCAGCCGCCCCGGCGCGCTGCTGATGGACGGTGGCGACACCTGGCAAGGCAGCGCCACCAGCCTGTGGACCAACGCTCAAGACATGGTGGACGCCTGCAAGGCACTGACAGTGGACGTGATGACCGGCCACTGGGAATTCACGTACGGCATGAAGCGCGTAAAGGAGATCATCGACGGCGACTTTGCCGGCAAGGTGGACTTTGTGGCGCAGAACGTCAAGACCACCGACTTCGGCGACCCGGTGTTCAAGCCCTACGTCATGAAGGACATGAACGGCGTCAAGGTGGCCATCGTGGGCCAGGCCTTCCCCTACACCCCCATCGCCAACCCGCGTTACATGGTCTCCGACTGGGCCTTCGGCATCCAGGACGACAACATGCAGAAGATGGTCGACGAAGCCCGTGCCAAGGGCGCCAAGGTGGTGGTGGTACTCAGCCACAACGGCATGGACGTGGACCTGAAGATGGCCACGCGCGTGCGCGGCATCGACGCCATTTTTGGCGGGCACACCCACGACGGCGTGCCGGTGGCCGTGCCCGTTAAAAACGCCGGCGGCACCACGCTGGTGACCAACGCCGGCAGCAACGGCAAGTTCCTGGGTGTGATGGACTTCGAGGTCAAGGACGGCAAGATCAGCCAGTACCGCTACCGGCTGCTGCCCATCTTCAGCAACATGCTGAAAGCCGACGCCGAGATGGACGCGCTGATCACCAAGGCGCGCGCGCCCTTTGCCGCCAAGCTGAGCGAAACGCTGGCCGTTACCGACGGCCTGCTGTACCGCCGCGGCAACTTCAACGGCAGCTGGGACCAGTTGTTGTGCGACGCCCTGATGGACGTGCAAGGCGCGGAAATCGCCTTCAGCCCGGGCTTTCGCTGGGGCACCAGCCTGCTGCCAGGCCAGGCCATCACGCGTGAACTGATGATGGACCAGGTGGCCATCACCTACCCGTATGCAACGGTCACCGACATGACGGGCGAAACCATCAAGACCATTCTGGAAGACGTGGCCGACAACCTGTTCAACCCCGATCCCTACTACCAGCAGGGCGGCGACATGGTGCGTGTGGGCGGGCTGAACTACACCATGGCCCCGCTTGAAAAAATGGGCGGGCGCATCAGCGACATGATGCTGGGCGGCAAGCGCATTGAAGCCGGCAAGACCTACAAGGTGGCTGGCTGGGCACCGGTGGCCGAGGCCGCCGCCAAGGCCGGCAACAAGCCTGTGTGGGAACTGCTTGAAAGCTGGTTGAAGTCGCAGAGCGGCGGCCGCGTGCAGGCCCGCACCATCAACACGCCCAAACTGCTGGGTGTGACCGGTAATCCGGGTCTGGGCTGAAGCCGCCGGCATGGCCTGCGCAACAGGCGCAGAATAGAACCGCAGCGTTGACAGGCTGTTCGGGGCCGTGCATGAGGTGATCTGAACTTGAACCGGCGCCGACCGCCTTGACCTGGAACATCAAGGGGATCAAACGCATGGAATTCAAGGATTACTACAAGGTGATGGGCGTGGCGCGCGACGCCACGGCCGACCAGATCAAGAAGGCCTTTCGCCAGCTGGCGCGCAAGTTTCACCCGGACGTCAGCAAGGAGGCCAATGCCTCGGCGCGCATGAGCGAGATCAACGAGGCCAACGCGGTGCTGTCCGACCCCGAGCGACGGGCGGCCTACGACGCCATGGGGCAAGGCAACCGCAGCGGCGAAAACTTCAAGCCGCCACCCGACTGGGATGCCGGTTTCGAGTTTTCCGGCGCCGGCCCGCAGGGCATGCCTGAGGGCGAATTCAGCGATTTTTTTGCGCAGATGTTCAGCCAGCGCGGCCGCGGCGGCCCCCGTGCACGCCCTGCCGGCAGCCAGGGTGCGGCCTTCAGACAGCGTGGCGAAGACCACCACGCCAAGATCGTGCTCGACATCGAAGCCGCCTGGCGCGGTGCCATGCGCCAGATCACCTTGCGCAGCCCCGAACTCGATGAGCAGGGCCGCATGGTGCTGAAACAGCGCACGCTGGACGTGCGCATTCCCGCTGGTGTCCGGCCGGGGCAGTTGATCCGCCTGGCGGGCCAAGGTGGCCCCGGCATGGGCGGCGCACCGGCGGGTGACTTGTTCCTGGACGTGCAGATCCAGGCCGATGCACGCTGGCGTGTGGACGGCCGCAACCTGGTGGGCAGCGTGGCGGTGGCGCCCTGGGAGGCCGCCATGGGCGCCGTGGTGCCCGTGGCGCTGCCGGACGGCAGTACGCTGAAGGTGCGTGTGCCGGACGGCGCACAGGGCGGCCGTGAACTC
>JAHECB010000011.1 GCA_024641925.1 Betaproteobacteria bacterium
ATCACCAGCCCCAGGAAAAACGCCACCCCCATGCCCACCTTGCGGGGCTGGTGCACGGCCCAGAACATCAGCACCACCATCAGCAGGTCGGGCATGCCCGGCTGGCGGCCCAAGGGCAGGCAGTTGAAGGCCAGCGCCAGAAACAGCGACGAGGCCACAAAGATCGGCTTGGCCGGCAGCAGCAGCTGGTTGATGCCGCGGGGCGTGATCATGGCGCGCCTTCGATCTTGCCCGTGCGCTTGGGCGTGGTCAGTTGTCGCTCCGCGGGGACCTCATCCGTTTCGGGTTCGGGCCGCCGGGCGGGCATCTGGTCCGACAGCGGCGCCAGCAGCAGCACATGCCGCACGCCTTCGATGGCCGCTGCGGGCTGCACCTGCACCCGTGCAAAGCCGCTTTCGGGTCGTCGGATAACGCCGGTCACGGTGCCGACTGCCAGCCCCGCAGGGTAGACGCCGTCCAGGCCTCCGGTTTGCAAGGGGTCACCCACCTCGACGTCGGTGTCCACCGACAGGTACCGCAGTTCCAGGCGTGAGCCGCGGTCGGCGCCCCCGTAGACGACGCTGCGCTGGCGTGTGCGGGTGTTGACGACCGGAATCGCGGCGTCCTTGTCCACCAGCAGCGTGGCCTCTGCCGTCAGCGGGAAGACGCGGGTCACCTGCCCCAACACGCCGGCTTCATTGACCACGGGCGACCCGGCCACGAGGCCGTGCTGGCTGCCACGGTTCAGGGTGACGCGGCGCGAATAAGGGTCGGCGGCCTCATACAAGACCTCGGCTGCCAGGGTCTGGGCCTGCAACGCCGGGCCCAGTTCCAACAGGGCCCGCAGGCGGGCGTTTTCGATCGCCAACTGTTCCGCCCGGTTGGCCCGCTCGGACAGCGCGGACAGCCGGGTATTGGCGGCTTGGGCCGCCTGCTGTGCGGCGTGCAGGCCTTGCACATAGCTGGCCGCGCTGCGCACCATGTCCACCGGCACCAGCAGCACGCGTTGCAACGGGTACAGCGCCGTGGCAACAGCGGCTCGCAAAGGGTCCACCATGCGCCAGCGCACGTCGGCCACCATCAGCAGCAGCGCCAACGCGGCCAACACGGTCAGCTTGCTCAGCGCCGAGGGGCCTTGGTGGAAAAACCGCGGCGGTTGTCGGTCCAGAGAGCCTACGGGCATGGCGGCAAATCACGCAATCTCAACGCGGGCCGGCACAGGCGTGGCGCCAGGCCGCACTTATTCAGAGGTGAAGATCGAACCCAGTCGTTCCATGCGTTCCAGGGCCATGCCGCAGCCGCGCACCACGCAGGTCAACGGGTCTTCGGCCACCAGCACCGGCAGGCCGGTCTCTTCGGCCAGCAGGCGGTCCAGGTCGCGCAACAGGGCGCCGCCGCCGGTGAGCATCATGCCGCGCTCGGCGATGTCGGCGCCCAGCTCGGGCGGGGTCTGCTCCAGGGCGATCTTCACCGCGCTGACCATCTGGTTCAGCGGGTCGGTCAGCGCTTCCAGAATTTCGTTGCTGCTGATGGTGAAGCTGCGCGGCACACCTTCGCTGAGGTTGCGGCCCTTGACTTCCATTTCCTTGACCTCGCTGCCCGGAAAGGCGCTGCCGATGGTCTTCTTGATGGCTTCGGCCGTGGGTTCGCCGATCAGCATGCCGTAGTTGCGGCGGATGTAGTTGATGATGGCTTCGTCGAACTTGTCCCCGCCCACGCGGATGCTGCCCTTGTAGACCATGCCGCCCAGGCTGATGACGCCCACTTCGGTGGTGCCGCCGCCGATGTCCACCACCATCGAGCCCGAGGCTTCGGACACCGGCAGGCCGGCACCGATGGCCGCGGCCATGGGTTCTTCGATCAGGTAGACCTCGGAGGCGCCCGCGCCCAGCGCGGATTCACGGATGGCGCGCCGTTCAACCTGGGTGCTGCCGCAGGGCACGCAGATGATGATGCGCGGACTGGGCCGCAGGACGCTGCGCGGGTGCACCATCTTGATGAACTGCTTGAGCATCTGCTCGGTGACGGTGAAGTCGGCGATGACGCCGTCTTTCATCGGGCGGATGGCCTCGATGTTGCCCGGCACCTTGCCCAGCATGGCCTTGGCCTCCTTGCCCACGGCCTGGATGGTTTTTTTGCCTTGGGGGCCACCTTCGTGGCGGATGGACACCACCGATGGTTCGTCGAGCACGATGCCCTTGTCTCGGACAAAGATCAGCGTATTCGCCGTGCCGAGATCGATCGCCAGATCGGTTGAGAAATAGCGTCGCAGTGAGGCAGCAAACATGTTGGCATTCGCGGCGCTCTTCGCGCCGCGCGGGGGTCGCGGTTCAGGCAGGTCGGCGGCATGTCAAGCGCAGGCGTCACAACGCTGATGCCGGCATGGGCCGGGAATCAGTCGCCAAACACAAGTGAGCGAGCGCTTGCAAGTAACCAGGGATAATACTGCATCGCTTTGTAAAAGCAGCCTGGGCAGCGCTGCTTATTCCACCGACAGCATGCGCCGCCGGCCATGGCGGCCTGCGCACTGTGCTGCTGGCTGAGCAGATTTCAGCCTGCCTTGACCCTTTTTGCACCCCACCATGTCCCTGAAACCCGAAGATGTCAGCCGCATCGCCCACCTGGCCAGGCTGGAACTCAACCCGGCACAATCGCAGCAGATGCTGACGCGGCTGAACGACTTCTTTCAGATTGTCGAGCAGATGAGTGCCGTTGACACCCGCGGCGTTGAGCCGCTGTACACGCCCTTGTCGGCCGTGCACGAGGTGGCATTGCGCCTGCGAGATGACGTGGTGACCGAAGCCGACGACCGTCAGGCCAACCAGCGCAGTGCGCCGCGGGTTGAAGACGGCCTGTTCCTGGTGCCCAAGGTGATCGAATGAGCGCAGCAAACTCTTCACTGCACCGGTTGGGTGTGGCGGCGCTGTCGCAGGCCATGGCCCAGGGCCGCATCACCAGCGTTGAAGCCACGCAGGCGCTGCTGGCCGACATCGGCGCCCACCAGGGCCTGGGGGCGTTTCTGGCTGTCAACGCCGACGCGGCGCTGGCACAGGCACGCCAGGCCGACATGCATCGTGCCGCCGGACGATCCGCGGCCCTGACCGGTGTGCCGGTGGCGCACAAGGACATCTTTGCCACCCGCTTCGAGACCTCGGGATTGCACACCACGGCGGGCTCGAAGATGCTGGCCGGTTATGCCAGCCCGTTTGATGCCACCGTGGTGGCCCGCTTGCAGCAGGCCGGCATGGTGACCCTGGGCAAGCTGAATTGCGACGAGTTTGCAATGGGTTCGGCCAACCAGAATTCCGCGTTTGGCCCGGCCCGCAATCCCTGGGACCTGCAGCGTGTACCGGGTGGTTCTTCGGGTGGCAGTGCGGCGGCGGTGGCCGCGCGCCTGGTGCCGGCGGCCACCGGTACCGACACCGGCGGCTCCATCCGCCAGCCGGCCAGCTTCACCGGCATCACCGGCATCAAGCCCACCTACGGGGTTTGTTCGCGTTACGGCTTGGTGGCCTTTGCGTCCAGCCTGGACCAGGCCGGCCCGATGGCGCGCAGCGCCGAAGACTGTGCCTTGCTGCTGTCGGCCATGAGCGGTTTTGACGAGCGCGACGCCACCAGCGCCCAGCGCCCGGCGCAAGACTACACGGCGCAGCTGCTGGCGCGCCGCCCCGGCGCCACGGCAGGGCAGCCGCTGGCCGGTTTGCGCATTGGCCTGCCGCAGGAATTTTTCCCCGTCGCGTTGTCAGCCGGTGTGG
Source organism: Betaproteobacteria bacterium (assembly GCA_024641925.1). Lineage (GTDB taxonomy): Bacteria > Pseudomonadota > Gammaproteobacteria > Burkholderiales > Burkholderiaceae_C > Rubrivivax. The sequence goes on from JAHECB010000011.1 coordinate 3,735, forward strand.
CGCAAGCCGTGCGCGATGCGCTGGCCGAACTGGAGAAGCTGGGCGCCGTGCTGGTGGACGTGAGCCTGCCGCGCACCGAGCTGTCGATCCCGGTGTACTACCTGATCGCGCCGGCCGAAGCCAGTTCCAACCTGTCGCGGTTTGACGGCGTGAAATTTGGTCACCGCGCCAGCCAGTACGGCGACCTGGAAGACATGTACAAAAAGACGCGCGCCGAAGGTTTCGGCCCCGAGGTGCAGCGCCGCATCATGATCGGCACCTATGTGCTGTCGCACGGCTACTACGACGCCTATTACCTGCAGGCGCAGAAGCTGCGCCGCATGATTGCCGACGACTTCCAGGCCGTGTTCCAGCAGTGCGACATCATTGCCGGCCCGGTGGCCCCCAGCGTGGCCTGGAAGCTGGGCGACAAGGCCGACGACCCCTTGCAGAGTTACCTGGCCGACATCTTCACGCTGCCCGCCAGCCTGGCCGGTTTGCCGGGCATGAGCGTGCCGGCAGGTTTTGCCGGTGCGGCCGAAGGCGACGGCGCGGGCATGCCCGTGGGCCTGCAACTCATCGGCAACTACTTTGACGAAGGCCTGTTGCTGCACACGGCACACGCCTTGCAGCAGGCCACCGACCATCACTTGCGCTCGCCCCAGGCGGCAGCGCGCCAAGCACAGGAAGCGACGTGAACGCGCCCGCCTTGACCCGAGGTTTTGAGGTCGTCATCGGCCTGGAAACACACGCCCAGCTGTCCACGGTCAGCAAGATCTTCAGCGGCGCTTCCACGCACTTTGGCGCCGCACCGAATACCCAGGCCTGTGCCGTGGACCTGGCTTTGCCGGGCACGCTGCCGGTGATGAACCGGGGCGCAGTGGAACGTGCCATCAAGTTCGGTCTGGCCGTGGGTGCCAAGGTGGCGCCGCTGTCCATTTTTGCGCGCAAGAACTACTTCTACCCCGACCTGCCCAAGGGTTACCAGATCAGCCAGTACGAGATTCCGGTGGTGCAGGGTGGCCAGGTGGGTTTCATGCTTGATGGCCAGCAGCGCACCGTGCGGCTGACCCGCGCCCACCTGGAAGAAGACGCCGGCAAGAGCCTGCACGAAGACTTTGCCGGTGCCACCGGCATCGACCTGAACCGCGCCGGCACGCCGCTGCTGGAAATCGTCAGCGAGCCCGACATGCGCAGCAGCGCCGAGGCCGTGGAATACGCCAAGGCCTTGCACGCGCTGGTCGTGTGGCTGGGCATCTGCGACGGCAACATGCAGGAAGGCAGCTTCCGCTGCGATGCCAACGTGTCGGTGCGCCGCCCGGGCGCGGCGCTGGGCACGCGGCGCGAGATCAAGAACCTGAACAGCTTCCGCTTCCTGCAGCAGGCCATCGATTTCGAAGTGCAGTGGCAGATCGACCGCCTGGAAGACGGCCTGAGCGTTCATCAAGCCACCGTGCTGTTCAACCCTGACAGCGGCGAAACGCGGGCCATGCGTAGCAAGGAAGACGCACATGACTACCGTTATTTTCCTGATCCCGACTTGCCGCCCCTGGTGATTTCGCCGGACTGGATCGACCAGGTCCGACAGCAGATGCCCGAGTTGCCTGCAGCCATGGCCCAGCGCTTTGAGCAGCAAGACGGCCTGCCGGCGCAGGACGCCTTGTTGATGACGCAGAGCCTGGCCTTTGCGCTCTACTACGAAGCCGTTCGTGACGCCTGCAAACAACCCAAGCTGGCGGCCAACTGGCTGATGGGCGAGGTGGCCAAGCGCTTGAATGCGCAGGGCCTGGAGATCGGTGCGGCACCGCTGTCGGCGGCGTCACTGGCCGCGCTGATCGGCCGCGTGGCCGACGGCACCGTATCCAACAGCGGTGCGCGTCAGGTCTTCGAGGCCTTGTGGCAAGACCCATCCGCTGAGGTCGACGCCGTGATCGAGTCCAAAGGCCTGCAGCAAATGCGCGACAGTGGCGCCTTGCAGGCCATCGTGGACGAGGTGCTGCAGGCCAATGCCAAATCAGTGGAAGAGTTTCGCGCCGGCAAGGACAAGGCCTTCAACGCGCTCGTGGGGCAGGTCATGAAAGCCAGCAAGGGCAAAGCCAACCCCACGCAGGCGGCCGAGTTGTTGCGCAGGGCATTGGGCGCCTGAGCCGGGCCTGAGGCCGCAGTCTTCAGCGCCCCGGTTTGTTGGCGGGCGCCGAGGTCGCCGGCACCAACAGCATGGCTTGGTCCTTTGCGCTCAAGGTGCCCGGGGCTGCGCCGGCCCACAGGCGGCGCAGCCGCTCCAGTTCGGCGTCGTAGAGGCTGTTGATGCGGTCCATTTCGGCGGCCTGGTTGGCCGCCGCCGACTTTTGCGCATCCATCGCGGCGTCGTTGGCGTCCAGTGCGTTTTTCAGCTTGGGCGGCAGCTTCTTGCCTTGGTAGAACTCCATCTCGTTCAGCAAGGGTTGGCGCTGCTGCGCCAGATCTCGCAGGCGCGCCTGGGTGGCACGCACCGCCAGTCGCACCGAGTCCAGTGCCGACTCCCGCGCACGCTGGTGCGTCACTTCGTCGGGGTAGCGTGCCACCAGGTTGCGGTCGCGACGGGTGGCGTCCAGCCGCGCCAGGCGGGCCTCATTTTCGGCGCGCTCGCGCGTTTCTTTTGCCAGTTTTTCCTCTGCCGTCAAGGTCGGTGGCAGGACAGTGCGCACACTGCCGTCGCGATTGAGCATTTGCTGTTCCGTACCGGTGCACTCGGCTATCGGTCGGTCAGAGGTGAGCTTTCGCCCCCTTTTGTCAACGCAGGTGTAGATACCGGCCCAGGCGTCGCCTGCGCACAGCAGCAACAGCGGCGCTGCCCATGCCAACAGCAAGAGCCTGCGGTGGATCTGTCGGGACGATGGCCTGATCAAGCCCTGCATTCACACTCCAAACTGCTGACGATAGGCCAGGACGGGCGCCGCGTAGGCGGCCAAGTGGTCATCGCGCGCATTTTGCAGATAGTGCAACAGGTCTTGCAGTGTGGCAATGGCTGCCACGGGCAGATGCAGGGTCTGCGTGATGTACTGCACCGCGCTCAGTGGCGAATCCACACCGTTGTGGGCCGCCCGTTCCTGGCGGTCCAGTGCGATGACCACGCCGCAGGGCGTGGCACCCGCCTTGGTGATCATGGCGATGGACTCGCGCACCGACGTGCCCGCGGAGATGACGTCGTCGATGATCAGCACACGCCCGGCCACCGGCGCGCCCACCAATTGCCCGCCTTCGCCATGGTCCTTGGCTTCTTTGCGGTTGTAGGCAAAAGGCCGGTTGTGGCCCATGCGGGCCAGCGCCACGGCCACCGCGCTGGCCAGCGTGATGCCTTTGTAGGCCGGGCCAAACAGCATGTCGAAGTCCAGGCCCGAGGCCAGCAGCCGCCGTGCATAAAATTCGGCCACGCGACCCAGTGTGTTGCCGTCGCAAAATTGGCCAGCATTGAAGAAGTAGGGCGACAGCCGCCCGGCCTTGGTTTTGAATTCACCAAAACGCAGCACGTCGGCTGCCACTGCAAACTCGACAAATTCCTGGGCCAGATCGGGGTCGTCGGGGGTTTGTTTCACCAGGGGTTCCTTTTGGCCTTCAGACTGATCACGCTCAACCTCAATGGCATCCGTTCGGCTGCCAGCAAGGGCTTCGCCGAATGGGCCTTGAAAGCGCGCCCGGATTGTATGGGGGTGCAGGAAGTCAAGGCCCAGTCCGACGACCTGGACAATGCTTCGCTGCACCGGCTGGACAAGCTGCAGGGGCACTTTCACTTTGCGCAGAAAAAGGGCTACTCCGGCGTGGGCCTTTACAGCCGCAAGGCACCCAGCGACGTACTGGTGGGTTTTGGCACTGACGAGTTCGACGCTGAAGGCCGCTGGATCGAAACCCGTTTTGACACGCCGGCGCGCAAGCTCAGCATCATCAGCTGTTACTTTCCCAGCGGCAGCAGCGGCCCCGAGCGGCAAGCGGCCAAGTTTCGCTTTCTGGCGCACATGTACCCGCACCTGATGCGCTTGAAAGCCGAACGTGAGTTCATTCTGGTCGGCGACGTCAACATCGCGCACCAGGCCATCGACTTGAAAAACTGGCGCAGCAACCAGAAAAACAGCGGCTTCACGCCCGAAGAGCGCGACTGGATGACCCGGCTGCTGACCGAAGGGGGACTGGTCGACGTGTTTCGCACGCTGAACCCCAAGCCCGAGCAATACACCTGGTGGAGCAATCGCGGCCAGGCCTGGGCCAACAACGTGGGCTGGCGGCTGGACTATCACCTGGCGACGCCTGGTGTGGCGGCACTGGCCAAACGCGAAGAAATCTACCTTGACCAGCGCTTCTCCGACCACGCGCCGCTGATCATCGACTACGATTTCAAGCTCTGAAATGGGCAATCAGGGGCGAGGGTCAAGCTTCACTGGCGACGCCTCTGGGGCGGTCGGCCAGGGTGGCTGCAATATGGTGTTCAACCGACCTTGGGCCTATGGCGCCGGGGGTCAGATCCCGCTGCTTATGGAGAGCTCTCCATAAGCAGCGAGGGCTGTCGTCTGACTCGGCGCGATCAGCGACCGGTCCCGGCCAGACTGCCGACTTTCACTGGGCAGCGCTGGCACGCAGCCACCTTGATGCAAGGGAACCGAGGTTCGACCCCGGTGGCGCTCGCCCAGCACCCGTCAGATTCCGGTATCGCTGTAGGTTCTTTGTGCGAGTGACTATCACCTGGCGACGCCTGGTGTGGCGGCATTGGCCAAACGCGAACAAATCTACCTTGACCAGCGCTTCTCCGACCACGCGCCGCTGATCATCGATGACGACTTCAGGCTTTGAACCCGCGCTTTCAGCAGAGGGAGTGTCGGGTCGCCTGTCGAGACCGGGTTGAGCTTGCCAGCGGCAGGCCGTAACGGCCTGCGAGCGCCTTCATCGTTTCGCTACAGGGAGCGCAGCGGCCGCAGACGCACGCCACGAAACAGTTGAGCGACGTCGTGCGCATCGCGTTTGGCAAGCATTGCAAGCCAGGCTGGCCCCCTTGAGCCTGTGGGGCCGCGTGTTCAAGCTCGGCTTTCTGGCGTTGATGCTTGCGGCTGCACCCGCGCTGGCCTGGACGACCGAGCACTTCTTGCTGCGGCTGGCCGCATGGGCCATCCTGGCCCTGCTGCTGGCACAGCTCGCCTTTGTGGGGTACCGCGCGGGCCGTGGCCTATACCCCGGCATGTGTGCCAGGGCTCTGTGCCGCCGGCGCTGTATGCCTGCCTGGCCTGCGTGTCCAACCACGCCGTCTTCATCCAAGCCAATCTGCGCTGGCGCTTCCCGGTGCTGCGCTGGTTGATCGCAACACCCGAGTTCCACCACGGGCGCCACCGTTCGGACGTGGAAGGCATCGACAAGAACTTCGCCAGTGCGCTGCCGATGTAGGACGGGTTGTTTTGCACGGCGCATCCGCCGGACCACTGGCCGCACCACTACGGCACCGTGGGCGTTGGTGCTGCGCAACAAAGCGCCCGACCTACCGAGGCGCTCCGGGGCTGCCCGCCCGCCCGTACGCCTGGAAGCCGCATCTGATGCCTGGACTGGGCATCCTGTAGCCGACAGGCCCGAGCGCGCCGTCGATCCGGCGCACCGATCATGGAGTCCGGCAGTGACCGCCACCCGAGAAAGCGCTTTCACCCTCGTCTAAACACCGATCGACGCGCCAGCTTCCTGCGGCGAAGATAGCGCTTTCAAGTCACCCGAGGCTGTCCGCCCATCCAACATGCCGTTCAAGGCAGCCATGCCCGCTGGCCGCCCGCGACATGCCGTCATCCAACGCACGTTTGTGTGCCGCAGAACAGAAAGCCGATCATGTCCCCAGCCACTGCCACCGCGCACCACAAGGTCCCGTTCGGGCAGAAAATCGCTTTCGGTCTGGGCATGCTGGCCAACCAGATGTTCCCGGCCGCCTTGGGCATCTTCATGGTGGTGCTGGTCCAGGACATGGGCTTCCCCGCCTGGATGTGGGGCGTGCTGTTTTTCCTGCCCCGGGTCTTCGATTCGGTCACCGACCCCATCATGGGTTTCATCTCGGACAACACGCGGTCCAAATGGGGCCGGCGCAAGCCGTATGTGCTGGCGGGCGCCATCATGATGGGCATCTCCTTCGTGGCGATGTGGCAGCTGTACCGCGACGACGGGGTCAACTACAACTTTGTCTATTTCCTGTGCTGGTCGCTGGTGTTCTACCTGGGCCTGACGCTGTTCAGCATTCCCTACGTGGCCATGGGCTACGAGATGAGCGATGACTTCCACGAGCGCACCAGCATCATGGCCGTGGCGCAGTGGATCGGCCAGTGGGCCTGGGTCATCGCGCCGTGGTTCTGGGTCGTGATGTACGACCCCAGCTGGTTCAAGAACGCCGACACCGCGACGCGCACACTGTCGGTCGGCGTTGGCGTGGTCTGCATGCTGCTGGCGATGGTGCCGGCGCTGTTCCTGCCCAGCCGCTCGACCCAGGACGACACCCATCTGGTCCCGCTGAACCTGCACAACATCGGTGGCGGCATGCGGGAGATCCTGAACGGCTTCAAGGAGGCCCTGGGGTCGGCGCCGTTTCGCAAGCTGTGTTTCGCGACTTTCTTGATCTTCAACGCCTTCAACACGGTGGCGGCGTTTTCATTCTTCATCGTCGTCTACCACCTGTTTGCGGGCGATGCGGCGGCTGCCGGCATCTGGCCCACGCTGTTTGGCAGCATCGGCGCGCTCATCACCACCTTCGCCGTCATCCCCACCGTGGCGTGGATGTCGAAGAAGATGGGCAAGAAAAACGCCTTCATGCTGTCGCAGGGCATCTCCATCATCGGCTACGTGCTGCTGTGGTTCCTGATGATTCCGGGCAAGCCCTACATGTTCATGTTCGCATTGCCGTTCTTCTCTTTCGGCATCGGCGGCCTGTTCACTTTGATGATGTCGATGACCGCCGACGTGTGTGACCTGGACGAACTGGCCACGGGCAAGCGGCGCGAAGGCATCTTTGGCGCCATCTACTGGTGGATGGTGAAGTTCGGTTTTGCTATCGCGGGCTTGCTCAGCGGCGCCATCATGTCGTGGGTTGCGTTCACGCCAGGTGCCGCCGCGCAGCCCGCCGGTGCGGTGGACGGCATGCGCCTGTTCTATTCCGGCCTGCCCATCTTCGGCACATTGCTGGCGATGTGGATCATGCGCAACTACGACCTGGACGAGCAGCGCGCCACCGAGGTTCACGCCGAGCTCGAGCGCCGCAAGCTGCGCGCCGGCGGATCGTCGTCGTCCCAGGGCTCGGGTGCCCGGCCGTGGCTGGAAGAGCATGGCCTGCACCTGCCGGTGATGGAGAAGTCGCCGCTGGCGGACAAGACCGCGGCCGAAGTCCGCGCGTTGTATGCCGAGCTGTTCAGCAGCAAGGTGTATGGCTTGTGCTTCAGCGCCTACGTCGAAGGGCAGGGCGCGGGCGACCAGTTGACCGAGGCGCAGGTGCGCCGGCGCATCGGGGTCATCGCGCCGCACACACGCTGGGTGCGATCGTTCGCCTGCAGCGAAGGTCACGAACTGATTCCCCGGCTGGCCCGCGAGAAGGGCATGAAGACCATGGTCGGGGCCTGGATCAGCCACGACCGGGACCGCAACGAGCGCGAGATCGCCGGGCTGTTGACGCTGGCCCAGGCCGGCCTGGTCGACTTCGCCGTCGTGGGCAACGAAGTGCTGCTGCGCGGTGAACTGCCCGAGGCCGAACTGCTGGACTACATCCGGCGTGTCAAGGCCGCGCTGCCGGACGACGTGCCGGTGGGTTGCGTCGACGCCTATTACCAGTTCCTGGAACGGCCGGCGCTGACAGCGGCCTGCGACGTGCTGCTGCCCAACTGCTACCCCTTCTGGGAAGGCACCGACATTGCCATGGCCGCCCCCTACCTGCGCCGCATGGTCGGCCTGGTGCAGGCAGCGGGCGGCGAGAAGCCCGTCATCGTCACCGAAACCGGTTGGCCCGGCAACGGGCAGCCGGTGGCCGGCGCCGTGCCTTCAGCCGAGAACGCCATGCGCTACTTCGTCGATGTCCAGCAATGGGCCCGGCGTGACGGCGTCAAGCTGTTCTACTTCTCCTCGTTCGACGAGCCGTGGAAGCTGAAGCAGGAAGGCGAGGTGGGCACCCAGTGGGGCCTGTGGGACAAGGACGAGCAGCCCAAGTACGGGGTCTAGTCTGACTGTTGCCAGGTACCGGCGATCAGGGCGACGCCAACAGCTGCAGACCCAGCAGCGGCGCCATGATCAGCAACGCAATCCAGCCCACGCCTGCAGCAAGGCCCAAGACGACCAACAGGCCATCTCGGTTGATCATGCCAAAGGCCGTCAACGCGACCGCCAAGCCCGGCACGGTGTTGGTCAAGGGCAAGGGCACCAGTATCGAGGCACAGAACAGCATCAGGAACAGGCCCATCAGACGCTCAAAACGGGGCCCGGTGATGAACTGCAAACGGGGCCGGGAGAACCGTTCCACCCAGCCCAGCCATTTGCGCCCGCCGCGTGCGGTGCCGATCAGGCCCTTGCGGTCGATCATCCGGCCCGCAAAGCGCCGCGGCATCCAGGGTTTTTGGTGGCCCAGCACCATCTGCACGGCCAGGGCCATCATCGGCAGCGACACCAATTGCGGTACACCGTAGAGAAACGGTATGCAGCAGGGCAGCGCCAGCAGAAACAGACCGGCCCCAAAGGCGCTTTCGTCCAGTTCTTCAATGATCTCGCCCAGGCTGAAACCCGACGCGGGCGCGCGGTCAGCCAAGTCTTCGATGGTCTGCAACAGGGTGCGGGTCGGTGCGGTTTCCGGTGGGGTCATGGTCCTGGTCTTCAGGCGTTTGGCGTGCCCTGGCTCGATCATGTTGCCGCCGTGTCTTCAGGCCCACACGGCCAGGGGGCATCTTTCAGAACCCGGCCTGCGCCACGTCCGGATGCGGCCCCATGCCGCCGACATGCCCGCACGCGGTCGATCAGCGAAACGGCGCTAGGCACCCCGAAATTGCTGGGAGACGATGTCCGGCTGGCGGGTCTGATGCGGCGCCGCATCTTTTTCATCGGCGCCACTGGCACCATCGGCCAGGCCACCGTGCGCGCGCTGTTGCGCAATGGGCACGAGGTGGTTGGTCTTGTGCGCCCGCGCGCTGTCGCCCGAAGACAGCGCGATGCTTCTTCCTGGCGCCGAATTGCGTGTGGGCGACGTGTGTGAAGCAGCCTCGCTGGCGCGTGACGCCGTCATTCGCGCTGTACAGCAAGCCGCACGTGGCGGTTCTGTAAGCCATGGCCGCGTGAGCCCGCGGCCCTCGATCATCTACCGACCGGGGGCACCCCATCCAGCGGCGCGAAGTCAGCCGCCTGCTTGGCTTTCCAGCCCTTGATGGCGACGGCCATTTCGTCGATGTCGAAGATGGCGCTTTGCAGCAGCGTCATCTGCTGCAAGGCATCCGCCACCGGGTGGTCCACCGCGTAGTTCAGGGCCTGCTTGCTGCCAGCCAGGGCCAGGGGCGACTTGGCCGCGATGCGCTGGGCCATCTGCAAGGCCTCGGCCAGTAGCGCTGTGGTGTCGGGCAGCACGGCATTCACCAGGCCGGCCGCCAGCGCGCGCTGGGCATTCAGCCGGTCACCCGTGAACGCCATTTCGCGGGCAATGCCCGGGGGCACCACCTTGGGCAGGCGCTGCAACACGCCCAGGTCGGCGGCCATGCCGATGTGGATCTCCTGCACCGTGAAAAAGGCGTCGGCGCTGCACAGGCGGATGTCGCAGGCCGTGGCCAGGTCCAGCGCGCCGCCGACACAGCCGCCCTGGATGGCGGCGATGACCGGGAAGGGCGCCTGCTCCAGCACGTCAAAACACTGCATCAATTGGCGCAGGTGGGTCTGGAAGGCCAGCCGTGCACGTGACGTGCTGGTGCGCAGGCCTTCAATGCCGTCGGCAAAGACGTCCAGCGACATCCCGGCGCTGAAGTGCTTGCCGGTGGACGAGATGACCAGCACGCGGGCCTGGGCCTGATCCTGCAACGCCGATACGGCGTCGCGGAAGGCCGGGAAAAAAGACGGGTCAAAGGTGTTCAGCCGTTCGGGCCTGCACAGCTGCAGATGCGCCACGGGGGTGTTGGCGCCAGAGACTTCGAAATAGGCTTCGCTCATGGCGCCAGCATAAACCCCAGATGTTGCAAGCCGCACTTTGTGGGAGGGCGCGCGCGCCCAAGCTGTGCTGCAATGGGGGTCATGTCCTTGTTCAAGACCGCCGACGGCCGCGAGCTTTTTGCCTGGCAATGGCCCGTGCCGCAGGGCCTGCGCGTGCAAGGCACGGTTCAGCTGGTGCACGGCCTGGGCGAACATCTGGGGCGTTATGCCGAACTGGTCAGGGTGCTCAATGGGGCCGGCTGGCGCGTGGTGGGTCACGACCAGTGGGGGCACGGTCGCAGCGCGGGTGCGCGGGGCAGCCTGGTGGCCGACGACACCTTGCTGCAGGACGTGGCTGCGCTGCGTGACCACGCGCACTGCGAAGGCCGTGTGGTGTTGCTGGGCCACAGCCTGGGCGGTCTGGTGGCCGCGCGTTTTGCCGCCGAAGAACTGGCCGCCAGCCCTGCGCCCTGGGCGCGGGGCATTGACGGGTTGGTGCTGTCGTCGCCGGCGTTGGACATCGGCTTGGGCGGCGTGCAACGCCTGCTGTTGGCCGCATTGAATCCGGTATGGCCCAACCTGCCGCTGCCCAATGGCCTGAAGCCGGCGTGGGTCAGCAGCGACCCGGCGGTGGTGCAGGCCTATGTGGACGACCCGCTGGTGCATGCGCGCATCACCCCCAAGCTGGTGCGGTTCATGGCCGATGCCGCCGAGGTCGTGACCGCGCGGGCGTCGCTGTGGCGCGTGCCCACGCTGCTGCAGTGGGCCGGCGACGACCACTGCGTGCGCCCCGAAGGCAGCGCAGCGTTTGCCGCAGCCGCGCCCGCCGCCACTGTCACGACCCAGTTGCTGGCCCATTTTTCACACGAGATCTACAACGAACCCGGTCGTGAGCAGGCCTTTGCGCGGTTGCGCCGCTGGCTTGCACAATTCGGGCTGCCGCCACAGACTGCTGCGTTCAAGCCCGACTCAGCCTGAGCGGGCCCTTCGCAACACCACTGCGGTGCGTGCGCAAGCCCTGCGCCCTAAGCCGTCAACCCAAGGATCACACCATGAATGCACCCCTGTCACCGGCCGCCTTGTCGGCTCTGGCGGCCTACAGCGACAGCGCCTGGGACCAGCGCATCGTGCCGGCGCTGACCGACTACATCGAAGTGCCGGCCAAGAGCCCCATGTTCGAGCCCGACTGGGCCGCCAAGGGCTTGCTCGACCGCGTGGTGCGTGACGCTGCGGCCTGGGTGGAGGGCCGCAAGGTGGCCGGCCTGAAACTGGAAGTCGTGCGCCTTGAAGGCCGCACGCCGCTGATCTTTTTTGACGTGCCGTCCACGCACCCTGCGGACAGCAACACCTCGGGCGACACCGTGCTGCTGTACGGCCACCTGGACAAACAGCCTGAATTCAATGGCTGGCGCAAGGACCTGGGACCCTGGACGCCGAAGTACGAAAACGGCCTGCTGTATGGCCGCGGTGGTGCTGACGACGGTTATGCGGTGTACGCCGCCATCAGCGCCATCGAGGCGCTGGACGCACAAGGCATTCCGCGCCCGCGCTGCGTGGGCCTGATCGAAGCCTGTGAAGAAAGTGGTTCGCCCGATCTGCCAGGTTACATCGATGCGTTGCGGCCTCGTCTGGGTCAGGTGGGCCTGGTGGTGTGCCTGGACAGCGGCGCCGGCAACTACGACCAGCTGTGGTTGACCACCAGCTTGCGCGGCATGGTCAGCGGCGTGTTGAAGGTGGAGATCCTGAGCGAGGGCATCCACAGCGGCGACGCCAGCGGCCTGGTACCCAGCAGTTTTCGCATCCTTCGCCACGTGCTGGACCGGCTGGAAGACAGCGCCACGGGCGAACTGCTGCCGCAAAGCTTTCACTGCGAAGTGCCGGCCTCGCGTCTGGCGCAGGCCCAGGCCACGGCGGCCATCCTGAAAGACGAAGTCTGGAAGCGCATGCCCTGGTCGTGCGGTGCCGACGGCGGTCCCACGCTGCCCACCACCACCGACCCCGTGCAGGGCCTGCTCAACCGCACCTGGCGGCCCACGCTCAGTGTCACCGGCGTTGACGGTTTCCCGGCCCTGTCCAGTGCCGGCAATGTGCTGCGGCCCTACACGGCCTTCAAGCTGAGCCTGCGCCTGCCGCCGCTGGTGGATGGCAACCAGGCCAGCCTGAAGCTGAAGGCCTTGCTGGAAGACAACGCGCCCTACAACGCCAAGGTCACCTTCCACGCCGACGGCCGCGCCGGCGCACTGGGTGCCAATGGCTGGAACGCGCCCGAACTGTCGCCCTGGCTGGAAACGGCCTTGAATTCGGCTTCAGGCGCCCACTTTGGCGCGCCGCTGGGTTACATCGGCCAGGGCGGCACGATTCCGCTCATGAGCATGCTGGGGCAGGCCTTCCCGAAGGCGCAGATGATGGTCTGCGGTGTGTTGGGCCCCAAGAGCAATGCCCATGGCCCCAACGAATTCCTGCACGTGCCCTATGGCAAGAAGCTGACAGCCGCCGTGGCACAGGTGATGGCGGCCTGCCCTTGAGGGCGGCTGGCGGTGGGGTGCCGTCGGTCAGACCTTGACCACCACCCGTTTGGACCGCCAGGCTCCCACCAGCACCACCAGGCCGGGCAACAGCAGCATGGCCCAGATGATGTGCGACAGGTGCTGCTTCACAAACGGCACGTTGCCAAACAGGTAGCCCACCAAGGTGATGCTGCACACCCATAACGCACCGCCGGTGACGTCGTAAAGGCTGAACTTGCGGCGTGTCATCTGCGCCACGCCCGCCACAAAGGGCGCAAAGGTGCGCAAGAACGGCATGAAACGCGCTGCCACGATGGTGATGCCGCCGTGTTTTTCGTAAAACGCATGCGTGCGGTCGAAAGCACTGCGGTTGAACCAGCGCGAATTTTCCCAGCCGAAGACCTTGGGGCCCAGGTGCCGGCCGATGGTGTAGTTGGTCTGGTTGCCGGCCACCGCCGCCAGTGTCAGCAGCAACATCGTCAGCGGCAGGCTCATCAGGCCCAGGCCACACAGCGCGCCGGTCACGAACAGCAGTGAATCGCCGGGCAGGAACGGCATCACCACCAGGCCTGTTTCAACAAAGATGATCAGAAACAGCAGGGCATAGACCCCGCTGCCGTAGGTCTGCACAAAAGTGGTCAGGTGCACGTCTACGTGCAGGATGAAGTCGATCAGTTGTGCGGCGATGTCGATCATGGTGGCGCACATTGTGGGGCGTGGTGGTCGCCGCGGTCCGCGAAAAAGGGCGCGAAGGCGGCGCCCGCACCCATGGCCGGCGTCAGAACGTGAAGCCGTGCGACACCTTGGCGCCCGACAGCGGTTCCAGCAGTTTCAACAAAGGCTTCAGCGGCCCGTAGCGCATCGCCACGCGCGAGGCGTAGCCCATAAAGCGCGGCAGGTCCTGCGCGTAGGCGGCCTTGCCGTCGCGGTGCTGCAGCCTGCAGAAGATGCCCAGCACCTTCAGGTGGCGCTGCAGGCCCGACCATTCCAGTTGCTGCCAGTGCAGGCCAAAGTCGGCATGCACGGGCAGGCCGGCGGCGCGCTGCAGCTCCCAGCCACGAATGGCCCAGTCCAGTTCCTGCTCTTCGTCCCAGCTGATGAAGGCATCGCGCAGCAAGGATGCGGTGTCGTAGGTGATGGCGCCGGCCACGGCGTCCTGGAAGTCCAGGATGCCCGGGCCGGGCTGGGCATCCGTTACAGGACCGCCGGTGGTGCCCAGCACCATGAGGTTGCGCGGCATGTAGTCGGCGTGCACGGCCACCTGAGGTTGCGCCAGCGCGTTGGCCACCAGCAGTTCGCAGGTTCGCTGCCAGATGGCTTGCTCGCGTTCGGTCCAGACCAGGCCAAAAGCGCGTTGTACACACCAGGTGGGAAACAGGTCCAGTTCCCACTGCAGCAGCTTGGCGTCAAAAGGCGGCAATGCACTGGCCGGCACACGCAGCTGCATCTGCACCAGGGCCATCAGCGCCGGCATCATCAAGCTGTGGGCCTTCGCGGTGTCGCCCTGGTTTTGCGCGGCTTGCAGGGCCGGCAGTACAAGGCTCTGGCCCAGATCGGTCAGCAGGAGGAAGCCGTGCTCGGTGTCGGCCTCCAGCACCTGGGGCACCTGCAGGCCGGCGTCGTGCAGCAGGTGGGCGACATGCATGAAGGGGCGCACGTCTTCTTGCGAGGGCGGCGCGTCCATGATCACCCGCGGGCCCTGGGCCGACTGGATGCGCAGGTAGCGCCGGAAACTGGCGTCGGCCGACGCCAGCGCCAAGGTTCGCGGCTGCAAGCTCTGTGCGGCCTGGATGCGCTGCAGCCACGACTCAAAGTGGGCCTGCCGCACAGGGTCTGGCCAGGAAACGGGGTTGCTCAAGGGTGGGCACGGCGGGGCCGCGTCAAGGGACAGGGATAATTCATTCTACGAAGCGGCGTCGCCGCTACTGCGAAGCGAAAAAGTCACCATGCGGGTTCCGGCCGCCGCCACCTTGACCGTGTTTCTGTCCAGTCTGGCCTCGGCTGCTGCACAGACCCCCCCGCCGGTGCCTGCTGCCGCGGCTGCGTCCAGCCCTGTGGGGGTGCCCTTGGTTGAAGGCGCGCGGGGCCTGCAGCCCAGCGTGGTGCTGGGTGCGCTGCCCAAGGGTGATGCGGCAGCGGCCTTGCCCATCGTGATGCGGGCGCAATCGATGCAGGGGCAGCTCAATGGCAAGGCCGTGGCCGAAGGCGATGCCGAATTCCGCCGGGGCGGCCTGGTCATCAAGGCCGACCGCCTGAGTTACGAGCCCGACACCGACCAGGCCACCGCCAGCGGCCACGTGCGCATCGTGCGTGATGGGGCGGTCTACAGCGGCCCGGCCTTGAACGTGAGGGTGCAGGCATTTCAAGGCAGCTTCGACCAGCCGGCATTTGAGTTGGCGGCCACTGGCGGCAGCGGCCGCGCCCGCCGCATCGATTTCATCAGCCCCACGCAGTCGGTGGCTACCGACGCGCGTTACACCAGCTGCCCGCGTGAAGACGACAGCGGCGCCGACACCGAACCGGCCTGGGAGCTGCAGACCACCAAGCTGCACCTGGACACGGCCAACAACGTGGGCATCGCAGAAGGCGCGCGCCTGCGGTTTCTGGGCACCACCATCCTGGCGCTGCCCACCATGAGCTTTGCGCTGGGCGACCAGCGCAAGTCGGGCTGGCTGCCGCCGTCCTTGAGCATCGACAGCCGCGGCGGCCTGGAATTGTCCGTACCGTACTACCTGGACCTGGCGCCCAACCGCGACCTGACGCTGGCGCCACGGGTCATCACCCGCCGTGGTGCGGGGCTGGACGGTGAGTTCCGCTACCTCGAACCCCAGTTTGACGGCAGGCTGGCGGCCGAGTGGCTGCCCAACGACCGGGTGGCCGACCGCAGCCGTTACGCCCTGGAATGGCAGCATCAAAGCCGCCTGCCTGCCGACCTGCGCCTGTCGGCCGCGGTGCTGCGCGTCAGCGACGACGACTGGTGGAAAGACTTTCCCAACCGCAGCCGCAGCCTGACATCGCGTTTGCTGGGCAGCCACGTGGCGCTGGAGCGGCCGTTCGAGATGCCTGGCGTGCAGGGCACAGGCCTGGTCTACGCCCGAGCCAACCAGTGGCAGGTGCTGCAGGCCAGCGAATCTTTCATCACCGCGCCCTACCAGCGTGAGCCGCAGGTGGGTTTGCGCGTTCGCGGCCAGCGCTCGGGTTGGGCCTGGAATGCCGAAACCGAGTTCAACCGTTTCACCCTGCCTGATAGCCAGGCGGCTAGCACCGGGCGTGTGCAGGGCAGTCGGGTGCACGCGGTGGCCGGTCTCAGTTACCCCTGGCGTGAACCGGGTTGGTGGCTGGTGCCGCGGCTGAGCATCAATGCGGCCCGCTACGCCGTGGACGGCCAGAACGAGCAGCAGCACCGGGTGATCCCCAGCTTCAGCATCGACGCGGGTCTGGAGCTGGAGCGCTCCACCGAGGCCTTTGGCCGCGCGCTGCGCCAGACCCTGGAGCCTCGGGTGTTCTACGTCAACACACCCTACCGCCAGCAGAGCCAGTTGCCGAACTTTGACGCGGCTGCCAAGGACTTCAACTTCACTTCGATCTACAGCGACAACACCTTCAGTGGTGTGGACCGCGTCGCCGACCTGCACCAGCTGACCGCCGGTTTCACCACGCGGCTGGTGGACATGGCCACGGGTGCCGAGGCCCTGCGCCTGGGCCTGGTGCAGCGATTCCTGTTCCGGTCGCAACAGGTGGCGCCCAAGGCCGACGGCAGTCCCGACGGCGAGGTGCTGAGCCAGCGCTTTTCAGACGCGTTGTTGCTGGGCTCGACCAACGTGCTGCCCGGCTGGACCCTGGACGGCGCCGTGCAGTACAGCCCCGACATCAACCGGTCCATACGCTCCATCGCGGGCGCCCGCTACTCACCGGGCCCGTTTCGCACCGTGGGCGCCACCTACCGCCTGGCGCGCGGCCTGTCCGAGCAGCTGGAGCTGGGCTGGCAATGGCCGTTGTGGGGAGCGGCGACAGTCGGGGCGCCTGGCGAAACGCCCAGCCGCCTGGGGCAGGCCCTGGCCCGCAGCGGCAGCTGCCAGGGCACCTGGTACAGCGTGGGGCGCCTGAACTACAGTCTCAAGGACCGGCGATTGACCGATTCGGTGCTGGGCCTGGAGTACGACGCCGGCTGCTGGATCGGGCGGTTTGTGGTTGAACAGCTGTCCACGGGCCGCAGTGAAGCCACCACGCGATACCTGATCCAGCTGGAGTTGGTGGGGTTGTCGCGCCTGGGTTCCAATCCCCTGAGGGTCTTGAAGGACAATATCCCTGGTTACCGGCTGCTGCGCGAAGATCGCGGCAGCGGCGCCCTGGACCCGACCGACCGGTCCATCTTGTCACCGTCCTACGAATGATTGAAAGCCACAGTGCCGTGCAGAACCGGTTGAATCCGCAGCAGGTCGACCATGTTGCCGCCACGCCAGGGGGCGTTTCACAGCGGTCCTGGGCTCGTTGCACGGGCCCGCGCCTGCTGTGCGCCCTGGCCATGGCCCTGGGCGCCCATGCCGCTGGGGGAGCCGAGCGAAACGCCGACCGCAACGGCGACTACATCGCCGCAGTGGTCAACCAGGAACTGGTCACGGCCGGTGAAGTGGACCGTCGTGTTGAAGGTGCCCTGGCCGAGGCTCGTCGTGCGCAACAGCCGCCGCCCAATGCCGAGCAACTGCGCCAGCAGGCGCTGGACGCCCTGATCGTCGAGCGCGCCATCATCAGCACCGCGCGCGAATTCGGCATGAAGGTCGACGAGGTGGAGGTTGACCGTGCCGTGCAAAGCATTGCGGCGCAAAACCAGGTGTCCATCGAGGCCTTGCGTGAACGGCTGCGCGAAGAAGGCCTGGACTACGCGCGATTCCGCAACAACCTGCGCGACCAGATCATGATGGAGCGGCTGCGTGAGCGCGAGGTCTACAGCCGCATCAAGATCACCGAAGAAGACATTGACCAGGTGCTGGACAAGCTTCGTCAGCAGGCCGGCAACAGCGCCGAGCTCAACCTGGCGCAGATTCTGGTCACCGTGCCCGAGGGCGCAGACCCCAGCGTGCTGGCTGCGCGCCAGCAGCGCGCCGAACAGGCCCTGGCCCGGGTTCGGGGTGGCGAAGACTTTGCCGCCGTGGCGCGCGAATTGTCGGAAGACGCCAACGCCAGCAAGGGTGGTGAAATCGGCCTGCGCCCCGCTTCGCGCCTGCCCGACGCCTTTGCCGAGGCCACCCGTTCGCTCAAATCCGGCGAAATCACCGACAAACTGCTGCGATCGGGCGCCGGTTTTCATGTGCTGAAGGTGCTGGAACGCAAGGAAGCGGCCCTGGGGCGTGTCACGCAAACGCGGGCTCGACATATCCTGCTGCGCACCTCGCCGCAACTCAGCGTTGAAGTGGCCAGCCAGCGCTTGGCCGAATACCGCGCGCAGATCGAAAGCAAGAAGCGCAGCTTCGAAGACGTGGCCCGTGAGCACAGCGAAGACGGCACGGCCGCACGGGGTGGCGACCTGGGTTGGTTTTCGCCCGGCGCCATGGTGCCGGAGTTTGAAGCGGCCATGAACCCCTTGCCGGAAGGCGGCTTGTCCGAACCCATCGTGTCGCGATTTGGCGTGCACCTGATCCAGGTGCTGGAGCGCCGCGACGTGAACCTGGAAATGAAACAGATGCGTGAACAGGCCCGCAATGTGCTGCGTGAACAGAAGTTCCCGCAGGCTTACCAGGACTGGACCAAGGAATTGCGGGCACGCTCGTACATCGAGATGCGCGAGCCGCCGCTGTGAAGCCTGGCGGCGCCGGTAGCCGGCCAGCCGGCCCACACGGCGCAGCATCGGGCCACCTGGCCCGCAAACGTTTTGGCCAGCACTTTCTGGCCGATCTGGGCGTCATCGACCAGATCGTGCGCGCCATCGCGCCCCAGCCGGGCCAGCCGCTGGTGGAAATCGGCCCTGGCCTGGGCGCGCTGACCCTGCCGCTGCTGCAGCAGTGCCGCCAGCTGACCGTGATTGAACTCGACCGCGACCTGGCGAAACGCCTGCGCCGGCAAGCCGGCCTGACCGTGGTGGAGGCCGACGTCCTGAATGTGGACTTTGTGGCGCTCAGCCGGGACTGGCCCGGTTTAGAAAGCCGAAGCGACGGCGCAGGCGGCGCCTTGCTGCGCGTGGTCGGCAACCTGCCTTACAACATCTCCACCCCCATCCTGTTCCACCTGCTGGCGGCGGCGCATGTGGTGCAGGACCAGCACTTCATGCTGCAAAAAGAAGTGGTGCAGCGCATGGCCGCCAGCCCGGGCGGCAAGGATGCCAAGGACTACGGCCGCCTGTCGGTGATGCTGCAATGGCGCTACCAGATCGAACATGTGCTGGATGTGCCGCCCGAGTCCTTTGAGCCGCCCCCGCGTGTGGATTCGGCCGTGGTGCGCATGCTGCCGCTGCCCTGGGCCCAGGTACAAGGCATTGACCCGCAACGTTTGTCCGCCCTGGTGACCAGCGCGTTTTCGCAGCGGCGCAAGCTGCTGCGTCACACGCTGGGGCGCTGGCTGGAAGCGCAGGGTGTGCAGACCGACTTTGACCTGCAGCGCCGTGCCGAAGAGGTGCCGGTGTCGGAATACCTGGCCTTGGCGGGTCGGCAGCCCACGACCCCGGAAGCGACCGCAGATTAGTTTGTTGAAACCGGCTGTCAGCCGGCGGGCAGTGCCAGGCACACGGTGGTGCCTTCACCGACCACGCTGCGCACGGTCACCGTGCCGCGGTGCAGTTCGGCGATGCGCTTGACGATGGTCAGCCCCAGGCCCTTGCCCTCTTCGCTGGTGGCGGGTGCCACGCCTTCGCGGCTCTGGTACAGGCGGTCAAACAGATGCGGCAGGTCGTGCGCGGCAATGCCCGGACCCTGGTCGGCCACGCAGACCCGCACCTGCGCCCCGGCGCTGCTGCCCGCGGGTTCGGCTGAGGATGCTGCGCTGGCCGCTGGGGCCTGCACATGTTCAACACTGAGTTCAACCGCCTGGCCGGCAGGCGTGAACTTCAGGGCGTTGTCCAGCAGGTTGGCCACGGCGCGTTCAAACAGCTCGATGTCCACCTCGGCCACCGGCGTGGCCTGCCCGTGCTGCACAAAACGCAGCGCCACGCCCTGGCGCGCGGCGCGTTGCTCAAAACGCCGGGTGATGTCGTCCAGCACGTCGCCCAGGTCCAGCCGCGCCAGGTGCAGCTTGAACTGCGGCTCGTCCAGCAGCGCCAGGTCGCCCAGCGACCGCACCATGCCGGCGGCGTTGCGCGTGTTGCGCAGGGCCACTTCCACCAGTTGGCGGTCGGGCGCCCGTTCGGGCTGGTCGGCCCAGCGCAGTTCCAGTGTTTCCAGGCAGGCCACCGTGGCGGTCAGCGGACTGCGCAGGTCGTGCGACAGGTTGCTGACACTTTCGCGGCGAAAGTTGTCCAGGCGCTTGAGCTCGCCCCACTGTTGCCGCAGTTTCACCAGCAGGCCATGAAAGCCCCGGCGCAGGCGGGCAAATTCATCCTGGCCCGGCACGGGGCTCAGGCTCTGCGCGTTGGAAGGCGAGTCGGCCTGCAGGCTGAAACCCAGGCGCTCGGCCTGCGCCACCTCGTCACTCAGGGCCTGCAGCGGTTTGGTGACGGTGACGATGATCCAGGCTGCCATGGCTGCGGCCAGCACGATCAGCGCCGCCACCGTGGCCAGCGCCGGGCCGGCCAGGCTGCTGCCGAACATGACCAGCTGCTGGGCCGGCAGGTTCTGCTTTCGGCAGGCCAGGTACAGGTAGCCCTGGGTGGACGGCGCCGGGCCGATGCTGCTGCGCTGCAGCCGCCGCGCGGCCACCACGGCCATGTCGTCGCCGTGGTCCGGGTCGAAGCCCATCAGGTAGGCGCCATCGGGGTGGCCGCCGCTGCTGGCCATCTCGGCGGCGTCCTGCACGCCCTGCAGCGGCAGTACGCTGCCCAGCGCCGGCGCGGCCGGGCTGCTGCTGGCCAGCAGTCGGCCCTGGGCGTCCAGCAGGTACAGGCGGCTGTCGGGGTCAAACAGCAGCAGGCTGCGCAGGAAGCTGGCAAATTCTTCGGGGTTGCGCTGCTGCTGGTCCAGCAGGCTGTCGTGGTGCTGCAGCACACGGGTCATGAAAGCCTCGGCGCGCAGGTAGGCACTTTCGCGTTCAAAGCGCTGAAAGGCCAGCGCCACCGTGGCCAGCACGGCCACGGCGGTGGCCAGGCCGGTCAGGAACACCGTCAGCGCCAGGCGCAGGCGCACACTCATGCTGAAACTTTCGTTGGCCGGGGAACGCCTTGCGCCAGGGGCTGCTTCAGGGCGCGTCCCGCATTTTGTAGCCGGCGCCACGCACCGTGAGGATGTAGCGTGGGTTCATGGGGTCGGCTTCGAGCTTGCCGCGCACGCGGTTGATGTGGGTGGTGACGGTGTGTTCGTAGCCGTCGTGGGTGTAGCCCCAGACGGCATCCAGCAGCTGCGCACGCGAAAAAACCTGGCCCGGGTGCCGCGCAAAATGCAGCAGCAGGTCGAACTCCAGCGCCGTGAATTCCACCGGCGCACCGGCCAGACGAACCTCTCGCCGAACCGGCAGCAGTTCCAGCTCGCCGTTGCGCACGGTTTGGCTTTGTGCGGGCGCCGGTGCGGCCTGTGCCGCACGCAAGAGTTCGGCGCGGCGCAGTAACGCTTTCACGCGTGCCAGCAATTCGGCCATGGAAAAGGGCTTGGTCAGGTAGTCGTCGGCGCCCAGTTCCAGGCCCAGCACCCGGTCCAGTTCGGTGCTCTTGGCGGTCAGCATCAGGATGGGTGTTGCGTGGCCCTTGGCGCGCAGCGCCTTGCACACTTCCAGGCCGTCCAGGCCCGGCATCATCAGGTCCAGCAGCAGCAGGTCGGCGGCCTGTTCGGATTGTGCCGCCACCGCAGCCACGCCGTCGGCCACGGCACGCACCTGGTAGCCGCTGGTCTGCAGGTTCAGCACGATCAGGTCACGGATATCGGCCTGGTCTTCGGCCACGAGGATGTGCGGGGGCATGGCGGGGGGTCGCCCGGCCCGGCTTGCTTCTTACAGCCGCCGGGTCTCGGTTTTGACGCCGATGTGATCTGTTTGTGATGTTCGGTGAGCAAGCCGCGAGGTGCGGGCTGCAAAGTGTAGTCATCGCAGCCCCGTCACCAGACAACTTCACCGGGACACCCATGCAAGCCACCGCACACACTGCCAGCATCGCCACCATGCCCCCACCCGCCGCCGGGCTGGGCTGGCAGGACCTGGCGCCACACCGCCCGCGGCTGGTGCAGTTTGCACGCCGCCGCCTGTTGGACCCCAGCCTGGCCGAAGACCTGGTGCACGATGTCTTCGAGGCCGTCATCACCGGTCGCGCTCAATTTGGCGGCAAGAGCGCGCTCAGCACCTGGCTGGTGGGCGTGCTCAAGCACAAGATCGTGGACCTGGTGCGCCAGCGCACCGGCCATGTCAGTCTGGACTATGGCGCCGACATGGACGAAGACGATGCGCCGGGTCTGGAGCTGACCTGCGGTCAGCCCGGGCCGGAAGAAGTGGCCGAGCAGCGCCAGCTCTTGAACCGCGCCTTGCGCCGCATCGGCGAGTTGCCCGACAGCCTGCGCCGGGTTGTGGAACTGCGCGTGATCCAGGACGACAGCACCGCCGACGTGTGCCGCAAACTGAAGATCAGCGAGCAGAACCTGTTTGTGCGACTGCACCGGGCCAGGCGGGCGTTGGCAGTGGCCTGAACCCGGCAGCCGACCAAGGTCGGGCGGCGCCTAGAATTCCAGGTTTCGATCTTGGTACTGCGTGCCGCCCATGGCAGCTGCGCAGGCCGCTTCTAGGCTGCCCTTTCATGCCCACACCCGACACTTCCCTGATGGCCAACGCCATCCGCGCCCTGACCATGGACGCCGTGCAACAGGCCAACTCAGGTCATCCTGGCGCCCCCATGGGCATGGCCGACATGGCGGTGGCGCTGTGGAGCCAGCACCTGAAACACAACCCCGGCGACCCGCACTGGCCCGACCGCGACCGTTTTGTCCTGAGCAACGGCCACGGCAGCATGCTGCTGTATGCCCTGCTGCACCTGACCGGCTACGACCTGGCCATGAGCGAGTTGCGCAACTTCCGCCAGTTGCACAGCAAGACGCCGGGCCACCCCGAGGTGGACGTGACCCCGGGTGTGGAAACCACCACCGGTCCGCTGGGCCAGGGCATCACCAATGCCGTGGGCATGGCGCTGGCTGAAAAGCTGCTCGCAGCCGAGTTCAACCGCCCCGGCCACAACATCGTCGACCACCGCACCTATTGTTTCCTGGGCGACGGTTGCCTGATGGAGGGCATCAGCCACGAAGCCGTGGCGCTGGCCGGGGCCTGGAAGCTGAACAAGCTGGTGGCGCTGTACGACGACAACGGCATCAGCATCGACGGCAAGATACAGCCCTGGTTCGTGGACAGCGTGGCGCAGCGTTTCAAGGCTTGCGGCTGGAACGTGCTGGGGCCGCTGGACGGGCACGAGGCCGCGGCCGTCAGCGACGCGCTCAACCAGGCCAAGGCCAGCGCCACGCAGCCCACCTTGATCATCTGCCGCACCACCATCGGCAAGGGCTCGCCCAACCGGGGAGGCACCGCCAAGGCCCATGGCGAGGCGCTGGGTGCCGACGAGATCAAACTGACCCGCGAAGCCCTGAGCTGGCCGTACGAGCCCTTTGTCATCCCCGACGCCGTCTACAACGCCTGGGACGCCAAAGCCGCCGGCGCGCAGGCACAGGCGCAATGGCAGGGGCAACTGGCCACCTACAAGGCGGCCTACCCCGACCTGGCCCAGGCCTTCACCCGCCGCATGGCGGGCGACTTGCCCGACAACTTTGCCCAGACGGCGGTGGACGCCGTGCTGGCTGCACACACCAAGGCCGAGACCGTGGCCAGCCGCAAGGCCAGCCAGCAGGCGCTGGAAGTGTTCACCCTGGCCCTGCCCGAATTACTGGGCGGCAGTGCCGACCTGACCGGCAGCAACCTGACCAACACCAGCTCCACACCTGCCCTGCGTTTTGACGCCACGGGTATGCCCAATGGTGGGCGCCACATTAATTACGGCGTGCGTGAATTTGGCATGGCCGCCATCATGAATGGCGTCACGCTGCACGGGGGCTACATCCCCTACGGCGGCACCTTCCTGACTTTCAGCGACTACAGCCGCAACGCCATCCGCATGGCGGCGCTGATGAAAAAGCGTGTCATCCACGTCTTCACGCACGACAGCATCGGGCTGGGCGAAGACGGGCCGACGCACCAGAGCGTGGAACACGCGGCGGCTCTGCGGCTGATTCCCAACCTGGACGTCTGGCGACCGGCCGACACCGCAGAAACCGCAGTGGCCTGGACCATGGCCATCGGCAACCGCAGCCGGCCGTCGGCACTGCTGCTCAGCCGCCAGAACCTGCCCTACCTGCCCAAGGCGGGTTTGGACGAAATCAGCAAAGGCGCCTACGTACTGGCCGAGCCCGCCGAAGTGGGCATCAAGCGCAAGGCGCAGGCCGTGATCATCGCCACCGGCAGCGAGGTGCAGCTCGCGCTGCACGCCCAGGCCGCGCTGGCCAAGTTGAAGATCGCCGTGCGTGTGGTCAGCATGCCCAGCACCACCACTTTCGACCGCCAGACGGTGGCCTACAAGAGCAGCGTGCTGCCGGCCGGCGTGCCGCGTGTGGCCATCGAGGCGGGCGTGACCGACGGCTGGTGGAAGTACGGCTGTGCCGCGGTCGTGGGCATCGACACCTATGGCGAAAGTGCGCCGGCGCCGGCGCTGTTCAAGCATTTCAAGCTCACCGCTGAAAACCTGGCCGATACCGTACGCAAGGTCCTGCGCCGCTGACGGCAGTCTCGGCCCTGCACCTTCCATCCCCCCAACCTTCAGGAGATATCACATGACCATCAAAGTAGGCATCAACGGCTTTGGCCGTATCGGGCGCATGGTGTTCCGCGCTGCAGTGCAGAACTTTCCCGGCATCGAAATCGTCGGCATCAACGACCTGCTGGAGCCCGACTACCTGGCCTACATGCTGAAGTACGACAGCGTGCACGGGCGCTTCAAGGGTGATATCGCGGTGGACGGCAACACCTTGGTGGTCAACGGCAAGCGCATCCGCCTGACGGCCGAGCGCGACCCGGCGGCGCTGAAGTGGGGCGAGGTGGGCGCCGACGTGGTGGTGGAAGCCACCGGCCTGTTCCTGACCAAGGAGACCTGCCAGAAACACATCGACGCCGGCGCCAAGAAGGTCATCCAGAGCGCGCCCAGCAAGGACGACACCCCCATGTTTGTCTACGGCGTGAACCACAGCACCTACGCCGGCCAAACCATCATCAGTAACGCCAGCTGCACCACCAACTGCCTGGCCCCCGTGGCCAAAGTGCTGCACGACAGCTTCGGCATCAAACGCGGCCTGATGACCACGGTGCACGCTGCCACCGCAACCCAGAAGACCGTCGACGGCCCCAGCAACAAGGACTGGCGCGGCGGTCGCGGCATCCTTGAAAACATCATCCCCAGCAGCACCGGTGCGGCCAAAGCGGTGGGTGTGGTCATTCCCGAGCTGAACAAGAAGCTCACCGGCATGGCCTTCCGCGTGCCCACCAGCGATGTCAGCGTGGTCGACCTGACCGCCGAGCTCGTCAAGGAAGCCAGTTTTGCTGATATCTGCAACGCCATGAAGGCCGCCGCTGCCGGTCCCATGAAGGGCGTGCTGGCCTACACCGAGGACAAGGTCGTGGCCACGGACTTCAGGGGTGAGCCTTGCACCAGCGTGTTTGACGCCGACGCCTCCATCGCGCTGGACAGCACCTTCGTCAAGGTGGTGGCGTGGTACGACAACGAGTGGGGTTACTCCAACAAGGTGCTGGAAATGGTGCGTGTGATGGCGGGCTGATCCCCGCGCCGCCCCCGGCTGAATGCGCTGGCGTTGTTTGCCAGGGGCCTTGACGGCCCCTTTTTCAATTCAGGTTGCGCCGTTTCGCGCCTGTGCTGAAGGGGTGTGCTCAAGGGTGTGTGCTCAAGTAAGTCGATGGGCCGCCGAAACTCAGGGTGTGACCGACAAACCCGCGCGATCGTCAGCCCGCTGGCGCCAAGATCTCCCTGACGAAAAGGCCGGTGCTGCGCCTTTGCTGCACCCCTACACTGCGCGCATGCATCCGTTTCGCACCCCTGGTCAGGTTCTGCTCGCAGGCCTTCACGGCTTGCTGGCTGCCGGCGTTCTGGCCCTTTGCGGTGCTGCTTCGGCCGCCCCCCAGCGCCCGGCCCGTGTGGCGGCGCTGCCGGCACCGCTGGCCCCGGTGGAAGGTGAAGTGATCGTGGGCTTCAAGCCGCAAGCCGAGGCTCTTCGTAAGTACACACTATCGGCCAAGGCCTCTAAAACAGACGCCAATGCCCAGTTGACTCAACGGGCAGCGATGCTGGGCGGCCGCTTGAAGCGCCCGTTGTTGTCCGTTCAGGCCGTGAGCAACCAGGCGCAGGTGATGAAGGTGGCGGGTCTTGACGCGAAGACCCTGGCCCGTGAACTGGCAGCCGATCCCGACGTGGCCTACGCCGTGCCCAATGGACGCAAGCGCGCCTACACGGCACCCAACGACCCCCTGTACCCGGCCGCGGCCACGGGTGCGCGCATCAACGGTCCGGACAGTGGCCAGTGGTACCTGCGGGCGCCTTCAGGCGCGGTGGTCTCTGCCATTAATATTGAAGCGGCCTGGGCCTACACCCAAGGCACGGCGTCGACGGTGGTCGCGGTGCTCGACACCGGCGTGCGTTTTGACCACCCCGACCTGGGCCGTGCTGCCAGTGGCGGGCAACTGCTGCTGGGGTATGACTTTGTCAGCAACACGGCAGTGGCCAACGACGGCAATTCGCGTGATGACGACCCCAGCGACCCGGGCGACTGGGTCACCAGCGCTGACTTGCGCTCGTCCACCTTCAGCGGGTGCAGCGTCACCCCCAGCTCATGGCACGGCACGGCCACGGCCAGCCTGGTGGCCGCGGCAGCCAACAACGGCCTGGGCATGGCCGGTGCGGCGCCGGGTGTGCGGGTGTTGCCGGTGCGGGTGCTGGGCAAGTGTTTTGGCACCGATGCCGACATCCAGGCCGGCATGCTGTGGGCTGCCGGCATTTCAGTGGCCGGCGTGCCTGACAACCCCAACCCGGCCCGGGTGATCAACCTGAGCCTGGGCGGCGACGGCCTTTGCGACGCCGCTTATGCCGACGTGATAGCGCAGGTTCTGGCGCGCGGCGTCGTCATCGTCGCCGCCGCAGGAAACACGGCCGGCGGGGCGGTGAACGTGCCCGCCAACTGCAGTGGGGTCATCGGCGTGACCGCGTTGCGTCATGCGGGCACCAAGGTGGGCTTTTCAGACCTCGGGCCCGAGGTCAGCATTGCTGCGCCGGGTGGCAACTGCATCAACATCACGGCCGGGTCGCCCTGCCTGTACCCCTTGTTGGCGGCCACCAACAAGGGGATACAAGGACCGACCACCTCGGCCTGGACCGACAGCTACGACATCAGCGTGGGCACCAGCTTTTCCTCGCCGCTGGTGGCTGCGGTGGTGGGTTTGATGGTGTCGGCGCAACCGAATCTGACACCGGCGGAAGTACGCCAGATGCTGCAGGCGTCGGCGCGGCCGTTTCCCACCACCGGGGGCGACAACGGCCCCGATGACCCCACCCCCGTGGGGCAATGTGTGGCACCGCAGCCTGGCGTCGAGCAGTTTCAGTGCTACTGCAACACCAGCCTGTGTGGCGCCGGCATGCTGGACGCCGGCGGCGCCATGGCGCTGGCCGTGGGCTTACCGTTGGCCAACGTTGCACTCAGCCCGACCGTCCCCATTGCGGCCAGCCCGGTCACGCTCAGTGCCAGCGGCAGCTCGGGGGCCTTGGTCGGCTATCGGTGGCAACTGCTCGGCGCTGGCGGCATCGTCAGCGGCTTTGACGGCGCCAACAATGGGGTCACCGCCCAGCTGACGCCCAGCGGGCCGGGTGCCTTCACGGTGCAGTTGACGGTGACCGACCTCGTGGGGCAAACCGCCACCACCACACGGACGGTGACAGTGCTGGCCACGCCCGTGCCCACGGCAGTGCTGACCGTCACCACGGCCACACCCGTGGCACCCTCTCCGGTCGCACTGAGCGCCACCAGCAGCTTGGCCGGCACCGGCAGCACGCTCAGCAGCTACCAGTGGACCTTGCTGGACGGCGGCGGCATCGTCAACGGGTTCAACGGGGGCATGACGCAAAACACGGCGTCGCTCACGCCCACGGCCGCCGGCAGCTTCACGGTGCGCCTGACGGTCACCAACGCCCAGGGCGCCATGGCCACTGCGGACCGCACGGTGGTGGTGGTGGTCCGTCCCACCGCCACCATCACCAACGCCACGGCCACGCCAGTGGCGGGCTCGCCGGTGACGCTGAATGCAACCGGCAGCGTGGCCGGTGCGGGCAGCACGCTGACCGGCTACCAGTGGTCGCTGGTCAATGGCGGCGGCGTGGTCACGGGCTTTGACGTCCAGCCTGACGCACCGACCGTGTCCTTCACCCCCAGCGGCGCGGGCACGGTCACGGTGCAGCTGACCGTCACCAATGCCACCGGTCAGAACGGCAGCAGCCAGATCACGGTTGCCGTGGCCGCCCCCTCGGGTGCGGGGGGGCCCTCTGGCAGCAGTTCCGGCAGCGGCGGTGGTGCCACCTCGGTGTGGTGGGTGCTGGGAGTGCTGCTGGCAGTTGCACTTCTCCACACTGTCGGACGGCAGCCGGCAGGCACGCAGCCCCGGCAAATTGAATAATTCCGGTCTGTCCCGCTGGAAACCCGCATGCCCCTCAAGTGCCCCGGTCCCGCCCGCCTGTTCGGGCCCGTTTTTGCCCCCCTGAGGGTCTGGGCGGCGGGTGCCTGTCTGGCAGGCATGGCCCTGGCACAGGCACAGACGCTGAACACCGCCCCGGCGCCGGCGCAGCGCCAACTGACGGTGGGCCTGACCCGCATGCCCACCTCGGCCGAAGCCACGCACAGCGTGCAGGGCCTGATCGTGCGCCTGAAAGAGGCGGCACCCCACATCACCACCGTGCCCGGCCTGAAGCCCTTGGGCGATCGCATGCGCCAACGCGACGCCGAGCGCTGGCGCTCGGTGCTGCGGGGCGCGGCACTCACGGCCACCTCGGGTGCGCGTGAACCCGTGCTGCGGCCTTCGGGCCGCGATTACGAAGTACTGGACTTCGGCCGCTCGCTGTCCGTTGCCGAAGCCGAACGTGTGGCCGACCGATTGCGCCAGCGCCCCGAAGTGGAATGGGTGTCGCTGAACGCCCTGGAGCAGCGCCTGCAGGTCACCAGCGACCCGCTGTCGGCCGAGCAATGGTGGCTGAAGGCCGCTGGCGGCACCGATGGCAACGTATTGCCCGACCGACTGCGCGGTGTGCCCGGCTTTTTCAGTGCCTGGACGCTGGCCGGTGCGGGTGCTGCCGCCTCGGGTGGCATCTCCGCCGTGGTGGCCGTACTGGACACCGGCATCACGCCGCACCCCGACCTGGTCGGCCGCGTGCTGCCGGGCTACGACTTTGTCAGCGACCCCCTGACCGCCAACGACGGTGACGGCCGTGACAGTGACCCTACGGACGCCGGTGACTGGGTTTCAGCCACTGACCGCAAACAGGCGCGGTTTGCCAACTGCAACGAGCAACGCAGCTCCTGGCACGGCACCGTCATCGCCGGGCTGGTGGCCGCAAACGCCGACAACGGCATCGGCGTGGCCGGCATCGATCGCCAGGCGCGCATCCTGCCGGTGCGTGTCGCGGGCAAATGTGGTGCTGCCGTGGCCGACATCGTGGACGGCATGCGCTGGGCCGCCGGCCTGCCGGTGGCGGGTGTGGCCCTGAACCCCAACCCGGCCCGCATCATCAACATCAGTTTTGGCGGCTCGGCGGCTTGCGGGCGTGAATACCAGGCTGCGGTCGACGAATTGCGCGGCATTGGCGTGGTGGTGGTGGCAGCGGCGGGCAACGACCACGGCAACGTGTCACGGCCGGCCAACTGCAATGGCGTCATCGGCGTGGCGGCGCTGAATCGCGATGGCTTCAAGGCCCACTATTCCAGCTTCGGCCCGGCGCTTTCCAGTACCGGCCTGGCCACCGTGGGCGGCGACGACGCGCGTTCGGGCGCCTGGGCTGAATTGTTGTCCGACGGCGGCCTGGTCACGGTGTGGAACACTGGCGCCACCGGCCCGGGCAGCGGCGAGTACGCCAAGCTCTTCGGCACCAGTTTTGCGGCGCCCCTGGTGTCGGGCACGCTGAGCCTGATGCTGGGCGTCAACCCCGCACTGACGGTTGAGCAACTGATCGAGGGTGTGCGCAAGAGCGCGCGGCCTCACGTGATGTCCACGCAGATCGGTGTCTGCAGTGAGGACAACCCCGGGCGCTGCATCTGCACCGAAGCGACCTGTGGTGCTGGTGTGCTGGATGCCGTGCAGGCGCTGCATTTCGCTGGCAACCCGGGCAGCTATGTGCCGCCGGCGCGCCAGGCCCAGGTACTGGACGCGGCCGAGATCCGGCAGGCCGTGGCCCTGGGCCAGGACCTGCCCCCCAACCACACGGCCACCGCCAGCGCCGCGGGCCTGTCGGGTGCCGATGGCGGTGCCAACAGCGCCGCAGGCAGCACGGGGGCCACGCAGGGTGTTGAAGGCGGCGGCGGTGGCCTGGCCGGTTGGCAGGCCAGCGCGTGGCTGCTGCTGGCCACGCTGTTGTTGTGGCGCCAGCAGCGCGGGGTTCAGCCGGGCCTGCGCCGGATCAGCGCGTCACACAGCTGACAAACTGCCCCGGCGCGGGCAGCTTGAACTCCCGCAGGCGTTTGGCCTGCACCGCATCAGCATTGGCCGCGCGCAACAGTGCACCGGCCGGTACGCCGTTGGGCGTTTGCACCACGCGGGCCACCGTGGCCACGGCGTTGTAGCGCTGGGACAAGACATTCAAGGCACGGTTGGCCTCGTCGCGGCTCATGTGCCGCGAAAACACCAGCCCAGGGGCCAGCGCCGGTGGCGCTTCCAGCAACTCGGTGGCCGGCACGTTTTGTCGTTGCCAGGCCAATTGACGCGTGCGTCGGGCGTCTTTTGACGCAAACCGGCCGGCAAACACCATCCAGGTGGGCGCATTGACCGGTACCACCGTGACGGCATTGGTGTCCACGCCGCCGCTGCCCAGTGCGCGCGACACGGTCACCACCTGGCTTTCGCTGAAGGGCCCGGCCTCCAGGCATTGCGTGTCAGCCGCCGCCGCAGTGGGCGCGGGTAGGCTGGCCGGGCTGGCCGGGCTGGCCGGGCTGGCCGGGCTGGCCGGGCTGGCCGGGCTGGCCGGGCTGTCCGGAACGCGGGCCGGGTTGGCCGTGGTGGCGGTGGTTGCGGCCTTTGCCGCCGCGGCATTGAGCGCCACGATGCGTTCGGGGTGAATCTGCGCGGCTACGCGTTCGGGTTCGCGCTGGTCGTACCCCGGCGGTGGCCAGGCGTCGCCGAACCAGCCTCGGGTCCAGCCCAGGAACAACAGGTTCAGCACCAGCAGACCGGCAACGACATAGCGCAACATCGTCAGCCGACCTCTGAATGCACAGCAGCTTGCAGCCGAACGCTGACTTCACCGCTGTTGATGTGGCGCAATGCACCGGCGCTGCGCAGCAGCAAGGCACCCTGGCTGTCCACGCCTTCGGCCACACCCTGCAATGGCGGCGTCTGGCTGACCGTGACGGCCTGCCCCTGCAGCAGGTCACGGCGCAAAAATGCCTGCACCAGGGGCGCAAAGCCCTGGGTCTCAAAACGCTTCAGGGCCAGGGCCAGGGGCAAGGCCACCCGATTCAGCGTCTCTGCCGCTGTGACGCCGGGCAGCAAGCTGTGCAGGCCCGCGTAACCATGATGGAGTGGCTGGCTTTCCAGGACCGGCACGGTGGCCGCGGCATGCAGGTTCAGCCCCACACCCACCACACACAGCCGGTCCGTGCCTCGCTGTGCGGTTTCGATCAGCACGCCGCCCAGTTTTTGGCCAGCGCGGGCGGCGTCGGCGCCAGCCTCGGGCGGCACCAGCCACAGATCGTTGGGCCACTTCAACATCAGGCGGGCTTGGTTTTGCGGTACCTGACCGGTCTCGGGCTCCAGTGCCAGGGCCAGCGCCAGGCCCACCGCCAGCGACAACCCGTCCCAGGACTGCGGCGCCAGCGGCAGCGCCAGCGTGAACGTCAGCGACGCACCACGCTCGCTGTGCCATGTGCGGCCCAGGCGCCCGCGGCCCCGGGTCTGCTGGTGCGCCACCACCAGGCAGGGCAGGGCAGGGGCGCCGCGCTTCAAGGCCCAACTGTTGGTGCTGTCGACTTCGTCCAGCACCTCGACCTGCACACCCGGCAAGGCGGGGTTCAGTGCCAGTTGCAGCTCCGTCGCGTCAAAAGTGCTGGCAGCGGTCAATGGGGTACCCTTCGGCCTTCGGCCTGTCCCGCCGCCTTTCCCATCAGGCGGGAGCGAGCTTGCTGGGGGCGGCCCTGGGCTGCGCTCACGGCCTCACCGCTTGGGCCCCAGCATGGTGCGGCGGCAATCCGGGCTGCCGCAACGGCATTCGTAGTCTCTTTTCAGCTTGGCCGTGTAGCGCTCGTCGATCACCAGCCCGTAGTCGTAGAACAACTCGGTTTCGGGCTTGATCTTCTTCAGGGCCTTGATGAAGACGCGGCCGTCGTCGGTCTGGTCGG
>JAHECB010000436.1 GCA_024641925.1 Betaproteobacteria bacterium
TTTGTGGCACTGATCGGCCACTCCGGCTGCGGCAAGTCCACGCTGCTGAACCTGATCGCCGGCCTGACCACGCCCACCCAAGGCGTCCTGCTGTGCGCCAACCGCGAAATTGCCGGCCCCGGCCCGGAGCGCGCAGTGGTGTTCCAGAACCACTCGCTGCTGCCTTGGCTGACCTGCTTTGAGAACGTGTACCTCGCGGTGGAGCGGGTGTTTTCCGCCACCGAAACCAAGGCCCAGCTCAAGGCCCGCACCGAGGCCGCACTGACCCTGGTGGGCCTGAGTGCTGCCGCGCAAAAACGCCCCGGTGAAATCTCGGGCGGCATGAAGCAGCGCGTCGGCATTGCCCGCGCCCTGTCCATGGAGCCCAAGGTGTTGCTGATGGACGAGCCCTTTGGTGCGCTGGACGCCCTTACCCGCGCCAAGCTGCAGGACGAGTTGCTGGAGATCGTGGCCCGCACGCAAAGCACCGTGGTCATGGTCACGCACGATGTGGACGAGGCGGTGCTGCTGTCCGACAAGATCGTGATGCTGACCAACGGCCCGGCGGCCACCATTGGCGAAGTGCTGAGTGTTGATCTGCCGCGACCGCGCCAGCGCGTGGCATTGGCCGACAACCCACAGTACCAGCACTACCGCAAGGCCGTGATCGACTTTCTCTACACGCGTCAGTCGCACGTGGAGAAACAGGCGGCCTGACGGGCAGCATTCCCCGGTGCGGTGCATCAACCCCAGTCACCGCACCAAAAGGGGCTGCCACCCGCTGCCAATCCCCGGGTCTGGTGCGAAAAGCCGCTGCCCCAAGTTGGCACGCTTCTCGCACTACCAGAGTGAATTGAAAACCACTCTCGAAGGATTTGCACCATGGCGGGTTTCCGTACCTTTCTCAAATCGGGGCATGCACCCACGCTGTTCGCAGCGTTCCTGTATTTCGACTTCTGCTTCGCCGTCTGGGTGCTCAACGGCGCGATGGCGCCTTTCATCTCAGAGGCGTACAACCTGACCGCAGCCCAGAAGGGCTTCATGATCTCGGTGCCGATTCTGGCGGGGGCCTTCATGCGCTTTCCGCTCGGCATCCTGGCGCAATACATCGGGCGCAAGAACGCCGCACTGGTCGAGATGAGCCTGATCATGGCGGCCCTCGCCTACGGGTTCTTCTTCATCAGTTCCTACGATCACGTGCTGGCCATGGGCGTGCTGCTGGGCATTGCCGGCGCCAGCTTCGGCGTGGCGCTGTCGCTTGGCAGTGGCTGGTTTCCGCCCAAGTACAAGGGGCTCGCCATGGGCTTGGCCGGCGCGGGTAACTCGGGTACCGTGCTGGCCGTGCTGTTTGCACCGCCGCTGGCTGTGGCCTATGGCTGGCAGACGGTCTACGGTCTGGCCGGGCTGTGCATGCTGGTGCCGTTTGCGGTGATGGTGATCTTCGCCAAGGAGCCGCCTGACACCGAACACCAGAGCTTTCGTCAGCACATTGCCTGCCTGTTCGAGAAGGATGGCTGGGCCTTCAGCCTGATCTACGCAATCACCTTCGGTGGCTTCATCGGTCTGTCCAGCTTCCTGCCCACCTACTTCCATGACCAGTTCGGTGTCACCAAGGTGGAAGCGGGCCAGCTCACCATGCTGGCGGCGCTCATGGGCTCGGCCGTGCGCGTGGTGGGGGGCTATATCTCCGA
The DNA here is from genome assembly GCA_024641925.1 of Betaproteobacteria bacterium. Taxonomy (GTDB): domain Bacteria; phylum Pseudomonadota; class Gammaproteobacteria; order Burkholderiales; family Burkholderiaceae_C; genus Rubrivivax. Next base: position 1,671 of record JAHECB010000436.1, read on the forward strand.
CCGCGTGGGGGGCATCAACACCCTCAGCGGCGTGCTGCTGATGATCGCCGCCACCCTGGTATTGTGCGGTCTGGCCGGCAGTTCGCTGGTCGTCACCACGCTGATGTTCATGCTGTGCTTTGCCGCGCTGGGTGCGGGCAACGGCGCCCTGTTCCAACTCGTGCCACTGCGCTGGCCGCTGACCACTGCGGTGGCAGGCTCCATGATCGGGGAGATCGGCGCCTTGGGCGGCGGCTTCATCCCCAACGCGATGGGGCTGTCCAAGCAATATACCGGCACCTATCTGTGGGGCTTCGTGGCTTTCGCGCTGGCGGCTGTTGCGCTGCTGTTCATGCTGCGCGTCATGCAGATTCGCTGGACCCGTACCTGGGCCGAAAAAGGCGGGCGCGCACGCAGTGCGTGATCAGCGAAACTGATGAAGCGCCAAGCGCTTTGTCGCCCTTGCAGTGCAGGCTGACTTTAAACGCCAAGTCAAGCGCAGCGTGCCGGAACTACAAAGGGGGACATGCACGGAGTACCCAGGAACAATTCCACCCCGGGGGCAAGTCCCGGTCAACCTATGGCCTAATAGAGGTTTACCGTTCTTTTGAGGAAAATTACATGGGCAACAAAATCGTCACCGAAGCCGATCGCAAGAGCACCCCGGCACCCAAGCCGCTTCCCGGCATGAGCCTGCCAAGCCACGGCCGCGGCCAGCGCGTCAGTCTTGAGCGCGGCACCGCCACCCGCAGCAAGAAAAACCCGGGCAAGCGCGCCAACAAGGGCGGCTGACCTTCCTCGCCGGTGGGCCGCGCAGCGGGCTGCGCACCCACCGATGTGCCGCGTGCCGGCTTT
>JAHECB010000200.1 GCA_024641925.1 Betaproteobacteria bacterium
AGGTGTAGAACATCGCGCCGCGCGGCGGCGCGGCGGGGGTCTGCAGCGGCGGGGTGGCGTCGCGCAAGCGCGCCCAGTCGGGTGTGGACCAGACGTTGGCGGAACTGGCGTCCAGGTCTGGAAGGGCCTGCAGCAGTTCGGTGTCGGCGATCAGCAGCTTGGCGCCACTGTTGTGCACGATGTACTGCACCTCGTCGGTCAGGAAGTGCCAGTTCACCGGGCACCACTGCGCGCCCAGGTGGCGTATGGCCAACATCAGTTCGACCACGTGAGGGCTGTTGCGCATCAGCAGCGCCACCACGTCGCCCTCGCCCACGCCCTGGGCCTGCAAGGCCGCCGCCGACCGGCGCCAGTGCTGCTCGACGGTATCGGGCGTGAGGGTCTGTTCTTTGAAGACGAGGGTGGGCCGCATGGCACTCCAGAGCTGACAATGTCGCCTCATGATGCCAGCCCTGCGCTATCGTGACGATCATGGTTGACAGCAGCTTCTTCTGGCACGACTACGAAACTTTCGGCCGTGTGCCGCGCCGCGATCGCCCGGCGCAGTTTGCCGGTGTGCGCACCGATCTCGCGTTGAACGAGATCGACGAGCCGGTGATGCTGCATTGCCAGCCCGCGCCGGACACCCTACCCGACCCCGAAAGTGTGCTGCTGACCGGCATCCTGCCGCAGCATGCGCTGGCGCAGGGTGTGCCTGAAAACCAGTTTGCCGACACCATCGAAGCCCAGCTGGCGCGCGACGGCACGGTGGGGGTGGGCTACAACAGCATCCGCTTTGACGACGAAGTCACGCGTTTCCTGTTCTGGCGCAACCTGATCGACCCGTACGCGCGCGAATGGCAAAACGGTTGTGGTCGCTGGGATTTGCTGGATGTGGTGCGCTGCGCATGGTCACTGCGCCCCGACGGTGTGGTGTGGCCCAAACACACCAGTGGTGAGATGGCCGGGAGGCCGTCGTTCCGCCTGGAACACCTGACGGCCGCCAACGGCCTGCAGCATGCTGCCGCGCACGATGCGCTGTCCGATGTGCGTGCCACTTTGGCGCTGGCGCGGCTGATCAAAAAGGCGCAGCCGCGTCTGTGGGACTTCTGCCTGAAGCTGCGCCGCAAGGACGCCGTGGCTGCCGAGATTGGCGTCGGCCGGCCCTTTGTCCACCTGTCGGGCATGTACCCGGTGGAGCGGGGCTGTCTGGCCATGGTGTGGCCGCTGGCGGCGCACCCCAGCAACCGCAACGAACTCATCGTGTGGGATCTGGCGTTTGACCCTGCCGAACTGGCGCGGCTGGACGCCGACACGGTGCGCCGGCGGATGTTCACGCGCCAGAGTGAACTGCCCGAAGGTGAGCAACGCCTGCCCATCAAGACCATCCACCTGAACAAGTCTCCGGTGGTGATCAGCCAGCTGAAGGTGTTAGGTGAGGCATCCCGGCGCTGGCAACTGGATGTGCCGGCGGCGCTGGCAAACGCCGAAAAAGCGGCGGCCATGGGACGCTCGCTCGATGCGTTGTGGCCGCAGGTGTTCGAGCGGCCCGCGCAGGGCCCGGTGGACGTGGACGAAGACCTGTATGGCGGTTTCCTGGGCAACGACGACCGCCGCGCCCTGCAGCGCCTGCGCAGCCTGAGCCCGGACCAGCTGGCGGGCAAACGCACAGCATTTGCCGACCCGCGACTGGACGAGTTGCTGTTCCGTTACCGGGCGCGCAATTTCCCTAGCACGCTGTCGGGCGAAGAACACGAGCGCTGGCTGCAGCACTGCACGGCACGTTTGCATGAAGGGCAGGGCGGCGGTCTGACCGTCGCGGCATTCCTGCAGCGCGTTGACGAACTGGCCGAGCAGCAAGACGACGAGCGTGCGCAAGACCTGCTGGGCGCGCTGGTGGACTACGCGCAGGACATCGCGCCGCCGGCGCCCTGAGCTGGCGCGGGACCGCGCTCAGCGCGGCTCGGAGGCCGCAATGGCGCGGGGTACGACCGGCGTGTCCAGCGGCACGGTCAACACCGTGCTGGTTTCTATCTTGGGCGGGCCGATGCGTTCCTTGAAACCGCCGTTGGTGTACTCGGCGTAGCGCCAATCGCTGCCGACCGACACAATGCCCGGTGGCGGATTCAGCGTCTGAACAGGCACGGTGCTCAGCATCGACGCCACGGCATCGATCCAGATCGGCAGCGCCAGGCCGCCGCCGGATTCGCGCTCGCCCAAGCTGCGAGGCTCGTCGTATCCCATCCAGGCCACCGCCACCAACCCCGGCGCGTAACCGGCAAACCAGGCGTCCACGGCATCGTTGGTGGTGCCGGTCTTGCCGTAGATGTCGGACCGGCGCAGCCGGCGTTGTGCCAGCTCTGCGGTACCGCGGCTGGTCACGTCGCGCAGCATCGTGTTGGTCAGGAACACGTTGCGTGCCGAGATGGCCCGGTTGCTGTTATTCAGGGCCGGCGGTGGTGGCGCCTTGAACAGCACCGCACCGTCGGCGTCGACGATGCGTTCGATCAGCACCGGGCTGACGCGGTAGCCACCGTTGGCAAACACCGCATAGGCGGCCGCCAGCTGGGTGGGCGTGACGCTGCCGGTGCCCAGGGCCAGCGTCAGGTCGCTGGGCTGGGCCTTCATGTCCAGGCCAAAACGCGCCATCCAGTTGCGTACCTGGGTCAGGCCGATTTCCTGCAGCAGCCGCACGCTGACCAGGTTCTTGGACCGGAACAGCCCTTCACGCATGGTGATTTCGCCGGCGAACTTGTTGTCGGAGTTCTGCGGGTTCCAGCTGGGCAGGGTGCCGTCGGGGTTGAGCAGCGGCAGGTCGTCAACCAAGGTCTCCGGCATGATGCCGTGTTCCAGCACGGCGGAGTACAGGAATGGCTTGATGGCCGAGCCCGGTTGGCGCAGCGCACTGGTGGCACGGTTGAACTGGTTGCGGTTGAAGTCGAAGCCCCCCACCAGCGCGCGGATACGGCCCGTGGCGGGGTTCAGCGCTACAAAAGCTGCTTCGGCCTGCGGCCACTGCGTGATGATCCAGTCGGGAGTCTTGTTTACCGGCGCCTGCTGGTACAGCCGAACCACCGAGCCGCGGCGGATGCCCAGCTTGGCCGAGGCTTCTGGCGCCAGGTAGTTGCGCAGCCAGCGCATGGTGGCGGCGCGCACCTTGATGATTTCGCCACTGGCCAGCTTGGCGATGACCTCACCAGGCGATGCGGCCAGCACGATGCCCAGGCGCAGATCCTCGTCATCACGCAGTTCCTTCATGATGAGCGAGGCGGCCTTGTCGGCTTCGACGGCGTCTTCAGGCAATCCTTCCTGGGACTCGGGGCCGCGCCATTCCTGCTTGCGCTCATGCGCGATGACGGCGCTGCGCAGCGCCGCATGTGCGCCGCGCTGGTCTTCGGACAGCACCGAGGTGTAGACCTTCACGCCCGAGGTGTAAGCCTTGTCGCCCAGCCGTTCCACCACGGCGCGGCGCGCCATCTCGGCCACATGCTGGGCCGCCAGGTCCTGCAGCGGAAAGCTGCGCAGATGGATCGGCTCTTTCTCGGCGGCATTGAACTGCGCTTCGGTGATGACGCCCGTGGACTTCATGCGGCCCAGCACCCATAACTGGCGCTTGCGGGCGCGCTCAGGGCTGGACACCGGGTTGGCATGAATGGGGTTCTGCGGCAGCCCCGCCAGCATGGCGGTTTCGGCCACGGTCAGCTGGTCCAGCGGCTTGCCGAAATAGACCATGGCCGCTGCGCCAACACCGTAAGCGCGTTGCCCCAGGAAGATCTGGTTCAGGTACAGGTCGAGGATCTGGTCCTTGCCCAGTTCGCGCTCCAGTTTCAGCGCCAGCAGGGCTTCCTTGATCTTGCGTTCTGCGGTGCGGCGAGTGGACAGAAAAAACGTGCGGGCCACCTGCTGCGTGATGGTCGAAGCACCTTGTGTGACACCCCCGGTGAGGTTGGCCTTGGCTGCCCGCACCAGGCCCTTGAAGCTGATGCCGTTGTGTTCGTAGAACTCGGCGTCTTCAACAGCCAGCACGGCGTCGCGCACACGTTGGGGTATTTTGTCGATCGGCACATACATGCGGCGTTCAGTGCCGAACTGCGCAATCTCCACGCCGTCGGCCGTGTACACCTGCATGTGTTCACGCGGCTTGTAGTCCGTGGCCTTGTCCAGCGCAGGCAGGTCCAGGCCGTACCACAGCACGGTGCCACCTGCAGCCACCAGGGCCGCCACCAGCAGCACGCCCAGCAGGAGGATCAGGGTCAGCATGATGCCCCCGCGTTCTGCACGGGACCGTGCGGCCCTGAGAGTTGTCGTGCGGCGGAGGAATGTCATGGATTCGGGGCGTGTCGATAGCCCGCGGCTTGGGTGGGCTGCAGGCCGTGGGTGGCTTTTTTCGTGGCGCGTCGGTATCCGTCTGGCTGCACGGCTGAGCGTGCGTCGGGGCCTCAGTGTCTTGGGCACGCGCCACAAGAGCGGCGCTGAGCTCATTTTCGTCAATTCGCTGGCTCAGCGGTGGACCTGCCAAGAATTGCTTGCATCTTGTTTCAGACAGAGCCAGCCCTAAGTTTGGGCTGGCGCCGGGAACCAGGCCAGGCCAGCGTCTGATGGCAGTGAGGGCCCCGTGGGCAGCGCCGTTTGGTGGGCGCGTTCCAGCAATTGCCAGAAATAGCGGTAGCTGGCCCGGTCGTGCAAGGTGTTGCCATCGCGGATGGGTGCCCATGCAGCAGCCTGGGCTGCACGGATGATGCGCACCGCCTGTTCCACTTCGGCGGCCGTCGGGGCAAAGGCCTGGACGATCGGCTCGATCTGCGACGGGTGAATGCTCCACATGCGGGTGTAGCCCAGCCGCTGGCAGGCGGTTTGCGCCGCGCCACGCAGCGCTTCGGTGTTGTTGAATTCGGTCACGACGCAGTGCGAAGGCGTTTTGCCGGCGGCGTGGCAGGCTGCGGAAATGGCCAGTTTGGCGCGCAACACCAGCGGGTGGTCGAACTGACCGTTGGGCCCAGCCACCTGCATGGCACTTTGCGGAATGGCGCCGCGGTGGGCAGAAACAAAATCCATCAGCCCGAATGACAGCGACATCACCCTTGGGTGGTCTGCGATGGCCTGCACATCGCGCAGCGCGCCGTGGGTCTCGATCAGCACATGCACCGGCACCGGGCCATGACCGGTCTGCAGCAGCGCCGCGTCGATCCGAGCAATGGCCAGCTCCACGTCAGCCAGACTGCGTGGTTTGGGGCACATCAGGTAGGCCGGCGGGTGGCCAGCGGCCGGGTTGTGGGCCCGTGGTGCCAGGTCCAGCACGGTGCGCAGCACCGGTTCAAACAACGGGTGCACCACCGGCAGCAGGCGCACACCTACACGACCGAAGTGGTTGTCGGCGCTGGCCAGCAGCTGGCCGATCAGCTGCGCCTGTTGCAGTTCGCCACCCACGGGCGCGCCATCCTCGTTGTCCAAGGTGATGTCGAACACCGGGCCCATTTCAGCCTGCAACTGCAGGCTCTTGCGCATGCGGGGCTCCACACCGGCGTAGTGGTCACACACGGGCAGCGGATGCTGCTGCACCTCGTCGGGGTCAAACAAGGCCTGCGAGGGATGAAGTGGCGATGTGGCTTGCGGTGTTGTGGGCATGTCAGCGGCGCCGGTCTTCGGTCGTGGAAAAGAAAAGGCCCCGCCAGGCGGGGCCCTGATTTTGCCGTGCAAGGCTCACAGCAGGTGCTTGACGCCGTCTTGCTCGCCGGTCAGTTCAGCCAGCGTCTTGTCGATGCAGCTCTGGCTGAAAGCGTCGATCGGCAGGCCTTCGACAATCTTGTACTTGCCGCCCGCACAGGTGACCGGGTAGCCGAAGATGACGTCTTGGGGGATGCCGTATTCGCCGTTGCTGGGCACACCCATGGTGACCCATTCGTCGCCCGTGCCCAGGGCCCAGTCCCGCATGTGGTCGATGGCGGCATTGGCAGCCGATGCGGCCGACGACACACCACGCGCAGCGATGATGGCCGCGCCGCGTTTGCCCACCGTGGGCAGGAAGGTTTCGGCATTCCAGACCTGGTCGTTGATCATGTCTTTCACCGCAGCGCCGTTGATGGTGGCAAAGCGGTAGTCGGCGTACATGGTCGGGCTGTGGTTGCCCCAGACAGCCAGCTTCTTGATGCTGGCCACGGGCTTGCCGGTCTTGGCCGCAATCTGGCTGGCGGCGCGGTTGTGGTCCAGGCGCAGCATGGCGGTGAAGTTTTCGCGCGGCAGGCTGGGCGCGCTTTTCATGGCGATGTAGGCGTTGGTGTTGGCGGGGTTGCCCACCACCAGCACCTTGACGTTGCGGCTCGCCACGGCGTCCAGCGCCTTGCCCTGTGCCGTGAAGATCTGGGCGTTGGCTGCCAGCAGGTCGGCACGCTCCATGCCCGGGCCGCGCGGGCGTGCGCCCACCAGCAGGGCGTAGTCGGTGTCCTTGAACGCCGTCATGGGGTCGCCATGGGCTTCCATGCCCACCAGCAGCGGAAAGGCGCAGTCCTGCAGTTCCATCATCACGCCTTGCAGCGCCTTTTGCGGGCCTTCCACCGGCACTTCCAGCAGTTGCAGGATGACCGGCTGGTCCTTGCCCAGCATTTCGCCCGAGGCGATGCGGAACAGCAGGGCGTAGCCAATCTGGCCAGCGGCACCGGTGACGGCCACGCGAACGGGCTTCTTGCTCATGGGTTTTCTCCAGTTCTCGGAAAGGTTGCAGGCTTAAAAGTGCGCGCAGTTTAGCGGCTGACCCCCTGCACCACGCTGACATCGGGGCGTCTTTTGGTCCGCATCGAGCCTGCATCTGGTCTGTCACCGCTGCGCTGGCGCGCCAGCGCGTCCAGAAATCGCGACGCCTCGTTGTGTCGGAAGTCGGTGTTGTATCTTATATAAGACATTTTTTTAAGTGCAGTGCCATCGTCGCTGTGCTGCAATCCAGATGATGAGCGACACAGTGCAGCCCACCGGGTCCAAACCGGCCCAGCCCGACGGCAGCCCGCCCGTGCAGGAAGCGGCGCCGGCGTTCAGCCCCTTGTACCGGCAGATCAAACAGCGGCTGGTGCGCAGCCTGCAGGCCGCTGAATGGCAACCTGGCCAGGCGATACCCAGCGAAATGGAGCTGGCGGCGCGCTTCCAGGTCAGCCAGGGCACGGTGCGCAAGGCCATCGACGAGCTGGCCACCGACAACCTGCTGGTGCGCCGCCAGGGCAAAGGCACCTTTGTGGCCAGCCATGCCGAGCAGGCCACGCAATACCGGTTTCTGCGCCTGGTGGCCGACGCCGCGCCGCACGAAGGCACCGACACCCGGCTGCAGCGGCAGTTGCTCACCTGCCGTCGCATGCGCGCGCCTGCTGAGGTGGTGCGCCAGCTGGCCCTGAAACCCGGCGACCCGGCGGTTCAGGTGCAGCGCCTGCTCCTGGCCAACCGGCCCGAAGGTCCTGTGCCGATGGTGCTGGAGGACTTGTGGCTGCCCGGTACCACGTTCAAGGGCCTGAGTGCTGAGCGCCTGGTGGCGTGGCGGGGCCCGATGTACCGGCTGTTCGAGGTGGAGTTCGGCGTGCACATGGTGCGGGCCGAGGAAAAACTGAGGGCCGTCGCCGCCAGCGCCGAGGACGCCGCGCTGCTGGCCGTGCCGGCGGGGTCGCCGCTGCTGCTGGTGGAGCGGCTGGCCTACACCTACGGCGACCAGCCGATGGAGTTGCGGCGCGGCCTCTATCACACCGAGCATCACCATTATCGCAACGAGTTGAGCTGATTTCGCTAGGCTTCAGCTTGCTCACAGTTCCGCGTAAGCCTGTTGCGTTGCAATAAACTCAGCCGGTTACACGCGGTTCCAGCCCAACCTGTCTCAGACCCGTTCTGCACCGGGAGCCTGGTTTTCCAAGCACCACGTCCGTCACATCCAAAAATATGTCCACCAACGCCACCCGCACCCGCCCAGGCACCATGCGCCTGACCGATGCCCTGCAATACCGGCTGCCGCTGGCAGGCGTCGTGTCCATCCTGCACCGTGTCAGTGGCGCCATCATGTTCGCGCTCCTGCCTTTGATCGTCTGGCTGTTTGATGTCAGCCTGAGTTCCGAAGGCACCTATGGCCAGTTCACAGGCGCGTTTGCCGAACAAGGGGGCATCGGCTGGTTCCCGTCGTGGCTGCTCAAGCTGGTGGTGCTGATGCTGATCTGGGCCTATCTGCACCATTTCATTGCCGGTGTGCGCCACCTGTGGATGGACATGACCCACAGCGTGACCAAGGAATTCGGTCGCAGCTCGGCCGTGGTGACCCTGGTGGCCAGCCTGGCGCTGACCGTGGTGCTGGGCGCCAAGCTTTTTGGGCTCTTTTGATGATCATGGCCATGCTGCCAATTGAAACTTTGAAGAAACTTTGAATAAGGGGCAATGACGATGTCCGTCAATTACGGGTCCAAACGTGTGGTGGTGGGTGCGCACTACGGCATGCGGGACTGGCTCAGCCAGCGCATCACGGCCACCTTGATGGCCTTGTTCACGCTGGTCTTGCTGGTGCAGGTGCTGTTCATCAAGGGGCCGCTGAATTACGACAGCTGGGCAGGTATCTTCTCCACGCAGTGGATGAAGGTGCTGACGCTGCTGGTGCTGATCTCGTTGGGTTGGCACGCCTGGGTGGGCGTGCGCGACATCTGGATGGATTACGTGAAGCCTGTGGCCATGCGCCTGGTGCTGCAGGTGGTGTCGATCTGCTGGTTGGTGGGTTGCATCGGCTGGGCTGTACAAGTGCTCTGGAGGCTTTGAAGATGGCGCTCAGCAAAAGTTTGCCGCATCGCAAGTTTGACGTCGTGATCATCGGCGCCGGTGGTTCGGGCATGCGTGCCTCGTTGCAGCTGGCCTTGGCCGGGTTGAACGTGGCCGTGCTGTCCAAGGTGTTCCCCACGCGCAGCCACACGGTGGCGGCGCAGGGCGGCATCGGTGCCAGCCTGGGCAACATGGCCGAAGACAACTGGCATTACCACTTCTACGACACCGTCAAGGGTTCTGACTGGTTGGGTGATCAGGACGCCATCGAATACATGTGCCGCGAAGCGCCGAAAGTGGTCTACGAGCTCGAGCACATGGGCATGCCCTTTGACCGCAACCCCGACGGCACCATCTACCAGCGCCCGTTTGGCGGCCACACCGCCAACTACGGCGAAAAGCCGGTGCAGCGTGCCTGCGCCGCCGCCGACCGC
>JAHECB010000437.1 GCA_024641925.1 Betaproteobacteria bacterium
GTGTTGAACTGCGCCATCAGGCTGATGTGGTTGTGGTCGGGAAATTGCAGGAACCGGGGCATGGGCGCGCCTTGGCGGTCGGTCAACTGCGCCAGGCGGTGCGCCAGCTCGAAGCCGTAGAACTCGATCAGCGGGTTTTCGTATTCCGCCACCGCCACCAGGGTGGGCGGGGCGTCGGCGCGCACATGCGCCAGTGGCGCGCGGTCGGCAAACAGGGCGGTGTTGTCGCCGTAATAGGCGCGCACACCGGCGGCATTGGGGTTTTCGGGGCGCACGTCGGCCACCACACGCGGGCTGATCAGCACCAGGCCCTGGATGGGCAGACCGGCCGCCGGGCGCACACGGTCGTCCCAGGCCGCGGTGGCCACATGGGCGCAGGCGGCGGAATGTGCCATCAGGTAGATCCGCCTGGCATCACCGCCCCAGTGCGCAGCGTGCTGCGCTACCCACTGCACCGCGTCGCGCACATCTTCGGCGCCGCCGGGCCAGGGCGCCTCGCCGGCGAGCCGGTATTCGACATTGACGGCCACATGACCGTGACGCGCAAATTCCATTGGCACGTTGGCGTAAATCCACGGTGACTGTTCCTTTTCGCCGCGCACAAAGGCGCCGCCGTGCACAAACACCATCACCGGCAGGCCCTGGGCTCCCGGCGGTGCCACCACGTCCAACACCTGGCGCGGCGCCTTGCCGTAGGTCAGATCCCGCTGCCAGACCAGCGTGGTGCCGTGTGCGGCCTGCTCCAGCAGCGGTGCAAAGGCCTCAAACATGGTCTCGCGGCCGGCTTCGATGTCTTGCGGCCAGCGCGGGCCCCAGTGGCGCAATAGGCTGAGCAAATCGGGTGGCAAAAGGGTGTGCATGCGCTAAAGTCGTATGACAAATTCAAGGTCCGACTTTATGACAAGTGCCCATGCATTCAAGGCTGTTGCGCCGAGTGCACAACTCGCCGACCGGGTAGCCGACGCGCTGGCCGCCCAGGTGCGGGCAGGTCAATTGGGGGTGGGCCAGAAGCTGCCCACCGAGGCAGCCTTGGCGTTGCAGTTCTCGGTCAGCCGCACGGTGGTGCGCGAAGCGGTGTCGCGGCTGAAGTCGCTGGGCGTGGTGCGGTCGCGGCAGGGCAGTGGCAGCTTTGTGTGCGAGCAAGGCATTCCGCCCTTGAACTTCGACCGTCAATGGGCGGTGTCCAAAGCTGCCGTGGTGCAGATGGCCGAGTTGCGCCGTGCGCTGGAGGCCGAGGTGGCGGCGTTGGCCGCACAACGCCGCACGCAGGCCGACCTGCAGCGCATGCGCCGGGCCATCGCCCTGCTGGACAAGGCGGTGGGTGCCGGGGGTGACGGTGTCCAGGAAGACGTGGCCTTCCACCGCACCCTGGCCGACGCCGCGCGCAACCCCTACCTGCTGAGCACGCTGCAGTACCTGAACCATTTCCTGACCGGTGCGACGCGGGTGACACGCGCCAACGAAGCCCGTCGCCTGGACTTTGCCCACCAGGTGCGCAACGAACATGCGCTCATCCTTCAAGCCATCGAAGCGGGTGATGTCGGCCGCGCCCGGCTGGCCGCCAGCCAACACATGGACAACGCCATCCAGCGCATCGAGCTGGCCGACCCGGCCTTCTGGCAGCAGGAGGGTTCTGCCCTGGCGCTGGCGCTGATGCGTGACTTGCCAGCTGTGCCGGTTTGAAGGCCTTGCAGCCGTTACGTTTCCACAGACAACATCAATTGGAGAGTTGAATCATGAACACATCACCCACCACAGTGGGCCTGATCGGCCTGGGCGCCATGGGCGCCGGCATGGCGGGCACGCTGCGCAAAAAAGGTCACCCCCTGCGCGTCTGTGATGCACGGCCTGGCGTCGCCACAGCGTTTGTGGCGGCCGGTGGCGTGGCCTGCAGCACGCCGGCGGATGTAGCCGGCGGCTGCCAGGTGCTGGTGTCGGTGGTGGTCAATGCCGCGCAGACCGAAGCCGTGCTGTTTGGCGAAGCTGGTGCGGCCGAAGCTCTGCAGCCCGGCAGCGTGTTTGTGATGTGTTCCACCGTGGACCCCAACTGGTCCGTGGCGCTTGAAAAACGCCTGGCGGACCTGGGCATCCTGTACATCGACGCGCCCATCAGCGGTGGTGCGGCCAAGGCCGCCAGCGGCGAGATGACCATCATGAGCGCGGCCCGCCCCGAGGCTTATGCCGCTGCGGGCAGTGTGCTGGACGACATGGCCGGCAAGGTCTACCGCCTGGGCGACAGGGCCGGCCCGGGCAGCACCGTGAAGATCATCAACCAGCTGCTGGCCGGTGTGCACATCGCGGCAGCGGCAGAGGCCATGGCGCTGGGCCTGCGCGAAGGCGTGGACGCGGCGTCGCTGTACGAGGTCATCACCCACAGCGCGGGCAACAGCTGGATGTTTGAAAACCGCATGGCGCATGTGCTGGCGGGTGACTACACGCCGTTGTCGGCGGTGGACATCTTTGTCAAGGACCTGGGGCTGGTGCTGGACATGGCGCGCGCC
>JAHECB010000201.1 GCA_024641925.1 Betaproteobacteria bacterium
GTTCCGCGTGGGCATCGGTTTTGCCAACTACAGCCGCATGCTGCTGGACGCCAACTTTCGGGGCCCCTTTGTCAGCATCTTCATCTGGACGGTGCTGTTTGCCGGCCTGACGGTGCTGTTTTCCACCGCCCTGGGCATGAGCCTGGCGGTGCTGCTGGAATGGCCGGCGCTGAAACACCGCGCGCTGTACCGAACCTTGCTATTCCTTCCCTATGCCGTGCCGGGCTTCATCAGCATCCTGGTGTTCAAGGGTTTGTTCAATCAGAACTTTGGTGAGATCAACGGCATCCTGCACAGCTTGCTGGGCATCCGCCCGGCGTGGTTTGCCGAGCCTTGGCTGGCCAAGACGATGATCCTGATCGTCAACACCTGGCTGGGTTACCCGTACATCATGATTCTGTGCAGCGGCCTGATCAAGGCCATCCCTGCCGACCTGTACGAAGCCAGTGCCATCGCCGGCGCCAAGCCGCTAACCAACTTCTTCAAGATCACCGCGCCCTTGATCGCCAAGCCACTGACGCCGTTGCTGATCAGTGCCTTTGCCTTCAACTTCAACAACTTCGTGCTGATCAGCCTGCTGACCGACGGCCGCCCCGACTTCCTGAACACCAAGCTGCCGGCCGGCACCACGGACATCCTGGTCAGCTACACCTACCGCATCGCGTTCACTGACAGTGGCCAGAACTTCGGCCTGGCGGCGGCCATCAGCACCTTGATCTTCGTGATGGTCGCCATCATGGCCCTGGTGCAGTTGAAGATCACGCAAAAGCAGGACGCCAGGCGATGAGAGCGATCAACCCCAGCGCCACCGCAAGCGCCACCACCGAAGCCAGCCACCGCAGTACGACGCAAAGGCCGAGCGGGCAGCCTGTGGGCCTGCGTGTGCGGCGCCGAGAAGCGCAGCACCCAGGGTCACGCGCGCAGTGCGTTCAACATCTGACTCGACGCATCTGTCTGAGCGAAGAGAGCGCAGCGAACGCAGCGAGTTATGCGTCGGACCCTGGGTGCGAGCATCGCAGGGTATCCGGTGCGCAGCGCCGGACGCCGCACCCGCAGGCCCACAGGCTGCCCGTCCGGCCTTTGCCGCCACAGGGCAAGCACGCCCACAGGAACACCAACCCATGATCGTCACCGGCAAAAGCCAACGCTGGCGCGTCTTCGCAGCCCACGCCGCACTCTGGCTGCTGCTGGCCTTCACCCTGTTCCCTTTGCTGGCCGTCATCAGCATCAGCCTGCGCCCCGGCAACTTCAGCACCGGCTCACTCATCCCCAGCACCATCACGCCGGAGCATTGGCAACTGGCCCTGGGCATCCCCGTCAAACAGCCCGACGGCAGCATCACCCAGCCGCCGTTCCCGGTGCTGTTGTGGCTGTGGAACAGCATCAAGATCGCGACCATCAGCGCCCTGCTGATCCTGGCCATCAGCACCACCGCGGCGTACGCTTTCGCGCGCCTGAAGTTCAGCCACAAACCCTTCATCCTGAACAGCATGCTGCTGCTGCAGATGTTCCCGGTGGCCGTGGCGCTGGTGGCCATCTACGCCATCTTCGAAGGCATCGGTACCAAGCTGCCGTGGTTGGGCATCGAAACCCACGCCGGCCTGATCGTGGCCTACCTGGGCGGTGTGGCCATGCATATCTGGACCATCAAGGGTTACTTCGAAACCATCCCGCAAGAGATCGAAGAAAACGCCAAGGTGGACGGCGCCACGCATTGGCAGGCCTTTCGCCTGGTGCTGCTGCCCATGGCGGTGCCGATCCTGATGGTGGTGTTTGTGCTGGCCTTCATCGGCACCATCATCGAATACCCCGTGGCCAGCATCCTGCTGCGCGAAGAGCCCAACCTGACGCTGGCCGTCGGCAGCAAGTTCTACCTGTACGAACAGAAGTACCTGTGGGGCGACTTTGCCGCCGCCGCCGTGCTCAGCGGCTTGCCCATCACGCTGGTGTTTTTGATGGCGCAACGCTGGATTGTTTCGGGCCTGACCAGTGGAGGTGTCAAAGGATGAAAAAGGGTTTTGCAGGCGGGTTGGCGGTGATGGCGGTGATGGCGGTGGCATGTTCTGGCGCGGCCCATGCCGGCACCTTTGAAGACCGCGACGCCGACTGGCGCAACGGCGCCATCGTCTACCAGATCATCGTCGACCGTTTTGTGCCCAGCGCCGACCTGGACAAAAAACGTGCGCTGTACCCCGCGCCCAAGGTCTTGAAACCCTGGACCGAAACCCCCAAGCCCGGGCCGTATTTGGAAGGCGAAAAACTGTCGTCCCACGAACTGCATTTCTGGGGCGGCGATTTGGCCAGTGCCACCACCGGGCTGGGCCATGTGCAGCAGTTGGGTGCCAACGTGCTGTACATCAACCCCATTCACCTGGCCTACACCAACCACAAATACGACGCCTTCGATTTTCAGGCCATCAGCCCCGAATACGGCAACCGCGACGACTTCAAACGCCTGGCCGCCAAGGCCCATGAACTGGGGTTGAAAGTGGTGCTGGACGGTGTGTTCAACCACATGGGTCGCAACGCACCGGTGTTCAAGCAGGCCCTGGCCGACCCGAAGAGCCCCTGGCGCGACTGGTTTGCCATCGGCCCGCAATACAAGGGCGGCGCGCGGGTGTGGACGGGCTTCCAGAACCTGCCCGAGCTGAACCTGGAAAACCCGGCCGTGCGCCGCCACCTGTGGCTGGACCCCGACTCGGTGGTGCGCAGTTACCTGCGCGACGGCGCTGATGGTTGGCGCCTGGACACTGCGTTTGAGCTGGGCCACACTTTTCTGCGCGAACTGACCGACGCCGCGCACGCTGAAAAACCCGGCTCGCTGGTGGTGGGCGAAATCGTCAACTACCCCGACCAGTGGCTGAAGTCCATCGACGCGGTGATGAACTTCACGCTGCGCGACATCGTGCTGGGCATGGCCCGCGGTGAATTTGCACCGGCCGCGGCCGGCCGCATGACGCAACGACTGGTGCTCGACGCCGGCATCGAGCCGATGTTGAAGTCCTGGATGGTCATCGACAACCACGACATTCCGCGCATCGCCACGCAGTCTCCGAACACCCCGCAGCGGCGCCTGGTGCAGGCGCTGCAGTTCACGCTGCCCGGCGCACCCAATGTGTATTACGGCGCTGAAGTCGGCATGACCGGCGGTGCCGACCCTGAAAACCGCGGGCCCATGCGCTGGGACCTGGTGCAGGCCCACAACCCCGACCTGGTCTGGATGCGCCGGCTGATCCAGCTGCGCAAGACACACCGTGCGCTGCGGGTGGGCGACTTCCACGGCATCGAAGCTCAGCAGCTGTACGCCTTTGAGCGCCGCACCGACCGGGCGCTGGAATCGCTGCTGGTGGTGGCCAACCCCAGCGACAAGACCGTGAAAGAACGCCTGCTGGTGCCCAACGCGCACCTGATGGACGGCACGCCCTTTGTGGATGTGCTGGGCCAGGCGCCGAAGATGCCGCCCGCCTATTTCGGCCCCGGTTTCATCACCATTCAGGTGCCGCCGCAATCGGTGCTGGTGCTGCAGCCGCAGCCCCAGGACCTGGGTGGCTACAGCCGCTACAAACGGGTGCCGTGACGGTTTCACTGTGACGGCCCAAGCCCTGGCTTTCTGGCGCCGCCAGCCTGGCGCTGGTGGCCTTTTTGGTCCATTCCACGCCCGCACAGACCCGCATGCAAGACGAGACCGTTACCCCACAAACCACCGACGCCCTTTGGGCCCACGCCCAGGACCGGGCGTTGGCCGGCGTGTTCGAAGCCCGCGAAGCCGACTGGCGCAACGGCGCCATGGTCTACCAGGTGCTGGTCGACCGCTTTGTGCCCTCGGCCGACCTGGCCGCCAAACGCCATCTGTACCCCGCGCCCAAGCAGCTGCGCGAATGGAGCGATGTGCCCCGTTCCGGCCGCTACCTGGAAGACCAGCGCCTGTGGAGCCACGAAATCGACTTCTGGGGCGGCGACCTGGCCAGCCTGCGCAGCAAGCTCGACTATGTGAAAGCGCTCGGTGCCGACGTGCTGTACCTGAACCCCATCTGCCTGGCCACCACCAACCACAAGTACGACGCGCTGGACTACAACACCGTGTCGCCTGAATACGGCAGCCGCGCCGACGTGGTGCAACTGGCGCAGGCCGTGCATGCACAAGGCATGAAGCTGGTGCTGGACGGTGTGTTCAACCACATGGGCCGCCAGGCGCCGGCTTTCCAGACGGCGATGTCCTCTGCGGACAGCCCCCACCGCGATTGGTTCTTCATCGGCCCGCAATACCCCGGCGGCGCCCGTGCCTGGGCGCAGGCGCAGAACCTGCCCGAGCTGAACCTGGAAAACCCGGCGGTGCGGCGGCTGCTGTGGGAAGCCCCCGATTCCGTGGTGCAAAGCTACCTCAAAGACGGTGTGGACGGCTGGCGGCTGGACGTCGCTTTCGACATCGGCTTCAGGCACCTGCAAGCCCTGACCGACGCGGCTCATGCGCAAAAACCCGGCTCGCTGGTGGTGGGCGAAATCTGGAACTACCCCAACCAGTGGTTCCCGTCCGTCGACGGCATCATGAACTTCACGCTGCGCGAGATCGTGCTGCGGCTGGCCCGTGGCCAGCTGGCGCCGGAGGCCGCCAACCAGATGATCGAACGCGTGGTGCAGGACGCCGGCATCGAGCCCCTGCTGAAAAGCTGGCTGATGCTGGACAACCACGACACGCCGCGCCTGGCCACCGCCTTGCCCCAGTGGCCGCAGCGCCAATTGGCGCAACTGCTTCAGTTCACCCTGCCCGGCGCGCCCAACTTGTATTACGGCAGCGAGCTGGGCATGGAGGGCGGTGACGACCCCGAGATGCGCGCGCCCATGCGCTGGGACCTGGTGGGCGATCACAATGCAAGCCTGCGCTGGACCCGCCAGCTCATCAAGCTGCGCCAGCAGCACCGGGCGCTAAGGGTGGGCAACCACCGCCGCATCGACGCAGCCAAGCTGCTGGCCTTCGAGCGTTACACCGACCGCGCTGCAGACACCGTGCTGGTGCTGGTCAACCCCTCGGCATCAGCCGTGAAAGACACCGTGATGGTGGCCAACAGCAAATTGATGAACGGCACCGCCTGGCGCAACCTGCTGGCGCCCGGCCAGGCCACGCCCAGGCTGGTGGCGGGCCTGGTGGACGTGGAATTGCCACCCTTTGGCATGCTTGTTCTGGCGCCACAAGTGGAACCCGTCAACGGCTACACACCGTATAAACGGGTGCAATGAACAACGTCAAAGCAGTTGAACTGAACGGAGCAGCAAGACCGACTGGGCAAGACACAGCCCGCCGTTTCTTGGCGGCGGCCAAACGGGTTGTGGCCCTGCAGTGTGTGGCCACGGCGTCGGCGCTGGCCCAGGTTCCCGCAACGCACGAAGCGCCCATACCGCCATCAGCCGCCGCTTCGGCGCCCGTGGCGGCCGCGCTGGCGCCCCAGCGCATCGATATCCCCACGGCTCGCTTCGCGCGCGGCGACGACCCCAGCTGGGCCCAGCCCGGTTTCGACGACAGCACCTGGGCCCTGCTGAACACCACCCGGGCCTGGGAGATGCAGGGCCACGACGGTTACGACGGTTTTGCCTGGTATCGCTTGCATGTGCGCATTCCGTCGGCGCTGAAAGCCGCCAGCGACTGGCCCGAGCGGCTGCGCATCTACCTGGCCACCATCGGCGACGCCGACGAGGTCTACCTGAACGGCACCCCGGTGGGCAAGACCGGCCGCCTGCCGAACGACAGCGCGGGTTTTGAAAACCGCTGGCAGACACCCCGCGACTATCTGGTGGACCTGAGCAGCGGTGCCGTGCGCTGGGACGCCGACAACGTCATTGCCGTGCGTGTTTACGACAGCGCCGGCAGCGGCGGTTTGCTGGGCCCGCAGACGCCGTTTGTGGCCGTGCCTTTGCGGGCCGAAGGCCTGCAGATGGACCCGGCCCGGGCCCAGCACCGTTTCCTGCCCGGTGAAAACGTGGCCGTCACGCTGACCGTGGCCAACCGCTTCCCGGTGCAACAGCAAGGCGAACTGCACCTGCAGGCGCGCGACCTGGCCAGCGGCCGGCGGGTGATGTTGTCGCAGCAACGCGTGTTGCTGGAGCCTGGACAGAGCACCCACATCGAGATGACGCTGCCGTCACGGCCCGGCATCGAGGCGCGCTTTCGTTACGTGGACGAAGCCACGGGCTACGAGATCGAGTCATCGCATGTGGTGCCCTATGTGCTGACGCCGCCCGACGCCGCCACACCAGCGTTGCACGGCGCCCGTCTGCTTGGCGCCCGACCCGGCACGCCGCTGGTTCACCGTGTACCCGCCATCGGCCGGCCACCACTGCGCTTCAGCGCCGAGGGTCTGCCTGCCGGCTTGCAGCTGGACGTGAACACGGGGGTCATCCGCGGCACCGTGCCCCCCGCCGGCAGCTACACCGTGAAGCTGACGGTCAGCAACGCGCTGGGCAGCGCCCAACGGGATTGGACCTTGGTGTCCGGCGAGCAGCTGGCACTGACCCCCGCGCTGGGTTGGAACAGCTGGAACGCGTTCGGCACCGCCGTGAGCGACGCCGACGTGCGCCAGGCGGCGCGGGTGTTTGTGGACCAGGGTCTGGCCGCCAAAGGCTGGTCCAGCCTGCACATCGACGACGGCTGGCAGGCCGCAGCCCGCAGCGCCGACGGCAGCTTGCGGGGCAATGCGCGTTTTCCGGACATGCCGGCCCTGGCCGCCCACCTGCACAGCCTGGGCTTGCGGCTGGGCCTGTACGCATCGCCCGGGCCCAGCACCTGCGGCCGTTTCCCGGGCTCGTTTGCCCACGAACTGCAAGACGCCGCCACCTGGGCCGCCTGGGGCGTGGACCACCTGAAATACGAGTTGTGCAGCTACGCCGACAAACTGCCGGCGCGCCCCACGCTGGACGACCACCAGAAACCCTTCCGTTTCATGGGCCAGGCTTTGCGCCAGCAGCCCCGCAGCATCGCCTACAACCTGTCGCAGTACGGTGGCCAGAAAGTCTGGACCTGGGGCGCCGATGCCGGCGCCCAAAGCTGGCGCATGACCGGCGACATCCAGGACAGCTGGGCCGACCTGCTGGTCACCGGGTTTGCACTGGCGCCCTATGTGGGTTTTGCCGGCCCCGGCCGCCACAATGACCCTGATGTGCTGATGCTGGGCCAGATCGGTGTGGGCGACCCGCGGCCCACACGGCTGACCGCCGACGAGCAGTACACCCAGGTCAGCCTGTGGAGCCTGCTGGCTGCGCCCATGTTGCTGTCGAATCAGCTGACCACGCTGGATGAGTTCACCCGCAGCCTGCTCACGAACAGCGAGGTGCTGGCCATTCACCAGGACGCCTTGTCACTGTCCGCGCGGCGTGTGCTGGACCGCGGCGACTGGCAGGTCTGGGTCAAGGACCTGGAAGGCGGTGGCAAGGCTGTGGGCGTGTTCAACATGGGCCGCACCTTCGGCAGCTTCCAGCTGGACCCGGCGCTGGTGGGCCACGGTGCGCCGCGTTATGTCGTGCGTGACGTGTGGCGGCAGAAAGATCTGCCGCCGCGCACCACGCCGTTGCCCCTGGCCGTGCCGTCGCACGGCGTGGTGTTGTTGACGGTGCGGTGATGCGCCCGAGCACAGCACCTTGCGCCGTCTGCGATTGCGGCGCATCAACCACGCGCGCCGTGGTTGCGCGGCCCGCGGGCACAGCTGCCGATGTTTTCTTTCCCAACCACCAAGACGCACAAACTGTCCGACCCTGGTTGGGGCCGCCCGCCTGACCTCGCTGTCCGGCTGGCGGCTGGACAGCGGCAAGCTGTACCGCGAAATCCGGTTTGTCGACTTTCTTGCAGGCCTTCGGCTTCATGGCCGCAGCGGCCGTTCATGCACAGGCCATGAATCAGCAACCTGAGTGGTTCAAGCGCTATGCCACGGTGCGGGTGTGGCTGACCACGCACAACGTGGGCGGCCTGTCCGATCGCGACTTTGCGCTCGCCGGTGTGATGGGCGGGTTGCACCCCGGCGCCTGAACGGGCCAGCGCCCGGCGCTGGCAAATCCTGTCTGTGACTGCGGCGGTACAACCCCTGCTTTTGGCGGTACGCTTGGTGCCTCAGGCTGTTGCCTTTCAACCATGAGCCCGACCATGGCCAAGACCTACACCGCCAGCGCGGCCGATGGCCGATCCGTCAGCTTTCGTGATGGCAAACGCTGGGGCTGGGCGCTGTCGGTGGTGTGGCCGCTGCTGCCCCTCTTGGGCCTGGCGGCACACCATTTCAGCGGCAGGGAACTGGCGTTGGGCCTGCCGCTGCTGATCAGCTACGGGCTGATGCCGTTGCTGGACGCGCTGATCGGCGAAGACACCAACAACCCGCCCGAGGCCGTGGTGCCGCAGTTGGATGCCGATCGCTACTACCGCTGGCTGACCTGGGCCACCGTGCCGCTGCACTTTGTTGCGCTGATCAGCTGCGCGTGGTGGATCGGCACCCACGACCTGTCGTGGTGGGCGCTGGCCTTATTGGCTTATGTCGCCGGGGCCGATGCCGGCTTGGGACTGAACACTGCGCACGAGCTGGGCCATAAACACAACCCGGTTGAACAGGTGTTGGCGCGGCTGGTGCTGGCCGTGCCGGCCTACGGGCACTTCACCGTCGAACATGGCCGCGGCCACCACCGCTGGGTGGCGACACCCGAAGACCACGCCAGTTCGCGCATGGGCGAAAGCATCTACCGCTTTGCGCTGCGTGAACTGCCGGGCGGCGTGCGCCGCGCCTGGGCGCTGGAGTCGGCACGTTTGACCGGGCTGGGCCGTTCGCCGTGGAGCCTGGGCAACACGCTGCTGCAGTCCTACCTGGTCACGGCGGTGTTGCAAGTGGGCCTGGTGCTGGCATTTGGCTGGGTGATGCTGCCCTTCCTGGCCATCCACAACGGGGTGGCCTGGTGGCAGCTGACGTCGGCCAATTACGTTGAACACTACGGCCTGCTGCGCCAGCGCCTGCCCAGCGGTGCGTATGAAACGCCGCAGCCGCACCACTCGTGGAACACCAATCACTTGGTGAGCAACCTGGCCACCTTTCACCTGCAGCGCCACAGCGACCACCACGCCCACCCATCGCGCCGCTACCAATGCCTGCGCCATTTTCCGGACCTGCCGCAGCTGCCCAGCGGCTATTTCGGCATGTT
>JAHECB010000438.1:0-1095 GCA_024641925.1 Betaproteobacteria bacterium
GCATGATGATGCCGCCGGCCACGCAGACATAGCGGCTCTTGACACCGGTGATGCCGACGAGGCCGACGTTCTGCGAGAAGCTGGTGTACGGGAAGGTGTTGAAGATGCCACCGATCAAGGTGCCCAGCCCGTCAGTGCGCAGGCCGGCGGCCAGCTCGGGCTGGCCGATCTTCTTGCCGGTGATGTCCGACAGCGCGAGGAACATGCCGGTCGATTCGATCATCACCACGATCATCACCAGCACCATGGTCAGGATCATCACGATGTCGAAGGTGGGCATGCCGAATGCAAACGGTGTGACCACGTCGAACCATGGCGCCTTGCCCACCTTGTCAAAGCTCATCTTGCCCATGGCCATGGCCACCAGGCAGCCCGCCACAATGCCCAGCAACACCGAGATGTTGGCGACAAAACCCCGCGTGTACTTCACCAGCAACAGGATGCCCACCAGCACGGCGGCCGCCACGGCCAGGTTGTCCAGTGCGCCGTAGCCGGGGTTGTCGACCATCGGTATCGGCCCCAGCTTGATCGCTGCACCACCCACGGCAGCCGCCTTGGCGCTGTCGACCATGGCCACCAACTTGGGTACGTCGGTGCGCTGCGCCAGAAAGGCCGGGCCACCCATGGCCCAGCCCACGCCCACACGCATCAGGCTGATGCCGATGATGGCAATGATGGTGCCCGTGACCACAGGCGGAAAAAACCGCAGCAAGCGGCTGACGATGGGCGCGATCAGCATCGACACGATACCGGCACCGATGATGGCGCCGAAGATGGCGCGGGCCCCGTCCACCCCCGGCATGGCATTGGCAAAAGCCACCATCGGCCCGACGGCGGCGAAGGTGACGCCCATCATCACCGGCAGGCGGATGCCGAACCAGCGCGTGACGCCCAGCGACTGGATCAGCGTGACGATGCCGCAGGCAAACAGGTCGGCCGAGATCAACAGCGCCACTTGTTCGGGCGTGAGCTTCAGCGCGCGACCCACGATCAACGGCACCGCAATGGCGCCTGCGTACATCACCAGCACGTGCTGCAGGCCCAGCGCCGCCAGCCGCCCCGCGGGGAGTTTTTCGTCAACCGGGTGAACGGATG
>JAHECB010000438.1:1105-2498 GCA_024641925.1 Betaproteobacteria bacterium
CTCCTGTTCGCTGCAATCCGATCAGCGCGACAGGCCTGCGCCCGAACCCACCACCGAAACGTCGCCATATTGAATGCGGCCAGCTGACGCTGTGCCTGTCGTTGTGCCTGTCGTTGCGCCTGTCGTTGCGCAAACCGACGGACCTCAGCAGTCACCGACCTCGAGCATCGCCAGCCTGACAGGCCACGACGCATTCAAAGTGTATGCAGTTCAGTCCCCCCTTTTGCATACGGAATTACCCGACCTGAACCGATCACGACCCTCGATAGGTTGAATAGGCCCACGGCGACACCAGCAGCGGCACGTGGTAACGGCCTGCCGCGTCAGCGACCCCAAAGTCCACCGGCACGTTTTCCAGAAACGCAGGCTCAGGCAGTGCCACGCCACGTTGCCGGAAGTAAGCCCCCACGGCAAAGATCAGCCGGTATTGACCAACCGCCATGGTCTGGCTGTCCAGCAACGCGCCGCCTTCATTGCGGCCGTCGGCGTTCAGCACAAAACGCATCAGTTCTATGGTCTGTGCGCCCTCCAGCCGGTGCAGGCTCACCTGCATGGTGGCCGCGGGGCAGCCGTGCATGGTGTCCAGTACGTGGGTGCTGAGGTGTCCCATGGCATTCCTTCTTTGAAAAGATTCGGGGCGTTGATGAAGCTGGCCAGCGGGTGCCCTCACGCCGATCGCGGCGCAGCCGCCATACCAGTCACAGGTGGTCAATTGGATTCAAAGTGTATACAATTTAGGGCTGAGCTTTCTGGTATGGCACACGGCATCGTGACCCTCGCAAAACCCACATTGAAGGTTGTACCTGCCCTGACGCCGGCAGACACCGTTGTGGGCGGCGCCACCGAGCGCATTGTTGACGCCATCACAGCGGCCATCATCGAGCGCCGCCTGATGCCCGGCACCAAACTGTCAGAACAAAAACTGGGCGACATCTTCCAGGTTTCGCGCACCCTGGTGCGGCAGGCCTTGAACCAGCTGTGCCGTGACCGGCTGGTCACGCTGGAACCGGCCCGCGGAGCGTTTGTCGCCACACCCAGTGTGGAAGAGGCGCGCCAGGTCTTTGAAGTGCGCAGCATGCTTGAAAGCACACTGGTGCGCCAGCTGTGTGTGCGCATCACCGACCGCCAGGTGGGCGAACTGCGTGCACACCTGCGCGACGAAGCTGCAGCCCTGGCGCGCACCGACGTGCCCGGGCGCACGCGGCTGCTGGCCGACTTTCACACCGTGCTGGCCCGCATGCTGGGCAACCAGGTGCTGGCGGAACTGCTGGGTGACCTGCTCAGCCGGTCGTCGCTGATCGCGCTGATGTACCAGTCCTCGCACTCTGCCGAACATTCCTACGAAGAACATGTGCAGATCGTCGATGCGCTGGAGCAGCGTGACGCGCGGCTG
>JAHECB010000202.1:0-2554 GCA_024641925.1 Betaproteobacteria bacterium
CGCATGCTGGGTTTGCCGGCTCGTTATGTGAGCGGCTACCTGTTGACCCGCCCACCGGATGGGGGCGAGGCGCTGGTCGGTGCTGATGCCACACATGCCTGGGTGCAGCTGTGGTGCCCCGACACGCAGGGCGTGCCGGATCAGGGCAATGGCGCGGGCTGGCTGGACCTGGATCCCACCAACAATCGCGTACCCGGCACCGGCTATGTGCGACTGGCCACGGGACGCGACTTTGGTGATGTAACGCCACTGCGCGGCATCATCACCGGCGGCGGCCACCACACCATCAATGTCGGGGTCAGTACGCGTCTGCTACCGTGCGCCGGCAATACTTGAATCCGAATCTGCATGGCGTGCGCTCAGGAACGCCTCTTGCTTAGTACTTTGCCGCGGAGCCTCCCTACATGAAAACACCCTTTGACGAAATGAACGCTGCTGATGGCGGCGTTCGTGCGCATTACCAGAACTATGCCGCGTGGCTGAAAAAACAGCCGCCAGAGGCGATGGAAGCCCAGCGCGTTGAAGCCGAGATGATCTTTCGCCGTGTCGGCATCACCTTTGCGGTCTACGGCGCCAAGGACGACGGCACCGGTACCGAGCGGCTGATCCCCTTCGACCAGATCCCGCGCATCATTCCCAGCGATGAATGGGCCAACATGCGTGCCGGCCTGAAACAGCGCGTGAAGGCGCTGAACAACTTCCTGCACGACGTCTACCACGAGCAGAACATCCTGAAGGCCGGCATCGTGCCCAGCGAACAGGTGCTGAACAACACCCAGTTCCGCAAGGTGATGATGGGCATCGACCTGCCCGGCCAGCTGTATTCACACATCGCCGGCATCGACATCGTGCGTGCCGGCAACCCGGACGGCACCGGCGACTACTACGTGCTGGAAGACAACCTGCGGGTGCCCAGCGGCGTGAGCTACATGCTGGAAAACCGCAAGATGATGATGCGGCAGTTCCCGGAACTGTTTGCCATGAACCGTGTGGCACCGGTGGCGCACTACCCCGACATGCTGGTCGAAACCCTGCGTGCTGTCGCGCCTGTGGGCGTGAGCGAACCCACCGTCGCGCTGCTGACACCGGGCATGTACAACAGTGCCTATTTCGAGCACGCCTTCTTGGCCAAGCAGATGGGCATTGAACTGGTCGAAGGGCAGGACCTGTTTGTGCGTGGCGGCTTTGTCTACATGCGCACGACCCAGGGCCCGAAGCGGGTCGACGTGATCAACCGCCGCCTGGACGACGACTTCCTCGACCCCATGGTGTTCCGCCCCGAGAGCACGCTGGGCGTCCCGGGTTTGCTGGATGTGGTGCGTGCCGGCAATGTCACGGTGTGCAATGCCATCGGCACCGGTATCGCCGACGACAAGAGCATCTACCCCTACGTGCCCGAGATGGTGCGTTTTTACCTGGGTGAAGAACCGATCCTGAAAAACGTGCCCACCTACATGTGCCGCAAACCAGACGATCTGGCCTACGTGCTGGCCAACATGGGCGAGCTGGTGGTCAAGGAAGTGCACGGTGCCGGTGGCTACGGCATGCTGGTGGGGCCCGCGGCCACCAAAGACGAGATCAAGGACTTCGCCGAAGTGGTCAAGGCCAATCCCAAGAACTACATTGCACAACCCACGCTGAGCCTGTCGAGCTGCCCGACTTATGTCAACGCCGGCATCGCACCGCGACACATCGACTTGCGGCCTTTTGTGCTGTCGGGCAAGGAAGTGCAGATGGTGCCGGGTGGCCTGACGCGGGTGGCCTTGAAAGAAGGCTCGCTGGTGGTGAATTCATCACAGGGCGGCGGCACCAAGGACACCTGGGTGCTGGAGCGCTGAGATGGAAACACCTTTGAACATGTCATTGCATTCAAGAAACACCTGGGCTTTTGCAGAAAAAACCGGGCTGAAGGAGGTCAACCATGCTCTCTAGAACCGCAGACCATCTGTTCTGGATGGCGCGCTACATGGAGCGCGCCGAGAACACCGCCCGCATGCTGGACGTCAACTACCAGACGTCCATGCTGCCGCAGAGTGCCGATGCGGCCGAAGCCGGCTGGCGCGGGCTGCTGTCGATCAGCGAACTGTCCGCAGGCTTTCTGAAGAAGTACCCCAAAGTCACGCCCGCTGCGGTGATGGACTTCATGGTGCGCGACCCGGACAACCCCAGCAGCATCTACGCCTGCCTGCAAGCCGCGCGCGAAAACGCGCGCGCGGTGCGCGGCACGCTGACCACCGAAGTATGGGAAACCGAAAACCAGACCTGGCTGGAATTCAGCCGCATGATGGCCGGGCAAGGATTCGAGGACGACCCCGGCGAGTTTTTCGAGTGGGTGAAGTTCCGCAGCCACTTGAGCCGTGGTGTCACGGTGGGCACCATGCTGCAGGATGAAGCCTTGCACTTTCTGCGCATCGGCACCTTCCTGGAACGCGCAGACAACACGGCCCGCTTGCTGGACGTGAAGTTCCAGGGGCAGGGGCAGGCGAATTCAAGGTCACCGACAAAGGCGCCGTCGCAATCCCACTCCCAGTCCCAGTCCGCAGCACCGTCAAAG
>JAHECB010000202.1:2564-9153 GCA_024641925.1 Betaproteobacteria bacterium
GCCGGCCGGGACGGTGAAAAGCTCGTCGAGCCCGAAAACGAAACCCCGGAAGTTGATTTCTATCACTGGAGCGCAGTACTGCGCTCGGTGTCGGCCTTCGAGATCTACAGGCAGGTTTACCGCAACGTGATCCAGCCCGAAAAGGTTGCCGAGTTGCTGATCATGCGCCCTGACATGCCCCGCTCGTTGGCATCGTGCATGAACGAGGTGGTGGCGAACCTGAACCAGGTGGCCAACGAGCAAAGCAGCGAAACCCTGCGCCGTGCGGGCCGACTGCAAAGTGACCTGCGCTACGGCAGCATCAATGAAATCATGGACACCGGGCTGCACACCTACCTGAACCAGTTTCTGGACCGGGTGAACGAGTTGGGTGTCGGCGTCAGCCGCGACTTCCTGGTGCCCGTGGCAGCTTGAGACTACGGGGGCACACCAACGTTCATCCTGGTGTCGCCCGTAACGGCTGGTTCAGACGCTGGCCCCGTGGCACTTCTTGAACTTCTTGCCGCTGCCGCAAGAACAGGGGTCGTTGCGACCCGGCAACGCAGGCACCTGTCGAGTCACCGGTTTGGGGGCATGTTCCAGCCAGAAGACACGCAGGTCTTGAACCGCAAACAGCGCTTCGTTCAGCAGGTCGTCCTGGCTGGGCTGCGGTAGCCCATCCGCATCGGCCGCCGGCGCAGCCGGGTGGTAGCGCTGCATCAACTCTGCCCGTTCGTCACCGTCCGGATCGGTGAACAGCAACGCCACCTGGTCCATCAGCTCTTCGCGGGTGTCGTCCCCCTCATCGCCCAGGGGCTGCAACCAGCGCGCACCAAAGGCTTCCGTGCCGTCGGTGAAGCCCAGCGCCCATTCGGCGCCGGTCTGCAGGCTCTGGGCATCTTCAGCCTTGATTGCACCGTCTTCAACGGCTTTTGCGCGGTCGGCATCGGTCCAGGCCATCATCAGCGGACTCAGCCGCAGCCGTTCGGGCTCGTCCAGCAGCGCTTCAGGGTCCAGCTGTTCGCTCAGAACCTTCAGTCGCGTGTGCAGCACACGTTGCGCGTTGTGCCGGTCATCAGGGTCGGCAAAGGCCCGTTCAAAGGCGTCGCCGCACAATGCAGGCAACCACTCGTCGGGCGGCGGCAGCACCGGGCCTGCCGCCAGGCTGGTGAGAAAGCCGTCGACCCATTCCAGATGGATGTCGGGGTTGAAACCGGACAACTGCTCGCAGACCGCGTTGAGCGCATCAACCTCGGCTTGCGAACTGTCTCGGACGTTGGCGTAAATGAAAGGGTTCACACCAGGATCATAGGCCCGGACAGAGCCCGCTATCACCATCTGCCAAGGGCCACCAGGGAGTGGCCTCGGCCCCGATCCCTGTGTGTACCCAAGCCGCTCAGCGGCGGACCAAAACTCAGGATTCGCGTTTGCCGCGGGCGCCAGGCAACGCCAAACCACCCAGCGCCAACAGCACCAACAGGGCCGTTGCCGGCTCAGGCACACCCGTCGGCGGCACCCCCGGGGTGCTGGCGTTTTCAAACTCCAGACCGTCCACAAAGGTGCCGGCGCCATAAGGCGTCGGCAGTGCAAAGCCACCGATCACCACGCCGCTGGTGGTGATCTCGAAAACCCGCCCCACAGTGCCAATCCACAAGCTGTCGTCCACCACATCCCAACCCAGACCGCCGTAAAGGCTCATCTGTGCGGACTGCACGGTGAAGGGCAGGCCAACCGTGTTGCCATTGACATCCAGTTCGTAGATCTGACTGGTGTTGTACATGCTCACGTAAAAGCCGGTACCCGTCCAGGCCAGGCCCACTGGGCCACCCGCCTCGTTGCCGGTGAAGGTCTTGAACAGTGTTGACGCACCCGTCAAGGGGTCAAAACGCACTATTTTCTGGCCGGAATAGTCCGCGCGATACAGGTACGTGCCGTCGTAGGCCAGGTCCTCGCCAAAAGATGGCACCACGGGAGACAAGCTCAGAGAACCCAGCGGCGCCAGGGTGGTCAGGTCAAATCGCGAAAACGACGTGGCGGGTCCCGCAGCGAACAGTGCGTTGCCTTCGGGATAAACCGCAACACCGCTGGCACCAAAAAACGGAGCCTCTCGGATGTAGTTGCCGCTTCGGTCCACGTTGATGACGGGCGGGTTGGCGCGATCAGGAGACAGCCAGATTGTTTCAGCCGCTGCCCAGGTGCCGGAAGAGGCCAGCAGACCACTGATGAAGGTTGCGACCGCAACCAGTTTTGACGTTGAACGGCCGCGAAAAGTGGTTCGCATGGTTGACTCCTGGTTTTGAATAGGATCTTGGAGGGCGCTGAGTACAAGCCGAGAAGACACTAGCACCACGCCACCCTCTTGTTCAACCCCGACTTAAGGGGGGTAGGTCCTGCCGCCGCAGACCATGGCCATCGGCACGGATGTCGTGGTGCGAGGCAGCCCCTGATACCGGTCACTGAAACCTGTCGTCGAAACCAGCCACGGTAATCGGTCAGGGGCCCCTCTTGGGCCGGATATGCTGCGGTGCTGCCTGGATCGCAAACACCAGGCGTCGATGTTCAGAGCTTGGCCCGCACCCAGGCCTGCACCGAGGCCAGCGCCTTGGGCAAACCACCCGCATCCGTGCCACCAGCCATGGCCATGTCGGGTTTGCCGCCGCCTTTGCCGCCCACCTGCTGGGCCACAAAATTCACCAATTCGCCGGCCTTGACCTTGCCCATCTGGTCGGCCGTCACGCCAGCGGCCAGTTGCACCTTGCCGCCTTCAACGGCCGCCAGCACGATGGCTGCGCTCTTGAGCTTGTCTTTCAGCTTGTCCATGGTTTCCCGCAGCGCCTTGGCGTCTGCTCCTTGCAGCATGGCGGCCAGCACTTTCACGCCCGCCACGTCCACGGCCTGCGCCAGCAATTCGTCACCTTGTGAAGACGCCAGCTTGCTCTTCAGCGCCTCGACTTCTTTTTCGAGCGCACGCACGTGGTCCAGCACCGCGCTCACGCGGCCCGGCACTTCAGCCGGTGTGGCTTTCAGCGTGGTGGCCAGGCCGTTGACGCTGGTTTCCAGTTGCTGCAGGTAAGCCAGCGCGTTGCCGCCGGTGACGGCCTCCACACGGCGAATGCCTGCTGCCACACCACCTTCGGCCACGATCTTGAACAGGCCGATGTCGCCCGTGCGCTGCACATGCGTGCCACCACACAGTTCGCGGCTGCTGCCGATGTCCAGCACCCGAACCTCGTCGCCGTACTTTTCGCCAAACAACATCATCGCGCCGGTTTTCTGCGCCTCTTCGATCGGCAATACCCGCGCCTGCGTGGCCGCATTGGCCAGAATTTCGGCATTCACCAGTGCTTCGATCTGCAGCACCTGCCCGTCGCTGACCGGTGCGTTGTGCAAGAAGTCGAAACGGGTGCGTTCGGCGTTGACCAGCGACCCCTTCTGCTGCACATGGCTGCCCAGCACTTCACGCAGGGCCTTGTGCATCAGATGGGTGGCGCTGTGGTTGCGCACGGTGCGGGCGCGCTGCTCAGCGTCTACCCGCGCCACCAGCGTGTCGCCCACGCTGATGCTGCCTTCCAGCATCCGGCCCTGGTGGCCGTGCACGGCTGCCTGCACCTTGATGGTGTCTTCCACACGCAGGCGCGCCATGTTGTTGCGCAGTTCACCGGTGTCGCCCACCTGGCCGCCGCTTTCGGCATAAAAGGGCGTGTGGTCCAGCACCACCACGGCGTCGTCGCCGGCCTTGGCGGTGCTCACCGAACTGCCGTCCACGTACACAGCCGTGACCTTGCTGCGTTCACACACCAGGTGTTCGTAGCCGTGGAACGCCGTGTCGGCGCCGGTGTACTGCAGACCGGCTGCGACCTTGAACTTGCCGGCAGCACGCGCCTGTTCGCGCTGGCGGTTCATGGCAGCGTTGAAACCGGCCTCGTCGACCTTGACGCCGCGTTCGCGGCAAACGTCGGCGGTCAGGTCCAGCGGGAAACCGAAGGTGTCGTGCAGCTTGAAGGCCAGGTCGCCGTCGATGACCGGGGCACCACCTTTTGGCAATTTGGCCAGCGCGGTTTCCAGAATGTCCATGCCATTGGCGATGGTCTGGAAAAAGCGCTCTTCTTCCACTTTCAGCACATCGGTCACCCGCGCCATGTCGCGTTTCAGCTCGGGGTAGGCGTCGCCCATCTCCACCGCCAGCGGCGCCACCAGCGTGTAGAAAAACGGCTTGCGGGCGCCCAGCTTGTAGCCGTGACGAATGGCGCGGCGCGCAATGCGGCGCAGCACGTAGCCGCGGCCCTCGTTGCCCGGAATGACCCCGTCGGTGATGGTGAAGGTGCAGGCGCGGATATGGTCGGCAATGACCTTCAGCGAAGGTGAATCGCCGTCAACGTCAGCACCCCCGGCAGCGAACTGCACTGCGTTCTTGGCAGCCGCCAGCAGCCGCACAAAGGTGTCGATCTCGTAGTTGCTGTGCACATGCTGCAGCACCGCGGCCAGCCGCTCCAGCCCCATGCCGGTGTCCACACTGGGTTTGGGCAGCGGGTGCATCACACCGTCATCGGTGCGGTTGAACTGCATGAACACGTTGTTCCAGATCTCGATGTAGCGGTCGCCGTCCTCTTCGGGGCTGCCGGGTGGCCCGCCCGCCACATCGGGGCCGTGGTCGTAGAAGATTTCGCTGCAGGGACCGCAGGGGCCGGTGTCGCCCATCATCCAGAAGTTGTCGCTCATGTAACGACCACCCTTGTTGTCGCCGATGCGCACGATGCGCTCGGCCGGCAGGCCGATGTCCTTCAGCCAGATGTCGTAGGCCTCGTCATCGTCTGCGTACACCGTGGCCCACAGTTTGTCCTGGGGCAGCTTGAAGTGCACCGTCAGCAGTTCCCAGGCGTAGTGGATGGCGTCCTTCTTGAAGTAGTCGCCAAAGCTGAAGTTGCCCAGCATCTCAAAGAAGGTGTGGTGGCGCGCGGTGTAACCCACGTTTTCCAGGTCGTTGTGCTTGCCGCCGGCGCGGATGCACTTCTGGCTGGTCGCGGCGCGGCTGTAGAGCCGCTTGTCAAAGCCCAAAAACACGTCTTTGAACTGGTTCATGCCCGCGTTGGTGAACAGCAGCGTGGGGTCGTCGCCCGGCACCACGGGGCTGGAGGCGACGATGGTGTGCCCCTTCGACTCGAAGAACTTGAGGAACTGGGAGCGGATCTGTGCGGCTTTCATGCCTGGGCTTTCAGTGAACAGCGCTGCGGCGAGGTGTCGCCACGCAGAACCTCGCATTTTAGCCGGGCGCAGGGCTTCGAGCTGCGCTCACACACGGCGCCAGGGCTTGCTGCGCCGCAAGTGGGCTCCTCCTGTGAACCAGCGTGATCGCACCGCGCAAATTGCGCGGGCTAAGATGTACCTCGAGCCGCCATTTCCAATTCATTTTCATCACAACAGCGAGCCACCATGGACACCAAAACCTCCCCCCTGGGCCTGTTGAACGACCCGACCCTCTTGAAGACTGCCGCTTTGATCAACGGCGAATGGATCAACGGCAAGGCTCGATTTGCCGTCACCGACCCGGCCACCGGCGCCAGGCTGGTTGACGTGGCCAACCTGGGTGCCACCGAGACCGAAGCCGCGCTGAAGGCCGCCAACGCCGCCTGGCCCGCCTGGCGCAGCAAGCCTGCCAAGGAGCGCGGCGCCATCTTGATGAAGTGGTTCCACCTGCTGCACCAGCACGCCGACGACCTGGCCCGCATCATGACGGCCGAGCAAGGCAAGCCGCTGGCCGAAGCCAAGGGCGAGGTGGGCTACGGCGCGAGTTTTCTTGAATGGTTTGCCGAAGAGGCACGCCGCGTCTATGGCGAGACCATCCCGACCACCGACAACTCCAAGCGCTTTCTGGTCATCAAGCAGGCCATGGGCGTGTGTGCGGCCATCACGCCGTGGAACTTTCCCATTGCCATGATCACGCGCAAGGTGGCGCCGGCCTTGGCCGCGGGGTGCCCGGTGGTGATCAAGCCGGCGGAGCAAACGCCGCTGTCGGCACTGGCGGTGGCCGAGCTGGCCCAGCGCGCAGGCATGCCCGCAGGTGTGTTGAACGTGATCACGGCCGACGGCGACAACTCGATCGCCGTGGGCAAGGTGCTGTGCGCGAGCGACATCGTGCGCCACCTCTCGTTCACCGGCTCCACCGAGGTGGGCCGCATTCTGGCGGAGCAATGCGCGCCGACGATCAAGAAGCTCAGCCTCGAACTCGGCGGCAACGCACCGTTCATCGTCTTCGACGACGCCGACATTGAAAGCGCCGTCGAGGGCGCCATGATCAGCAAGTACCGCAACGCCGGCCAGACCTGCGTGTGCGCCAACCGCCTGTATGTGCAGGACAAGGTCTACGACCAGTTCGTTGCCAAGCTGGCCGAGAAGGCCAAGGGCATCAAGGTCGGCAGCGGCTTCGAGGCCGGCGTGAACCAGGGCCCGCTGATCGATGACCAGGCCATCGCCAAGGTGGAAAGCCATGTGGCCGACGCGCTGGCCAAGGGCGCCAAGGTGGTGGTGGGTGGCACCCGGATCGGCGAGCGCTTCTACACGCCCACGGTGTTGTCGGGCGTCACCGCCGACATGCTCTGCGCACGCGAAGAAA
>JAHECB010000203.1 GCA_024641925.1 Betaproteobacteria bacterium
TTCCTGAGCGACGCCGAGCTGCAGCCCTTTGCCGACTACAAGCAGCGGGTCGACCCCGAAGGCCGCTTCAACAAGGGCAAGTTGCTGCGAGCGCGCAGTGAAGGCGCACAACCCGCCGACCTGGGCGCGGCCTACACGCCCAGCTTCGGGCTGATGGGGCACGAGTCGCTGATCATGCAGCAGAGCGACATCGGCGCCATCAGCGAGAGCATCAAGGACTGCCTGCGCTGCGGCAAGTGCAAGCCCGTGTGTGCCACCCACGTGCCACGCGCCAACCTGCTGTACAGCCCGCGCAACAAGATCCTGGCCACCAGCCTGCTGGTCGAGGCGTTTCTGTACGAAGAGCAGACACGCCGCGGCATCAGCGTCAAGCACTGGGCCGACTTTGAAGACGTGGCCGACCACTGCACCGTCTGCCACAAGTGCCTGAACCCCTGCCCGGTGAACATCGACTTCGGCGAAGTCACCATGAACATGCGCAACCTGCTGCGCAAGATGGGCCAGAAAAGTTTCCGCCCCGGCAACGCCGTGGCCATGACCTTCCTGAACGCCACCAGCCCGCAGGCCATCAAGCTGATGCGCGGTGCGATGGTGGGGTTGGGTTTCAAGGCGCAGCGTTTCATGCACCAGCTGCTGAAACCCGCGGCCAAGGCGCAGACCGCCGCGCCGCCGGCCACGCTGGGGCCGGCGCCGATCAAGGAGCAGGTCATCCACTTCATCAACAAGAAGATGCCGGGTGGCTTGCCCAAAAAAACCGCGCGTGCGCTGCTGGACATTGAAGACGCCGACTACGTGCCCATCATCCGCAACCCGCAGGGCACCACGGCCGAGACCGAGGCGGTGTTCTACTTTCCGGGCTGCGGCAGCGAGCGCCTGTTCAGCCAGGTGGGCCTGGCCACGCAGGCCATGCTGTGGCATGCCGGTGTGCAGACCGTGCTGCCGCCGGGGTACCTGTGCTGCGGTTACCCGCAGCGCGGCAGCGGCCAGTTCGACAAGGCCGAAAAGATGATCACCGACAACCGGGTGCTCTTCCACCGCGTGGCCAACACGCTGAACTACCTGGACATCAAGACCGTGGTGGTCAGCTGCGGCACCTGCTTCGACCAGCTGCAGGGCTACAAGTTTGAAGACATCTTCCCGGGCTGCCGCATCGTGGACATCCACGAATACCTGCTGGAAAAGGGAATCACCTTGGGTGATTCCCTTTCGCCGGAGGCCGAAGGCCGTAGGCAAAAGGACGGTGTGGGTTACCTGTACCACGACCCCTGCCACAGCCCCATGAAGCAGCAAGAGCCGCTGAAAACCGTGCAGGCGCTGGTGGGCCCCAACGTGCTGAAAAGCGAGCGCTGCTGCGGTGAAAGCGGCACCCTGGGCGTAACGCGCCCCGACATCAGCACCCAGGTGCGCTTTCGCAAGACCGAAGAACTGCGCAAGGACGAAACGGTTCTGCGCGCCTTGATGGCCCAAACGCCGGGCCTGAGCACGGCGGCCCAGGCCAACGTGAAGATCCTGACCAGCTGCCCCAGCTGCCTGCAGGGGCTGAAGCGCTATGAAGACGACCTGAACAGCGGCCTGCTGGAGGCCGACTACATCGTGGTCGAGATGGCGCGGGTGATGCTGGGCGAAAACTGGCTGCCGGATTACGTGGCCAAGGCCAACGCGGGTGGTATCGAGCGGGTTCTGGTGTAAGCGTTGAGGCGTCGTGGCGTTGCAACGGCCAAGCGCGCGATATCGACGGGCGTTTGCAAAAAGGTTGCTTGCTGAAGCCCTGAAACGCGGCTGTGTTGTTACAGGTGCCCCGGCTGCTCGACCGTTAATTTTTCACGGTCCGGGCTGAGGCCGCCGTTCGGCCGGTACTTTGTGGCGCATTTCAGGGCGCTGACGGCTTGACTTTCAGCCCGCAAAAGACGGCTCAATCTTTCCTGGCTCCAAAGTGCTCTGCTGCCCGCCCCCTGGTCAAGGGGTTGAGCCGACAAGTTGCGTTCGCTACATTTTTTTGCAGACTTGGGCAACGGGCACAAGTATCAGGAGAGTGGTGAGTTGACACATCCCAAACTGGCAGCAGTTGCGGCTTTGGCGCTGGCCTGTACAGCCGCATCCGCAGTCGTTACCGACGGCAATGACGTTTCGCTGACCAGCAGCGACGCCTTTGGTGGCTATCTGAATGCCTCGGGGTCGGCCGCCGAGGTGTTGAACTTCACCCTGGCGTCGCCGGTCATGGATGCCTTTGGATTTGTGGGAACGATCCAGAGGAGCACCGCGGACATCAACTTCACCAGCGTCAAGCTCGTCGGGCCCGGGGGCTCGTACAGCTTCACCAGCGCCGCCACCGACCCGGTTGAAACCTGGCGGCCTTCGGTTCCAGCGCTTGCGGCAGGCGCCTATGCGCTTGAGTTGTCCTACACCAGGTCAAGGGCGGCTCAGGCGTCGTACGCGGCAACGTTCGAGACAAACGCCCTGTCAGAACCCGTCACTTACGCCCTGCTGCTGGCGGGGTTGATCTCGGTCGGCTTTCTGGCGACGCGACGCGCCACCAGCGCCTGAACCTGAAGGGGTGCTCTGCTCCACCTGGGCAGGACCTGCCCGGGCCGCTTCGGCATCTCGAACCCACCTGACGCGCGTATCAAAGTCGCTTGCGCGCCCTGTAGACTCCGGCGTGAAGACGTGCGCTGGCCGACAGGCTTGTCCGACCGATCTTTCTGACCGGCGTCTGTACCGCGCATGACCTGCGCGCAGAGGCCCCGCTGACCAGCGCTTCGATCGACCAACACCATGCCCACATCGCCCGGATTCACCCCCACTGCGCTGACCGTTCATCAAGCCAGCCGCGTGCTGGAGGTGGCGTTTCAAGACGGATCACATTTCCACATTCCCTTTGAGCTGATGCGCGTTTACAGCCCGTCGGCTGAAGTGCAAGGTCATGGCCCCGGTCAAGAAGTGCTGCAGACCGGCAAGCGCCAGGTGGGCATAGACGACATTCAGGCCGTGGGCCATTACGCCGTGCAGCCGCGCTTTTCAGACGGACACGACACCGGCATCTTCAGCTGGGAGTACCTGCACCATCTGGGCAGCAACCAGCAGGACCTGTGGCAACGCTACGAACAGCGGCTGGCCGAAGCCGGCGTGGACCGCGATGCGCCCATGGTCGACGGGGCGGCATCCGGCGGCGCCTGCAAGTCGCACTGAGGCCGGCGCTGACGATGGCACAGACCCACTTCGGCTTCCAGCAGGTCGACGAGAACAGCAAAGCCCAGCGCGTGCGCGGCGTGTTCGACAGCGTCGCTTCTCGATATGACCTGATGAACGACGTGCTGTCCGGTGGGCTGCACAGGGCGTGGAAGGCCTACACCGTGGCGGTGGCCGCGGTGCAGCCGGGGTGGCATGTGCTGGACATTGCCGGTGGCACGGGCGACCTGGCGCGGGCTTTTGCCAAACACGCCGGCCCACAAGGCCGAGTGGTGCTGACCGACATCAACGAAAGCATGCTGCGTGTGGGCCGCGACCGCCTGCTGGATGCCGGCCAGGTCATGCCCACCGCCGCCTGCGATGCCGAACACCTGCCCTTTGCAACCGGCCGCTTCGACCTGGTGAGCGTGGCCTTCGGCCTTCGCAACATGACGCACAAGGACGCCGCACTGGCCGAAATGTGCCGTGTCTTGCGCCCCGGTGGCCGGCTGCTGGTGCTGGAGTTTTCAAAGCCCGCCGCGCCCTTGCAAAAACCCTATGACTGGTATTCCTTCAAGCTGATGCCCTTGCTGGGGCAGTGGGTGGCCAAGGACGGCGACAGCTACCGCTACCTGGCCGAAAGCATCCGCATGCACCCCGACCAGGCCACGCTGAAGGGCATGATGCAGGGGGCAGGCTTTGGGCATGTGGACGTACACAACCTGGCCGCAGGCATCGTGGCGCTGCATGTGGGTGTCAAATGCTGAGCTGGGCCGCCGCAGGGCAGGCGCCTGGCCTGCAAGGTACAGCGATGCTGTGAATTCCTGCCTTGTGCCTTCTGCCCAGACGACTCAACCTGGGCTTTTGGACTGAACCGCCAGCACTTCGCAGGCTACACTGACGGCTGGGTTGTGCCCGTAAAACCCGGGCCGACGACCCTGTGCGCCGGCCTTGTTGGTGTTGCCAAACACCGCCGTTATTTTTTGCACACAGCGCTGCCTGACAACTGTCAGAAAGACCTGAGGAATCCGCCCACCATGACCACACACGCGCCAGCCCATCGTCACCACCGGATGTCTGCCAGGGGTTTGATCACCGTGATGGCATTGGCCAGTCTGGCCATGGTGGCGGGTTGCGGTGGCAGCAAGGAAAAGGGCGCCAGCCAGACCGCGGTCAAGGTCAACAAGGACGAGATCACCGTTCACCAGATCAACTTCGTGCTGCAGCAGCAGCGTGGCCTGAAGCCCGAACAGGCTGATGCCGCCAGCCGCCAGGTGCTGGAACGCCTGATCGACCAGCAACTGGCCATCCAGCGCGCCGAAGACCTGAAGCTCGACCGCGACCCGCGTGTGGTGCAGATGCTGGAAGCGTCACGGCGCGAAGTGCT
Organism: Betaproteobacteria bacterium; assembly: GCA_024641925.1. GTDB lineage: Bacteria > Pseudomonadota > Gammaproteobacteria > Burkholderiales > Burkholderiaceae_C > Rubrivivax. The sequence goes on from JAHECB010000203.1 coordinate 4,553, forward strand.
GGCCCGTGCCTACATCGAAAAAATCAGCGAAGCGGCCGTCAAGCCCACGGCCGAAGAAATCAAGAAGTACTACGACGACACGCCCGCCTTGTTCAAGGACCGGCGCATCTACAGCATCCAGGAAATCGCCATCGAGGCCAAGCCCGAACAGGTCGACACCTTGCGCGCTCAGTTGTCCGCCGCCAAGAACGTGGATGCCTTTGTGGAATACCTGAAGGCGCAAGGCTTTCGCTTCAACGGCAACCAGGCCGTGCGTTCTGCAGAGCAGCTGCCGCTGAACAGCCTGGAAGCCTTTGCCAAGATGAAAGACGGTCAGGCCGCCATCGTGCCCACACCCAACGGTGCCCAGGTGATCGTGCTGGCGGGCTCGCGCAAACAGCCCGCCACCGAAGACCAGGCGCGCCCCGCCATCGAGCAGTTCTTGCTGAACGACCGCAAGCGCAAACTGATTGCCGAGGACAGCAAGACGCTGCGCGCCGAAGCCCGCATTGAATACGTGGGCAAGTTTGCCGAAGCGGCGGCGTCTGCGCCACCCGCTGCAGCCTCTGCTGCTGAGGCCGCGGCGCCAGCCGATGCCGCCAGTGGCGGCCTGTCGGCCAGTGACATCAGCAAGGGCATGGGGCTCAAGAAATGACCAGCGGCTTTTTTGAACCTTTGGCGGGCGCCGGCCGGCGCCTGGCATCTGCCGCGGCCTTGCTGCTGGTGGTGGCCGTGGCGGTGGTTTCGCCAGAAGCCCATGCGCAGCCCAACCCTGCGGGCGCAGCGCCGGCCGAATACCGCCTGGGCTCCGGCGACGTCATCCGCATCACCGTCTTCCAGAACCCCGACCTGACCCTTGAAACCCGTGTCACCGAAGGTGGCGTGGTCAGTTACCCCTTGCTGGGCAGCGTGCGCGTGGGTGGCCTGGGTGTCACCCAGGCCGAAAAACTGATTGCCGACGGCCTGCGCAACGGCAACTTCGTCAAGAGCCCGCAAGTCACCCTGGTGGTGGTGCAGGTGCGCGGCAACCAGGCCAGCGTGCTGGGCCAGGTCAACCGCCCGGGCCGCTTCCCCATTGAAGTGGCCGACATGCGGCTGTCAGACCTGCTGGCCATGGCCGGTGGCACCAACAGCATCGCGGCTGAAACCGTGGTCCTGACCGGTAGCCGTAACAGTCAACCCTACCGCGTTGAAGTGGACCTGCCCAACCTGTTCTCCGCCGCGGGCCGCGTCAATGACGTGCTGATCCTGAACGGCGACACCGTCTGGGTCGACCGCCAGCCCACGGTGTACATCTATGGCGAAGTCCAGCGCCCAGGCCCCATGCGGCTGGAACGCGACATGACGCTGATGCAGGCCCTGGCCACCGGTGGTGGCCTGAACGCCCGCGGCACCGAAAAGGGCATCCGCGTGCACCGCAAGGCCGCCAACGGCAAGACCGAAGTCATCGACAGCAAGATGGACGGCCTGCTGCAGCCTGGCGACGTGGTGTTTGTGCGCGAGAGCTTGTTCTAACCGGGTGCCAGCATGACGTTTGGACAGTTTCTTTCCATTCTGCGGGCCCGCTGGTGGGTGGCGCTGCTGGTGTTCCTGCTGACCGTGGGCACCACCGTGGCCGTCAGCATGCTCTTGCCCAAGCAGTACACCGCAACCGCCAGCGTGGTGGTCGACTTCAAGCCCGACCCGGTTTCTGCCGTCATGTACGGCGGCATGGCGTCGCCGGCCTTCATGGCCACGCAGGTGGACATTTTGAGAAGCGACCGCGTGGCGCAACGCGTGGTCAGCAATTTGAAACTGGCCGAAAACCCGCAGATTCGCCAGCAGTGGCTGGACGATACACAAGGCGAAGGCCGCATCGAAGTCTGGTTGGCTGAGACGTTCCAGAAGCAGATGGACGTGGTGCCCTCGCGTGAAAGCAGCGTCATCAACGTCAGCTACAAGGCGCCGGACCCCCGCTTTGCAGCCGGTCTTGCGAATGCTTTTGTGCAGGCGTACGTTGAAACCAGCCTGCAACTGCGTGTCGACCCCGCAAGGCAGTACAGCGGCTTCTTCGAAACCCGCGCCAAGGAGGCGCGTGACGCCCTTGAAGTTGCCCAGGCCAAGGCCAGCGACTTCCAGCGTGCCAACGGCATCATCGCCAACGACGAACGGCTGGACGTTGAAAACGCCCGTTTGAACGAACTGAGCAGCCAGTACACCATGCTGCAGGCCGTGGCCGCAGAAAGCCGCAGCCGCCAGACGGCGGCCGAATCGGCGCAGGCTGACCGCATGCAGGAAGTGCTGAACAACGGCATCGTGGCGCAGCTGAAGTCCGACCTGAACCGCAACGAAACGCGCCTGAAGGAACTGTCCACCCGCCTGGGCGACGCCCACCCCCAGGTGCGCGAAGCGCGCGCCAGCATCACCGAGCTGCGCAGCCGGCTGGACGCCGAAACCAGCAAGGTCACCAGCGGCGTCACGGTTTCCAACACCATCAACGTGCAGCGGGCGGCGTCCATCAAGGCGTCGCTGGAAGCACAGCGCGACAAGGTGCTGAAGATGAAAAGTGTGCGCGACGAAGGCGCTGTGCTGCTGCGCGACGTTGAAAACGCCCAGCGCAGCTACGACGCGGTGCTGCAGCGCTTCAACCAGACCAGCATGGAAGGCCAGACCACGCAGAGCAACGTCAACGTGCTGCAGCAGGCCAGCGAGCCCACCAAGCCGTCGTCACCCAAGATCCTGCTGAATTCGGCGCTGTCGGTGTTTCTGGGCAGCCTGTTAGCGATTGGCACGGCCCTGCTGCTGGAATTGCGCGACCGCCGCGTGCGCAGCATCGACGACGTGGTGGCCGCGCTGGACCTGCCGGTGTTGGGCGTGATGCCCAAGCCGGGCAGCCGCATCGGCCCGGGCGCCAAACGGATGTCCATCCTGCAGCAGCGCCTGATGGCACCGGCCCTGCCGCACCAGATTTCAAAAGGCAGCGCCTGACGTGGCTAAATTCAGAGAATCCGGCGTGGACATTCCCGTGGACATGGACAGCAGCCACGGCGCGCCTTACCCGCCGCCGCCCAAGGGCATACCCGCCGGCCTGGGCGCACAGCGGCAGGCTTGGATGGGCCTGCACAACGGCAGCGGTGCGGCCAACACCACCGACGCCGCTGACGCTGCAGACGGCGCCGAGCCGGCCGTGGTGGACCGCAGCATTGGCGACATCCTGGCCGAATTGCGCAGCCTGAACGCCGAGCAGGTCGAAAAGATCCTGGCGCACCAGCGCGAAACCGGTGTGCGCTTTGGCGAAGCCGCCGTGGCCTTGCGCCTGGTCAGCAAGGAAGACGTGCTGTTTGCGCTGAGCCAGCAGTTTCATTACCCTTACGCGCCCGAAGAAAAGCGGGCCCACACGCCCGAACTGGTCACGCTGAACGAACCCTTCAGCGCCCGCGCCGAATACTTCCGCGCCATGCGTTCGCAACTGACCATGCGCGCATTTGTCGAAGGTGAACCGCGCCGCGCAGTGGCCATCATCAGCCCCGACACTGGCGACGGCAAAACCTACTGCGCTGCCAACCTGGCCGTGACCCTGGCGCAACTGGGCGGCCGCACCCTGCTGGTGGACGCCGACATGCGCGGCCCGCGCATTCACCAGGTGTTTGATGTGTCCAACAAGGCCGGACTTTCGGGCATCTTGTCGGGCCGCAGCGACCGGCAGGTGATAAAGCAGGTGCCGGGCGTGCCCAGCCTGTTTGTGCTGCCCGTGGGCACCACACCGCCCAACCCGCTGGAACTGGTCGAGCGGCCGGCCTTTGGCTTGCTGATGCGCGAACTGGCGGTGAAGTTTGACCACGTGCTGGTGGACACGCCTGCGGCCATTTACGGCAGCGACGCCAGTGTGATCGCGGCGCGCTGCGGCATGGCCCTGGTGGTGGCGCGCAAGCACAAGGCCAGGGTGGAGTTGCTGCAGGACCTGGTGGCCAGTTTTGCGGGGAGTCCGGCGAAGCTTGTTGGAGTTGTGGTCAACGAGTTCTGAGCGGCTGTGGCCGTCATCAATGCACACAGAGCGCGGACGTCTGTCCCAATTGCCATGAAATCGACCCAGCTCGGCACAGATTCCTCAGCGCCCGATCCGCGGCCGGGCCGGTCAATTCTGGAACGCATCGACCCCGTCGTGGCCTTCCTTTTGCTTGTAGGCCTGGGGCTGCTGTTCGTGCGCACTGGGATCGACCTTGCGTCGAATATTTGGGTGCGCGACGAGCAGGGCCACGGCCCCATCATTCTTGCCGTTGTGCTCTGGTTGTTCTACAACAAGCGCGAACCGCTGCTGGCACTGCCGGCATGCCCCGCGCCCGTGTCGGGCACTGCATTGTTTATCCTGGCCATGATGATGTACACGCTGGGGCGTTCCCAGGCCGTGTTGTTATTGGAAGCAGGCGCCATCATCCCGCTTATAGGCTCGTTGCTGTTGCTGTTCAAAGGCCCGGCTGCATTGCGTCTATGCTGGTTCCCGGTGTTTTTCCTGATATTCATGGTCCCTTTGCCTACCACGCTGGTGGTTTCCATGACGACACCGCTGAAGTCAGCTGTCTCTTCTGTGGCCAGTGGCCTGATTTACCACCTTGGCTATCCCGTTGGGCGCAGTGGCGT
>JAHECB010000204.1 GCA_024641925.1 Betaproteobacteria bacterium
TGAGCTTCGATGGCGCCCGGCGGCACCTTGAAGCTCAGGTTGTCGATGAGCAGGCGGTCGCCAAAGCTCTTGCTGACGCCCTTGAACTCGATGACTTCGTTGCCCAGCCGCTCGGCCACCGGGATGAAGATCTCGTTGGTTTCGTTGCGCTTTTGGTACTCAACGTCGCTCAGCTCTTCAAAACGCGCCAGCCGGGCCTTGCTCTTGGTCTGCCGGCCCTTGGCGTTGGAGCGCACCCACTTCAGCTCTTCTTTCATGGCCTTGGCGCGGGCGTCTTCGGTCTTCTGCTCCTGCTCGAAGCGCTTTTCCTTCTGGTCCAGCCAGTCGGAGTAGTTGCCCTTCCAGGGAATGCCCTGGCCGCGGTCGAGTTCCAGAATCCATTCGGCTGCGTTGTCCAGGAAGTAGCGGTCGTGGGTGATGGCCACCACGGTGCCGCTGAAGCGCTGCAGGAAATGTTCCAGCCATTCCACGCTTTCGGCGTCCAGGTGGTTGGTGGGTTCGTCCAGCAGCAGCATGTCGGGCTTGGACAGCAGCAAGCGGCACAAAGCCACGCGGCGTTTTTCCCCGCCCGACAACACGCCAATCTGGGCGTCCCAGGGCGGCAGGCGCAAGGCGTCGGCGGCCAGTTCCAGTTGCAGGTCGGTGTTTTCGCTGCCGGCGGCGGCGATCACGGCCTCCAGTTCGGCCTGTTCCGACGCCAGCTTGTCGAAGTCGGCATCGGGTTCGGCGTATTCGGCATACACCTCGTCCAGGCGCTTCTTGGCGGCCAGCACGCCGCCGATGCCCTGCTCGACGCAATCGCGCACGGTGAGTTCGGGGTCCAACAGCGGCTCCTGCGGCAGGTAGCCGATGTTCAGGCCCGGCATGGGCACGGCTTCACCTTCATAGTCCTTGTCCACCCCGGCCATGATTTTCAGCAGCGTGCTCTTGCCCGAACCGTTGACGCCCAGCACGCCGATCTTGGCGCCGGGGAAAAACGACAGGCTGACGCCCTTGAGGATCTGGCGCTTCGGCGGCACGATCTTGCCGAGGCGGTTCATGGTGAAGACGTACTGGGCCATGGCTGAACTTTGGTGAAAAGCGGTGAAAACGGGGCCAACCTGGAAAAACACAGGTGCGTGGCGTGCAACCAGTCATTATCGCGGCAAGGCGCCGGGCCCGGCACCGACGGTCTTCGCCACAAGCTGATAGGGTCGCGCCTTTTCGAATCCCGACCAAACGATGCCGCGCTCCCTTGTCCTGCTGTTTGCACTGGCCAACCTGGCCATCGGCACCGCCGCGTTTGTGTTGACCGGCATTCTGCCGGCCGTGGCGCAGGGCCTGTCCATCAGCGTGCCCGTGGCGGGGCAGTTGATCACGGCCTATGCGCTGGCCACGGCGTTCCTGGCGCCTTTGGCCCTGGTCGCCAGCGGTGCCTGGCCCCGACGGCGTGCGCTGGTGCTGGCCATGGCGTTGTTCACTGTGGGCTGTCTGGTGTGTGCTGTGGCGACCAGCGTGCCGCTGATGATGCTGGGCCGGGTGCTGATGGGTATCGGCGCCATGACCACACCGCTGTCCGCCGGCATCGTGCTGGCCTTGACGCCGCCGCTACAGCGTGGGCGCACCCTGGCCCTGGTGTTCCTGGGCACCAGCGTCAGTTACATGGTGGGCCTGCCGCTGGGCAACTGGATGGCCAGTGAATACGGCTGGCGCTCGCCGTTGTGGTTGGTCGCCGTTTTTGCGGCGTGCATGACGGTGGCGCTGGCCTGGGTCGTACCCCGGCAGGTGGCGGCGGCGGGCGCCAGTTTCAAAGGCTTGGGCATGGTGCTGAGGCAACCAGCCGTGGTGTCTGTGCTGGGCACCACGGGGCTTTACTTCACCGCCATCTTCTGCACGGCGGCTTACATGGTGCCCGCGTTTGCGGCGCTGGTGTCCGTCAGCGCGAATCAGATGGCGCTGAGTCTGATGATGTTTGGAGCCGCTGGCGTGGTGGGCACTTTGCTGGGCGGCTTCAACAACGACCGATTCGGCCCGCGCCTGACGATGCAGATGCACCTGTCGGTGTTGGCGCTGATGATGGTGTTGATGCCCTTGACCCAGGGCCACCTGTGGGCTTTGCGGCTGACCATGGCGGCCTGGGCTGTGGCAGGCTTTGGCATGATGGCGCCACAACAGACACGGCTGGCGACTCTGGCGCCGCCCCAGGCGCCGCTGCTGCTGTCCTTGAACGCGTCCATGCTGTACCTGGGCACGGCTGGCGGTGCCGCACTGGGCGGCTGGGTGGCGCCGCTGATCGGCTACGGTCACCTGTCCTGGGCCGGTTTGCCGCTGATTGCATTGGCCTTGCTGCTGCTGTCGAGAGAGCGGCCCGCCGCGGCACCCCATCCGGCATGAGAAACTGGATGCCCTGTAGAAGATTTTCGGCCAGGAGACAGCCATGAACGAATCCATTCAACCGGTTCCTCACCGTCTGGTGCAAGTCACCCACGTCGTCTACGCATTGCATGCGCTGGGCCTGGTGATCGGCGCCTTTGGCGCTGCCAGTGTGCTGGGCTCGTTCCTGTTCGGCTGGCCGTCCATCATTGCCGTCATCATCAATTACGTGAAACGCAGCGAGGTGCGCGGCACCTGGTTGGAGTCGCACTTCGCCTGGCAGATCCGCACCTTCTGGATGGCGCTGATCTGGGCCGTCATCGTCACGCTGATTTCCATACCCCTGGCCTTCATCCTGGTGGGCATCGGCACCTTTGTGGTGGGCATGTTTGTGCTGGGCGTGTGGGCCATCTACCGGATCGCCAGGGGTTGGATGCGCTTGAACGCGGGCCAGGCGATGCCCGTCGCTTAGAATGCATGCTGCGCTGCGGCATCCAGTCATCAAGGCGCGGTCGATTCCGACACCGACAAGCCTTTCGCGCCTACCCGACTGGTGCACCCTTACTGGGTGACAGCAGGCTGCGAAGCCAGAGTCCGCACGCACACGCGTCAGCGCTCTATACCCCTAGAAAATCAAATGCAATTTACTGATCTCGGCTTGGCCGAGCCGCTGCTGCGCGCCGTCAAGGAGCAGGGTTACGACACCCCCACCCCCATCCAGGCGCAAGCCATTCCCCAGGTGCTGAAAGGCGGCGACCTGATGGGCGGCGCCCAGACCGGCACCGGCAAGACCGCCGGCTTCACACTGCCCATGCTGCACCGGCTGGCCGCGCAGCCGGCGAAAAAGGACGCCCGGGGCCGCGTGGCCATTCGGGCGCTGATCCTCACCCCCACCCGTGAACTCGCGGCGCAGGTTGAAGAGAGTGTGCGCATCTACGGCAAGTACCTGCCGCTGACCAGCATGGTGATGTTTGGTGGTGTGGGCATGCAGCCGCAGATCGACAAGCTGCGCCGCGGCGTGGACATTCTGGTGGCCACCCCGGGTCGCCTGCTGGACCACCACCAGCAGCGCACGCTGGACCTGAGCAGTGTTGAAATCTTTGTGCTCGACGAAGCCGACCGCATGCTGGACATGGGCTTCATCCACGACATCAAGAAGGTGCTGGCGGTGCTGCCGGTGCAAAAGCAGAGCCTGCTGTTTTCAGCCACCTTCAGTGACGAAATCAAGGCCCTGGCCGACCGGCTGCTGAACCAGCCCATGCTGATTGAAGTGGCGCGCCGCAACGCCGCTGCCGACACCGTGGCACAAAAGGTGCACCCGGTGGGCCGTGAGCACAAGAAGGACCTGCTGGCGCACCTGATCAAACAGGGCGACTGGCACCAGGTGCTGGTGTTTGCGCGCATGAAACACGGTGCCAACCGCCTGACCGACTACCTGAACGACCAGGGCATCACCGCCATGGCCATCCACGGCAACAAGAGCCAGACGGCGCGTACCAAGGCGTTGGCCGACTTCAAGAAGGGCGACCTGCAGGTGCTGGTGGCCACCGACATCGCTGCGCGTGGCATCGACATCGACCAGCTGCCGCACGTGGTGAACTTCGAGATGCCCAACGTGCCCGAAGACTACGTGCACCGCATCGGCCGCACTGGGCGCGCTGGCGCCACGGGCGAGGCTGTGAGCCTGGTCTGCCTGGATGAAGAGATTTTCCTGAAAGACATCGAGCGGCTGATCAAGCGCACGATCCCGCGCGAGACCGTGCCCGGCTTTGAGCCGCCTGCGGACGAACGTGCCGAGCCCATCGTGCTGGGCCGCATGACCATCGGGGTCGGCGGCACCAAGCGCAACAGCGGCGGCGGCTTTGCCCGGCCTGGTGGTCGGTCGGGTGGTGGTGGCGGCGGTGGCGGTCATGCGCCGCGCGGCGCAGCGCCCCGCAGCAGCGCTGGTGGCGGCCGTCCGGGCGGTGGTGGATCGTCTACTGGCGCGGGCCGCGGGGGCCCGGGGCGCGGCAGCGCGGGTGGTGCAGGCGGCGGCGGTGGTGGCCGTTCGGGTGGTGGTCGGACCGGCGGCAGCAGCGGCGGCGGTCGTTCACGCTGATCAAGGTCAACAGAAACGGGGCTCAGCGAGCCCCGTTTTTTTTCGTCGGGTGCCGGTTATGTCGTTGCCAGCCTTTGTGCTGCCGCATCGATGCTGGCGCGCAGACTGGCGTAGTCGTGGTGCACCGGGTATTGCGGAAACTGCGACACGATGCTGGCGGGCGGGTGGATGAAGAACCCGGCGTCGGCAGCGCCCAGCATGCCGGTGTCGTTGTAGCTGTCGCCCGCGGCGATGACCTTGAAGTTCAAGGACTTCAGCGCATTCACGGCGTGGAACTTCTGGTTGGGTTGCCGCAGGTGGTAGGCCACGACGAAGCCCTCAGCGTCGGTCTCCAGCCGGTGGCACATCAGCGTGGGCCGGCCCAGTTGCCGCATCAGCGGGTCCGCAAAATCGTAAAACGTGTCCGACAGGATGATGACCTGGTATTGGCTGCGCAGCCCGTCCAGAAAGTCCTTGGCGCCGTCCAGCGGGGCCATGCCACTGATGACGGCCTGGATGTCCTGCATCTTCAGCCCATGCTGGCGCAGCAGGTCCAGGCGGTACTGCATCAGTTTGTTGTAGTCGGGCTCGTCGCGCGTGGTGCGGCTGAATTCGGGGATGCCGGTACGCTGTGAAAAGGCAATCCAGATTTCGGGGATCAGCACCCCTTCAAGGTCAAGGCAAACGATCTGCATGGGCTCTCCTGCTTTCGGGGCGCCATGCTAGCCCGGATTGCCGGGCAGTCGGTTCAAGGCGAAGCGCTCAAGACCACGCGCACCTTGCGGAGCTGCCCGTTGCGCCACACCGACAGCTCTACCACTTCGCCCGGGTTGCGCTGTTCCAGTTGTGACAGCAGGTCGTCCATGTCGGCCACCGCTTCGCCGTTGATGGCGGTGATGACGTCGCCGCCCAGGACCAGACCCCGCTCGTCACGCCGAAACGGCACCAGCCCGGCGCGATCAGCAGGCCCGCGTTCGGTCACCCGCACCAGCACCACGCCACGCGGCAGCCGCAGCGCGCGCTGCAGGTTGGTGGCACCCGCGGAAATGCCCAGCGAGGGGCGCACAAACCGGCCGTCACGGATCAACCGCGGCACGATGCGGTTCACTTCGTCTACCGGAATGGCAAAGCCGATGCCGGCACTGGCGCCGCTGGGGCTGGCGATCTGCGTGTTGACGCCAATGAGGCGGCCGGCCGAGTCCAGCAAGGGGCCGCCGGAGTTGCCCGGATTGATGGCCGCGTCGGTCTGGATCACACCGCGGATGGTGCGGCTGTTGAAGGACTCGATTTCGCGGTTCAGCGCGCTGACGATGCCGGTGGTCAGCGTCTGGTCCAGGCCGAAGGGGTTGCCGATGGCGTACACGCGCTGGCCCACTTGCAAATCACGGCTGCTGCCGATGTTCAGCGGCGGCAGTTTGCCCGGTGGCGCCTGCACGTGCAGCACGGCCAGGTCGCGGTCGGGGAAGGCGCCCACCAGTCGGGCTTCCAGCGTGGTCTGGTCCGACAGGGTCACCGTGGCTGCATTGGCGCCCTGGATGACGTGGAAGTTGGTCACGATGTGGCCGCCGGTGTCCCAGACAAAGCCGGTGCCGGTGCCACGCGGCACCTGCTCCACGTTCATCGTGAACAGGTCGCGCTCGGCGCCCAGTGCCGTGATGTGTACCACCGACGGTGATGTGCGCTTGAACAGGTTGATGTGGGCCTGCTCTTCGGCACCCAGCGGGCCGCGTGGTGTCACGGCGCGGGCGGCGCGGTCTTCACGACCCAGACTGGGCAGCGGCGCCAGCGCCAGCAACAAGGTCAGGAACAACAGGGCCAGCGCCGGTTGGCGGCCCAGCCGCGGTAGAAATGAAGTGGTTTGCTGCATCGCTGAATTTTGCGGCAAGTGCGTGCCGACCGCGCAGCGCCGTCAGGTCACCACATAGGCTGCAGCGCCTGTGGCGATCAGCAAGCCGCTGTCGTTGTGCAAGCGCATCTGCGTGCTGCCCACACGGCTGCCCAGCCGCAGCACCTCGGCACTGGCCACAAAGTGCTGGCCCAGGCCCTGCCGCAGAAAGTCCACACGCAGGTCGATCGTGCCCATGCGTACAAAGCGCTGCATCACTTGGGGAACGGCGTCCTGCGGGTGTTTGTCGGCCATGGCGGCCATCAGTGCCAGACCGCCCAGGGCGTCCAGCACGGCCGAAATCACCCCGCCGTGCAGCCGTCCGTAGGCAAAGTGGCCCACCAGTTCGGGCCGCATATCAAAGGCCGCGCGGATGTCGCCGGACGTGGTGGACAGCGTGCGCAGGCCCAGCAGCTGGTTGAAGGCAATGTGGTGGTCGAACATCCGCACCAGCGCCGCGTGCAGTTCGGCCCGTTCGCTGGCCAAGCGCGGCGGGGGCGTGGTCACGGGTTTTTGGCGGCGTGCAGCGTCAGTGGCATCAAGCCAGGGCCGCCAGGCCCAGCATCTGGCGTGCTTCGGCCGGGCTGGCCACGCCACGGCCGGCACGCTGCGCGCAGGCCGCCAGCGCTTGCACCAGTGCGCCGTTGCCGGCGGCGCGGGATCCGTCGGGCATGTAGAAGGTGTCCTCCAGGCCCGTGCGCAGCATGCCACCCAGTTCGGCGGTTTTCTGGTGCACTGGCCAGATCTCGGCACGGCCGATGAGTGTGGTCTGCCACACCGCACCAGCCGGTGCATAACGTGGCAACAGTGCCAACAAGTCGGCGTCGCAGGGCATGCCGCTGGCCACGCCCATCACGAAGTTCACTTCGGGCACGCCGGTGAACATGCCGGCCTTCAGGTACATGGCCACACTGCGCACGATGCCGACGTCGAAACATTCAAATTCCGGGTGAATGTGCAGTTCGTTCATGACGTCCAGGTACTGCTGGATCTTGGGCACGGGGTTGTCGAACACCATGGGCGGCCAGGCCCATTCGCCGTTGTCCTTGATCTTCAGGTAGTTCAGGCTTCCGGCGTTGCAGGCCGCGGCTTCGGGCCTGACGCGTCGCAGGCAGGCCAGCGGGCCGCTGACATCCTTGCCCACGACGCCGGTGGTCAGGTTGATGACCACGCCGTGACAGGCCGCGCGGATGGCGTTGCATACGGCCTCGGCCACGTCCGGGTCCCAGCTGGGCATGTGGCCCTGGCCGGGTGCCTGGCTGCGCAGGTGCACATGCATGATGCTGGCACCGGCGTTGAAGGCGTCGCGCGCTTCGGCGGCCATCTGTTCGGGCGTCACCGGCACGGGGTGCTGTTGTGGGTTGGTCAGCACGCCGGTGAGCGCGCAGGTGATGATGGCCTTGTCAGCGCTCATGGTGTGATCTCCAGTTCAACCAGCAGCGCACCAGCGGCCACCGATTCTTGGGGTTTGATGTGCACGGCACGCACGGTGCCGGCGGCGCTAGCCTGCAGCCACATTTCCATTTTCATGGCTTCCACACACACCATCTTCTGGCCAGCAATGACATGGTCGCCCGGCGCCACCGCCACCTGCGCCACCACACCGGCCACCGGCGAACGGGCCTGGCTGGGGTCCACCGTTTTTTTGTGTTGCGGGTAGGGCGAGGGCTCTTCGAAGCTGAACACGGCGCTGTCCAGCGCCAGGTACAGCACGGCACCATGCTGCAACGCCAGCACCTGGCGCTGCACACCATGTACCAGCAGCCGCGCCCGCGGGCCGCGCCAGCCCAGCAGCTGCACATCGCCCGGCGCGCGCAGCGTGCGGCGCTGGTCCTGGCATTGCAGCGTCAGGTCAAACGCGGCCACGCTGGCCGATCGCTGACCGCTGCGCCCGGCCAGCAGGGCGGCAGCCATCAGCCAGGCCTCATCGGGTGGCTGTGGCTGTTGAAACAAGGGCTCGCCGCTGGCCGCCCATTCGTCCAGGCGCGTGGTGGACAGTTGTGCATGGGTGAATTGCGGGTGGTGCAGCAGGTCGCGCAAAAAACGGGCGTTGTTGCGCAGGCCCAGCAACGGCACGGTGTCCAGCGCGCGGGTCAGGCGGCGCACGGCGTCGGCGCGGTCATGGCCATGCGCGATGAACTTGGCGACCATGGCGTCGTAATACGGACTGACCTCGTCATCGGCGCTGATGCCATGGTCGATGCGCACGCCGTGCACACCCGGGCCGATGCTGAGCAAGGCTGCCGCGGTGCGCGGCGCCCAGCCCGCAATGCGGCCAATCTGCGGCTTGAAACCGTCGTAGGGGTCTTCGGCATACAAACGCACTTCGATGGCATGGCCTTCAAAGCGGATATCGGCCTGGCGCAGCGGCAGAGGTTCGCCGGCGGCCACACGCAACTGCCATTCCACCAGGTCCAGCCCGGTGATGCACTCGGTCACCGGGTGTTCCACCTGCAGGCGGGTGTTCATCTCCAGGAAGTAGTGGTTCATCTGCGCGTCGACGATGAACTCCACCGTGCCGGCGCCGCAGTAGCCGACCGCTTGCGCCGCGGCCACGGCGTCGTGCCCCATGCGTTCACGCAAAGCAGCGCCGATCACGGGTGAGGGCGCTTCTTCGATCACCTTTTGCCGGCGTCGCTGTGCCGTGCAGTCGCGTTCGCCCAGGTGCACGGCATTGCCCTGGCTGTCCGCAAAGATCTGGATCTCGATGTGGCGTGCGTTGTCGATCAGCCGTTCCAACATCACGTTGCCGTCGCCAAAAGCGCTTTGGGCCTCGCGCCGGGCGCTGGCGATCGCGTCGGG
>JAHECB010000205.1 GCA_024641925.1 Betaproteobacteria bacterium
ACGGGCCCGGTGCCGCGGTTTGGGTGGTGCCTGTGGATGAGGCTCGTGTACTGGCGGCAGCGGTGGTTTCACAACACCCGGCCGCAAGCCCCTGGCCCTGACTGGCCCATGCAAACGGCCGCACAATGCGGCGCCGAGCGAAGCCGATTTTTTCACAGAGGCCGCTGAGCGAGCACACAAAAACACATGACGATCGACTGGAATCATTTCACCCCCTGGACCTCGATGGCGGGCGGTCTGCTGCTGGGACTGGCTGCGGCGCTGTTTGTGCTGATGCGTGGGCGTGTGCTGGGCATCAGCGGCATCCTGGCGGGCTTGCTGCCGCCACGCGCGGGCGACCGAGGTTGGCGCCTGGCCATGCTGGCGGGCATGGCCTCTGCGCCCCTGCTGTTTTTTGCACTGACCCCTACAGGTTTGGTGGAGGCGCCGCGCATTGATGCCAGCTATGGTGTGGTGGCGCTGGCGGGCCTTTTGGTGGGTGTGGGCACCCGTTACGGCGCTGGCTGCACCAGTGGGCACGGCGTTTGCGGTTTGTCGCGACTGTCGTTGCGATCATTGGTGGCCACAGCGGTTTTCATGGGCGCGGGTTTTGCCACCGTGGCTTTTGTCCGTCACTTGATCTGAGTCTGAAAAGCCATGCGCCGTCTTGTTGATTTTGTGGTGGGCCTTCTTTTCGGCCTTGGTTTGTTGTTGTCGGGTATGACCGATCCGGGCAAGGTCTTGGGTTTTCTGGACCTGTTCGGTGCATGGGATCCATCGTTGGCATTGGTGATGGGCGGTGCGGTGGCCGTGGGCAGCCTGGCCTACGCAGTGGCCAAGCGTCGCAGCACCGACTGGCTGGGTGGCCCCATGCGATTGCCCCAGATCACGCGCATCGACAATCCGCTGGTGATCGGTTCCCTGGCCTTCGGTGTCGGCTGGGGCCTGGCCGGCTTCTGCCCGGGACCGGCCCTGGTGTCGATGGCCTCTGGGCAGCCCAAGGCGCTGGCGTTCACGCTGGCCATGGTCATCGGCATGGTGGTGTACGAATGGCTGCAGCGTCGCAGCCAACGAATGCCCGCCGGCACAGTCAACGCTTGACCACCTGGCGGCGCGTCGGGTGCCTTTGACGCACGCTGTCTGCCGCACAATCTGCCAATCCTTGAGTGTTCAGCCGCCTCCAGCGGCACACGGCATGTCGGTCGATGCAATGAATGACGCCAGTCCGTTTGAACCTGGCATGCGCCTGGCGCTGGATCAGGCCCACAACGCCTTGTTGGTGGGCGAAGTGCCGGTTGGTGCGGTCATCCTGCGCGATGGGCAGGTGATTGCCACCGGCTACAACCAGCCCATCACCACACACGACCCGACGGCACACGCCGAAATCGTGGCCTTGCGCCATGCGGCCATTCTGCTGGGCAACTACCGCCTGCCTGAATGTGAGCTCTATGTGACGCTGGAGCCCTGTGCCATGTGCGCCATGGCCTTGATGCATGCGCGCTTCAAGCGGGTGGTGTTTGGCGCACAGGATCCCAAGACGGGTGCGGCCGGTTCGGTGCTGAACCTGTTTGGCGAACCCCGCTTGAACCACCACACCGAGTGCGTGGGCGGTGTTCTGGCCAACGCCAGCGCCGACTTGCTGCGCGAGTTTTTTGCGCAACGGCGTGCGCAGCATCGGCAGCGCCGCCATGGCGCCACAATCGAGCCCATTCCGGTGGGCGACACGGTGGAACTGTCGGCCGAGCCCACAGCACCACCCGACCTCGCCACAGGTCCGTCGTCGGACTTGCCCACTTGAGCGCCATGGCCCCAACTTCGATGAGCTTGCTGACCTTGTTCACCCCGGCTGGGGTGGTGCCCCAGGCCGCGCCACTGCGCCTGGCCGTCAAACGTTTGGGCGCGCTGGGCTTTGACGCCAGGCTGGACCCGTCCGCATTGGCGCGGTCGCAGCGTTTTGGCGGCAGCGACGGCGTGCGTCTGGAGGCCTTGCACCGCATCGCCCAGGCATCGCCTTCGATTGCCATGGCCACGCGGGGCGGTTACGGCATGTCGCGCCTGATGGACCATGTCAACTGGAAGCTGATGGCGCGCAGTGTGGAGCGTGGTACCCGTTGGGTCGGCTACAGCGACCTGACGGCCCTGCAGCTGGGCCTGCTGGCGCACACCGGTGCTGCGTCTTGGGCCGGGCCCATGGCGCTGGACGATTTCAGTCGCAGCGACGAAGCCGGTGGTGTGGACGAAGTCACCCGCGACTGTTTCCTGGAAGCCATGTCCGGCGCGCTGGAAGCCGTGGGCTTTCGCACCGAAGCGGGTTTTGACGGGCTGTCGGCGCGCGGCACGCTGTGGGGTGGCAACCTGAGCATGCTGTGTGCACAACTGGGTACGCCACACATGCCGACCGTGAAAGGCGGCATCCTGTTCCTGGAGGATGTGAACGAGCACCCCTACCGCGTCGAGCGCAACCTGCTGCAGCTGCACCAGGCGGGTGTGCTGGGGCAGCAGAAGGCCGTGGTGCTGGGGGCCTTCAGCGGCTGGAAACCGTCACCGCTGGATCGGGGCTACAACCTGAAAACCGTGGTCGCGCACCTGCGTTCGGTACTGAAAAAAACGCCAGTGCTGACCGGCCTGCCGTTTGGCCATGTGCACCCCAAGGTCACCCTGCCAGTGGGCCGTCGTGTTCAGCTGGTGGTGCAGGGCCGAGATGTGTTGATGGGCTGGTAGAGGATGCAGGCCTTGGCAAAACCTGGGGTGCTGCGCCCTGTACGGGCGGCTTGGCGTCAACACGCGCTCGGCTGGCTCGCGGTTTTGACTGTGGCGCTGCTGGGGCTGGTGAGCGGCTGCAACAACAACCCCTGGCCCGACCAGGCCGCCCAGGCCAACACGCTTTACAGCGCCGTCGTCGAAAGTTCGCCACGCCACCTGGACCCGACCGCCTCGTACTGGTCCAACGAAACGCCCTATACCTACCAGATCTACGAGCCGCCGTACGGCTACCACTACCTGAAGCGGCCGTACCAGCTGGTGCCCAAGTCGGCGGCCGAGGTGGCCAAACCCTACTACCTGGACAAGGACGGCAAGCGCTTGCCCGATGACGCGCCCAACGAGCAGGTGGCGGAAAGCGTCTATGACGTGCCCATCAAACCCGGCATCCTGTACCAGCCGCACCCCGCCTTTGCGGTCGACGGCAAGGGGCGCTACCGCTACCACGACATGAAGCCTGGCGAACTGGGCGAGCGCCGCACGCCGCTGGACTTTGAATTCCAGGGCACCCGTGAACTGGTGGCCGAAGACTTTGTGTACGCCTTGAAACGCCAGGCCACCACGCGCATCACGGCGCCCATTTTCAGCACCTTTGCGGAATTTGTGATGGGCCTGAAGGATTACGGCGAAGTCATCAAGCGTGAGGACGCCCTGTTGATGCAGGGCCGCGACAAGGCCAGTCTGGACAAACCCTTCCTGGACTTTCGCAAGTGGCCTCTGTCGGGCGTTTCTGCCCCTGAAAAACATCTGCTGAGGGTGCGCATCAAGGGCCGCTACCCGCAGTGGAGCTACTGGATGCAGATGACCTTCCTGGCGCCCGTGCCCTGGGAGGCGGATGCCTTCTACGCCCAGCCCGGCATGGCTGAACACGCGCTGACGCTGGACGTCTGGCCGGTGGGCACCGGGCCCTACATGATGGTGGAGTTCGTGAAGGACCGCTACCACGTGCTGAAGCGCAACCCCAATTACCGCGGCGAACCGTACCCCTGCGAAGGCATGCCGGGCGACAAGGAATCCGGCCTGCTGGACGACTGTGGCAAACGCACACCCTTCATCGACGCCCTGGTGTCCACCGTCGAACGTGAAGCCGTGCCTCGCAAGGGCAAGTTCCGCCAGGGCTTTTATGACGTGGAGGTGTTTGAGCGCACCGACACCGGCATGGACTACCGCGTGGACATGCAGGACAGCGAAGAGGTGCGTGCCGAATACCTGGCCAAGGGCTTCCGCTTGAACCAGGGTTCGGACGTCAACAGCTACTTCATCGCCTTCAACATGCTGGACCCTGTGGTGGGTGACGGCAGCAATGCGGAAGACAAAGAACGCAGCCGCAAACTGCGTCAGGCATTGAGCATCGCCATCGACTGGGAAGAATATTCCAAGGTCTTCCCCAAGAAGGCCGGCGACACCGCGCAGAGCCCGTTACCTCCCGGCATTTTTGGTTCACGCGAAGGCACGCCCGAAGGTGTGAACCCGCTGACCCATGTGTACAAAGACGGCAAGGCCGTGCGCCGGCCCTTGGCCGACGCCAAGAAGCTGATGGTAGAAGCCGGCTACCCGAATGGCCGCGACGCCAAGACCGGCAAGCCATTGGTGCTGAACTACGACGTGTACTTTCCCGCCACGCCCGAGCGCAAGCCCGAGATCGACTGGGTGGTGCGCCAGTTTGCCAAGCTGGACATCCAGCTGGAAGTGCGGGCCACCGACAACAACCAGTTCCAGGATAAGGTGCGCAAAGGCAAGTACCAGGTGTTCTGGCTGGGCTGGAACGCGGACTACCCGGACGCCGAAAACTTCCTGTTCCTGCTGTACAGCAAGGCCGGCAAGACCAAGTACGACGGCGAAAACACCTCCAACTACGACAGCCCGGAATTTGATGGCTTGTTTGAACGCATGAAGTCGCTGCCGGATGGGCCGGAAAAGCAGCAGCTGATCGACCAGATGGTGAACGTGGCGCGGCGCGACGCGCCCTGGACCATGGGCTTTTTCCCGCATGCCTCTGCCGCCGTGCAAAGCTGGGTCTACAACAGCCACCCCGCCATCCTGGTGCGCGACCAGGGGCGCTACCTGCGCCTGGATGTGCCGCAGCGCGTGGCCGCACTGGCGGCCTGGAACCGCCCGGTGTGGTGGCCGCTGACCCTGATCGTGGCGGCAGCCTTGGCGCTGGTGTGGGTGGCGCGCCGGCATCTGCGCCAGCGCGAACGCACCAATGCACGTGGCGAGGTGCTGGCATGACAAACGAGCTCAGCGACAGTCAGCGACCATGCTGAACTTCATCCTGCGCCGTTTTGGCTATGGTCTGTTGATTCTGCTGGGCGTCAACCTGCTGACTTTTGTGCTGTTTTTCAGCATCAACACCCCCGACGACATGGCGCGGCTGAACCTGGGCGGCAAGCGCGTTTCCGTCGACGCCATCAGCAAATGGAAAGCCGAACGTGGCTACGACAAGCCGATGTACCTGAACCCGCAGCGGCAGGGTGTCGAGCAGGTGACGGACACCATTTTCTGGGACCGCTCGGTGTCGTTATTTGCGTTGAAGTTTGGCCGCGCCGACAGCGAAAGTGCTGGCGACATCGGCCATGAGGTGTCGCGCCGCATGTGGGTGAGCCTGCAGATGGCCTTGCCGCTGTTTGTGCTGCAGGTCATCGCCAGCACCGCGTTTGCGCTGCTGCTGGTGATGTTCCGCAATTCGCGGCTGGACTTCTGGGGCGTGGTCAGCTGCGTGCTGATGCTGTCCATCAGCAGCCTGTTCTACATCATCGTGGGTCAATACCTGTTTTCTCGCGTACTGAAGCTGGCGCCCATTTCGGGCTATGCGCCGGGCTGGGACGCGGCCAAGTTCCTGGTGCTGCCCATCGCCTTGTCGCTGATTGCAAGGCTGGGTGGTGAAGCACGCCTGTACCGCGCCATGTTCCTGGAAGAGATCGGCAAGGACTATGTGCGCACCGCGCGCGCCAAGGGCCTGTCGGAACAGCTGGTGCTGTACCGCCATGTGCTGCGCAACGCCCTGATTCCCATCATCACCAGCGCTGGCAATTACCTGCCTTATGTGTTCCTGGGCAGCCTGGTGTTTGAAAGCTTTTTTGGCCTGCCGGGCCTGGGCGCCTACGTCATCGAAGCCATCAGCAAGCAGGACTTTGCCGTGGTGCGCACCATGGTTTTTGTGGGCTCGCTGCTGTACATCGCCACCTTTGCGCTCATAGACGTGGCCTACACGTGGGTTGACCCCCGCGTGAGGCTGAGCTGACCATGCCCAAGTTTGTACTCTTGTGGACCGATGCCGCCGTCTGGCTGCTGGTGCTGGCGGGTGTGGCCTATGGCGTGCATGTGCTGCGGCGACCTGAACTCTCGCGCAACTGGGCCAAGGTGTTCCGTAATGCGCCAGCCCTGGCATCATCGCTGATCCTGGTGCTGTGCCTGGGCGTGACGCTGCTGGACAGTGTGCATTACCGGCCGCTGTTGCCGCCGGCAGCCGGTGTGGCCGATGCAGCGCCCGCGTACGACAGCCGCACCAAGTCGCTGCTGGACGCCTTGCTGGCGGACCTGGTGGCGGCGCGCGAGGCCACCTATTCACGGCCGCTGTCCTATCTGGGTTTCACCAAGGAGACCAAGCTGGTCGACGGTGAAGTCAAGCGCGTCGCGCCTCGCCTGGTGTTTGGCGGCAAACACCTGGCCGACCCCGAAACCCAGTGGTGGGGCGACCTGGTGCAGCGTGTGTCCATGGGCCTGGCATGGGGTGCGGCGGCGGCAGTGGCCTTGACGGTGCTTTTTCTGATGGTGCTGGGGCGCGCGCGCCGCCAGGGCGTGGCGCAGACCTGGGCGCAGGTGCGGGCGCAGACCTCACAAGTGCCGTGGCATGTGGCGCTGGCCACGTTGTGGCTCATCTGCCTGGTGGTCGGGCCGGCCACGATGCTGTCCGGCCCCTACCACCTGCTGGGCACCGACCTGACGGGCAACGACGTGTTGTTCCAGTCGCTGAAGAGCATCCGCACGGCCTTTGTCATCGGTGCGCTGGCGACCGTGGCCACCCTGCCGCTGGCCGTGGTGCTGGGCATCCTGGCGGGTTACTTCCGCGGCTGGGTCGATGAACTCATCCAGTACATCTATACCGTGCTGTCGTCGGTGCCCAACGTGCTGCTGATCGCGGCGTGTGTGCTGATGGTGCAGGTGTTCCTGGACAAACACCCCGACCTCTTCGAGACCGGTGCCGAACGCAGCGACCTGAAGCTGTTCCTGCTGTGCGCCGTGCTGGGCATGACGGGCTGGGCTGGGCTGTGCCGGCTGCTGCGTGCCGAGACCATGAAACTGCGTGAACTGGACTACGTGCAGGCCGCGCAGGCGTTTGGCGTGGGCGATGCCCGCATCATGTCCCGGCACATTTTCCCCAACGTGGCCCACCTGATGCTCATCATCACGGTGCTGGAGTTTTCTGCGCTCATCCTCTACGAAGCTGTGCTGTCGTATGTGGGTGTGGGCGTGGACCCATCCATGAACAGCTTCGGCGGCATGATCAACCTGGCCCGCAACGAGATGAGTCGTGATCCGGTGGTGTGGTGGAGTTTTGCATCCGCCTTCGGCTTTATGGTGTCCTTGGTGCTGGCCGCCAACCTGTTTGCCGACGGTGTGCGCGACGCCTTTGACCCCAAGGCACGCGTGTTCCGCAGCCAGCGAATGAAAAAACGTGCCGCGGCTGCACCAACCGCGCGCGGAGCAGGCTGACATGCTGGACATCCAGGACCTGCACGTTGAACTGGAGGGCGATGGCGGCCTGGTGCGCGCCATCGACGGCCTGCGGCTGGCCATCGAGCGTGGCGAAACCTTTGCGCTGGTGGGCGAAAGCGGCTGTGGCAAAAGCATGACGGCGCTGGCCTTGATGCGCTTGCTGCCTGAAAACGGTTACGTGTCGGCGGGCGACATCCACATCGGTGGCGGCGACAGGGACCGCGTGGACGTGCTGGCTTTGCCCGAGATGCAGATGCGCACCGTGCGTGGCGCCCGCATCGGCATGATCTTTCAGGAGCCTTCGACCAGCCTGAACCCGGTCATGAAGGTGGGCGACCAGATCGTCGAAGCCATCGAACTGCACACACCCTTGCGCGGTGAAGCGGCGCGCGACAAAGCCGTGCAATGGCTCACCCGTGTGGGCATACCCGAGCCCGCACGCAGGCTGAACGACTACCCCTTCCGCATGAGCGGTGGCCAGAAGCAGCGCGTGATGATCGCCATGGCGCTGGCGGCCGAGCCCGACTACCTGATCGCCGACGAGCCCACCACGGCGCTGGACGTCACCATCCAGGCGCAGATTCTGGCCTTGCTGAGAGACCTGCAGCGTGAACGCCGCATGGGCATGCTGCTGATCACGCACGACCTGGCCGTGGTGTCGGGCATGGCCGACCGCGTCGCGCTGATGTATGCGGGCCAGATCATCGAAGTGGCCCGTGCCGAGGACTTTTTCAGCGCGCCGAAACACCCCTATGCGCAGGCCTTGCTGCGTGCACTGCCCAGTGGATTTGGTGGCGCAGCGTTGGAGTCGATCGCCGGCACGGTGCCCCCTTTGACCCAGGCATTTGAAGGCTGTCGTTTTGCGCCGCGCTGCGCACGCGTGATGCCGCAATGCGCCAGCACACTGCCGCCCATGCAGACGGTGGGTGCGGGGCATGAGGTGCGGTGCCTGCTCTTTGCGTCACCAGCAAGCGGCGGCCATGCGCTGGCAGTCCAGGCGCAGCAACCGGTTGTTCGCGCGGGCCCGGCCAACGCGGGGGCTGCCGGTGCCGCGGCAGCCGCCAGCAGTCCTGTCAGCGAACCGCTGTTGGACGTGCAAGGACTGAGCGTGCGCTTTCCCATCCGAGGCGGCATCCTGCAGGGCGTGCGCGGTTACTTCAACGCTGTCCAAGATGCGAGTTTCCAGATCGCCCCGGGTCAGACCCTGGCCCTGGTGGGCGAGTCGGGCTGCGGCAAGACGACCACGGGAAAGGCCATCGTGCAGCTCTTGCGTCGGGTGGCCACGATTGAAGGCCGCGCGTTGTTGCGAGGCCAGAATCTGTTTGAACTGGACGGCGCTGAATTGCGCGCCGCCCGTACGCAAGTGCAGATCATCTTCCAGGACCCGTTTGCATCGCTGAACCCGCGCATGCGGGTGTACGAATTGCTGGAGGAGGGCGTGGCGGCCTTGCGCCCCGAACTGAGTGCGGCCGACCGAAAGCAGCGTTTGCACCGCCTGACCGACCAGGTGGGCCTGCGCCAGGACGCGCTGCAGCGTTACCCCCACGAGTTTTCGGGCGGCCAGCGACAGCGGATTGCCATTGCCCGCGCACTGGCTGTGGAGCCCCGGCTGATCGTCTGCGACGA
>JAHECB010000439.1 GCA_024641925.1 Betaproteobacteria bacterium
GGGGGCGGAAAACTAACAAGCGGCCGACCCCGAGGGATCGCGCCGCTAGTTAAGGTGAGCAAAAGGCTGCTGCACCGACAAACATGGGCCGATAGACGGACCCGGGGATGCAAGGCTGCGGCGCGGCAATTGCCGAACGTCGCAGCCCCCAGATATCAGCAGCTGGGGTTGTAGCAGCCGGATCCGCTGCCCTTGCCGTTGCCCTTGCCCTTGCCGCCGCTCTTGCCCTTGCCTTTGCCCTTGCCTTTGCCCTTGCCGCCTTTTTTGCCGCCTTTTTTGCCGCCCTTTTTACCGCCGTCACAGTGGCCGCCGCCAGCCACCAACAGTTGCTCTTCGAGTGTGAGTACGCGCATGATTTTCTCCAATGGGAAACCGTTTGATGAATGAAACCCGCGCCAGTTAGATGCCAACGCCGGTTCAAATGCAGTCTTGAATAAAGCCGAACTTCTAAAAGACTTCATTTGCTGACTGGTGATGAATACTACGGAGGACATTGCACCAGCGCATCCCCGTGGGTGCGGGGCATTCAACTGAACCGGCTGCAGTTGCGGCCTAATTCATGGTTGGCGGCCCACTTGCGGCACAATTCATGAACCATTTGGCAATTATCAATCAGACACAAATCGACACATTGGAAACTGAATGTGCATAGCTAATGCGCGCTCCCTGGTGTTCAGGCCAATTCACTGTTTACAAGATGTTTCAGTTTGGTCGGTCGGGATCCGGAATGGCATCATTGACTGCGCGGCTTGAGCGGTAGCCACAACGGTCGATTCAAGTGTTGACGGTGGCATCCAGACCCTCACGCCGGGCGCGGCAGCGCAGGTCCAGACCGACCGGAACGACTCGATGGATCAAGCTCCAGGGCTAGCCACCCTGCGCCGAGATACAGCTACTTACAACACCACCCGCTCGCGGCCAGGATCAAGTCCGCACCGATCTCTGTACAAGGCACTGGCGCCAAAGCCCTCGAACTTCTCCAGGGTGCAACTGCAGAAATGCAAGGCTGTTGCAGGCCATTTCGGCAGCTGCGCACGCCAGAACCGCCGCTGAATTGCCTTCCAAAGTTGACAACAGGCCGGTCATCCCCGGTTTATATGGGCACCGTGCCGACCCAGGCCCGCCGAGAATACGGCCGTGGTTCAGGGCGCCGGCCGTTGCACCACGTTATTGACACGGACGTTTCGGAGAAACACGATGGGCATGCGAGATCTGAGCAAATTCGGCAATGACAGCAAGGCACTGGAATGGGCACGCAAGGCCTTTGCGTTCGACCATGTCGAGATGATCAGCCAAGCCACTTGGGCCACCACTTACCGCCTGGACAAGGCTGGCAGCCAGGGCGCAAAAGGGTTGAAGCAGCAGGCTTATCTGAAACTGATTCCACCGCGGTTCAACGGCGTTGCCGGGCGCACACACCAGCTTGCAACCACGTTCGCCTCACAAATCCCCCTGGTCATGGCCTGTGAAGACCAGCAGGGCTGGCTGCTCAGCGCCGACCATGGCGGCACCACACTGGACTACGAGTCGCCGGATGACCAACTGCTGGCCATGGTTCGCGCCTATGCCCGCATTCAGGTCATGGCGCGCCATGACGCCGACCTGTTGGCCGCCGTGCCCAAGGTGGATCTGCTGTCGTTGCCGCAGCGACTGCTGGACTTCATGCAGCCTGGCGGCACGCAGCCCGACGCCAACGGCCACGTGCGGGCCGCGTACTTTCTGGGCGAAGAAGGCGCGTCCCATGTGCTGCGGCTGCTGCAGGGGTATGTCGGCTTGCTGACCGACACCATCCGGCCGGCCCTGGCGCTGCCGCTGACCCTCAACCACGGTGACCTGCGCCCGCCCAATGCCGCCGTGGCGGCCGATGGCCGCGCGGTGTTGATGGACTGGGACGACGTCAGTGTGGGCCCGGCGGGCCTGTCGCTGCACGGCATGTTTGGCGGCTGCACACGGCCCACGATCTTGCTGTCGGGCAGTGCCGCTGCGCGCGCGCAGGCGCGCACGCCAGGCGCCAAGACCTTGCGCGCTTACGTGCAGACCTTGGTAACTGGCGGCTATGCCAGCCGCCAGGCACTGCACCAGGCACTGCCGGCCAGCATGTGCGCCGGGATGATCAAGTTCATCCTGAGTTTTGGTCAGTTTCCGGACGAAAACAACAAATACGACATCCAGGACACGATGCAGTCGCGCATCACCAACCTGTTTGACCTGTGTGATTGGATGGTGACGCGCGATGCGGCCCTGGTCAGGAAACGTGTCGCGTTTTACGAAGAGGTGGGTGCCTGGCGCCGCGCCCAGGCATTGCTGCAGGACCAGGTGGCGCGCAACCCGCTGGACCTGCCGCTGTACACACGGCTGGCCGTGGCCTGCCGGCACGAAGGCGACGACGAACTGGCCGAGCAGTTGATTGAACACGTCACCAAAAAGTCCCCGCGGGACGCCCAAGCCCATGCACTGCTGGGCGAGATGCG
>JAHECB010000012.1 GCA_024641925.1 Betaproteobacteria bacterium
CTCAAGCCAACAGGCCTCCTCGAAAGCCGGTGCGGTTCACAGCGCCGCGTGCCCTTGACCATCGCCGTGGAAATCCGCAACCGCGCCCGGCAGCTGTACGACCGACTGGGCTTCGAGCCCAACGGTGAGCCGCAAGGCATACACCAGCGCATGGCGTGGCATCCTACCCACCAGCGCATCTCCGAATACCAGGAGTGACACGATGATGAACAAACGAGGCTTTCTGTTGAGTGCAGCCAGTGCGGTTGCGGTTGCCCCGGCGCTGGCCGCCGCCACGCCGGCCCCGGGTGCCCTGGCCACCGATGGGCGGCCGATGTTGGCCGGAGGCCCCGGCCTGGCCGACTGGAAACTCTACCTGGGCCAGCGCTTCGAGCTCAGCGACGGCCGTCAGCGTTGGGCAGTAACGCTGGCGTCCGCTGACTCTCTGGCAACAGCCGAGCTGCCGGTACGCACCGAGCAGTTTGTGCTGGGCTTCGTGAACCAGGGCCAGGGCCGAATTCCAGCCGGCACGGTCAGCCTGCGGCATGCCAACGGCCAGAGCCGCTTGATCCACTTGTCCGATTCCGGCCAGGCCAAACAGCAATTGTTGCGCGCTGAGTTCAACCTGCTGCTGCAACCGGCCTGATCGCCATGCAGGCCGTTTGGAGGCGAATCGGTTGACCGCCTGAGTCCGATGTTGGCGCACCACCCAGCCAAACCAGAGTTGGCCGTCGTGGCGCAGCACCCTCGGCACTTGCCCAGTCGTTGGATGGATTCCTGACCAGCAAAGCCTGAACATCAGATACCGTGCCCTCAGGCCTGTTGGCCATGCAATTCCTACCAGGGCAAACCCAAAGCCGCGCGGCAGTGGCGGCCAAGTGGTGCAATATGGGCATGAGCTTGCATCGCCGGAACTTCATGAGCCGCTGCGCGGCCACTGCTGCCTTCGTGGCCTGGCCGGCCCTGGCGTCATCGCGCCGCGCCCTGGTGCCGATGACCGACGGCCCCTTTTACCCACCGCGCGCCTGGCGCGACAGTTGGGCCGACCAGGATGCCGACCTGACCCGTGTTGCGCAGCCCGGCGGCCAGACGCTGCTGGCTCAGGGCGAACTCCTGGGATTGACGGCCACGGTGGTGGACACGCGCGGCCGACAGGTGGATGGTGCGGAGGTCGAGATCTGGCAATGTGATGTGCGGGCGGCGTACCGCGCGCCTGGTGTGCCCTTGACCGCGGGCCGATTCGACCCGGGCTTTCAGGGTTTTGGCGCCAACCGCAGCGACCACCAGGGCGCCTTGCGGTTCCGCACCATCCGGCCCGTGCCTTACCCCGGCCGCACGCCCCATATTCACCTGAAACTGCGTCACGCCACGTTTGGTGAGCACACGACGCAGTTGTTTGTGGACGCAGACCCCGGCAACCAGCGCGACTTCTTGTGGCGCCAGGTGCCCCAGGCCGATCGCCCGGCGCTGGCCATGCGACTTGAACCTGCGCCTGCCGATAGCGGGCTGCGTTGGCTGGTTCGACACGAACTGGTGGTACCGGCCTGATTCAGCGCTGGGTTTCGCGCCGATTCGCGCCATCGGTAAATGCACCATCAAAGTGCATATCGACCGGCCCTCCGCTTTTTACGTCCCGATTCAGTGCACTTTGACGCACCAATTGAGGCATGTAAATTGCATGAGTGGTGCGCTCGCGCCAGGACATCCTTCGGATTGCACCGATTTGGTGTTCTGCGCCCCATCAAAGAACATCCGAGGAGACTGTCGTGGATCAAGTCAAGCAGGGCACCGACGCCTTGTTCATTCTGCTGGGCGCCATCATGGTGCTGGCCATGCACTCCGGTTTCGCCTTCCTGGAACTGGGCACGGTACGCAAGAAAAACCAGGTGAATGCGCTGGTGAAGATTCTGGTGGACTTTGCGGTGTCGACGCTGGCGTACTTTTTTGTGGGCTACCTGGTGGCCTATGGCGTCAGCTTTTTCACCGGCGCTGAAACTCTGGCGCAGAAAAACGGCTACGACCTCGTCAAGTTCTTTTTCCTGCTGACCTTTGCAGCCGCCATACCGGCCATCATCTCGGGCGGCATTGCCGAACGCGCCCGGTTCGGCCCGCAGCTGATCGCCACGGCCGTGCTGGTGGGTTTGTTCTACCCGCTGTTTGAAGGCGTGGTGTGGAACCAGAACTTCGGCATCCAGGCCTGGATCAAGGGCAGCACGGGCGCCGAATTCCACGACTTTGCCGGCAGCGTGGTGGTGCATGCTGTGGGCGGGTGGATAGCGCTGATGGCCGTGGTCTTCCTGGGCCCGCGCGCCAACCGCTACCGCAAGGACGGCGGCATCAGCGCGCACCCGCCGTCCAGCATCCCGTTCCTGGCACTGGGCGCCTGGGTACTGGCGGTGGGCTGGTTCGGCTTCAATGTGATGAGCGCGCAGACCATCGACAAGATTTCAGGCCTGGTGGCGGTGAATTCTTTGATGGCCATGGTGGGCGGCACCTTGGTGGCCACCTTGATGGGCCGCAACGACCCGGGCTTCGTCTACAACGGCCCGCTGGCCGGCCTGGTGGCCGTGTGCGCGGGTTCCGACGTGATGCACCCGCTGGGCGCGTTGGTCACCGGCGGTATTGCCGGCGGCATCTTCGTCGTCATGTTCACCCTGACGCAGAACCGCTGGAAGATCGACGACGTGCTGGGCGTATGGCCGCTGCACGGCCTGTGTGGCGCCTGGGGCGGCATCGCCTGCGGCATCTTCGGCCTGACCAGCCTGGGCGGCCTGGGCGGCGTCACCTTGGGCGCGCAGGTGCTGGGCACCGTGATGGGCGTGGTGTGGGCGCTGGTGGCGGGTATTTTGGTGTACGGCGGCTTGAAGCTGGTGATGCCGCTGCGCCTGAGCGCGGAAGAGGAATTCGAAGGCGCCGACCTGTCGATTCACCGCATTGGCGCCACGCCCGAGCGCGAGGTGAGCTGGTAGTCCGGGCCGCGGCAGCTGAGGGGCTGCGACTGCGCGCTGTCGATTGCAGGTTGTGGATTGCAGCGTCAATCGTCACGCAGCAGCGCAGCCAGCCGGGCCACGCCCTCGTCGATGCGGCTCGATTCGATCGACGAATAACCCAGGCGCAAAAAATTGCGCGGCGGCGACGGGTTCGCAAAAAACACGTCGCCCGGTTCAATCACGATGCCCTGCTGCAGCGCCTTGCCGGCCAGCACCCGGGTGTCTCGCGCGGCAGGCAGCGACAGCCACAACGCCGAGCCGCCGCCAGCCGGTCGCGCGCGCGCAGCAGGCAGGTGGCGCGCCAACGACGCCAGCAAGCCCGCCGAACGCTCGCGGTAGGCAATGTTGAGCTTGCGAACAAAGGCTTCGTGGAAGCCATGTGCAATGAAACGCGCCGCGGTATGTTCGTTGTTGCTGGCCGGATGCCGCATCATCAGCCGGCGCAGTGCTCGCAACTCGGCCACCAACGGCGCCGGGGCCACCAGGTAGCCGATGCGCAGGCCGTGAGCCAGCGTTTTTGACAGGCTGCCCACATAGATCACGCGGCCTTGCTCATCCAGGCTCTTCAACGCGGCAGTGGGGCGATGCAGAAAGTTCAGCTCACTTTCGTGGTCGTCCTCGATCACCACAAGATCGTGCTTTTCAGCTGCCACCAGCAGCCGCTGCCGGCGCGCCAGCGACATCGTCACCGTGGTCGGACACTGATGGCTGGGCGTGACGTAGACATAGCGGCAGCGTGACAATGCCGGCCCCACCACCAGTCCTTCTTCGTCAACCGGCAAAGCACGCACGGCGGCCGTGCGCAGCAAAAAATTGTTGCGCGCATCAGGGTAACCCGGGTTTTCAACGCCCACCACGGTGCGCGGCCCCACCAGCAGCTGGGCCAGCAGGAAGGTAGCCTGCTGTGCACCCGCGGTCACCAGGATCTCGTCGCGCCGCGCCCAGATGCCGCGAGCCGGCAGCAGGCGTTGCTGGATCTGCTCCAGCAACGGTTCATGGTCACGGTCGATGTGGTCGGGGGCCCAGCTTCGGATGGCACCGACGTGCATGGTCTCCAGGGCACATTCGCGCCACTGCGCCAGCGGAAACAGCGAGGCGTCAAACTGGCCGTAGATGAAGGGAAAGGGCTTCTGTTGCCAGTCAGCGGGCTTCTGGATGTTGCGCTGCTCACTCGGACGCAGTTTCAAGCGCCCGTCCCAATGGGGTGCACGACCCACCGTGGCGCTGGGCGGTGCGGCCAGACGCACCGCCCGATTGGTCAGCGCATCGCGGCTGACCAGCAACCCGCTGCGCGGTTGCGAGACAACCAGACCGCTGTCGCACAGATGCTCCAGCGCCTTCGTCGCCGTCAGCCGCGCGACGCCCAGTTCGACGGCCAGCTGACGTGATGAAGGCAGGCGCGCACCGGGTGCCAGCAGGCCTTCATGGATGGCGTGGCTGAGCATGTCACGAATGCGGGCCTGCAAGGTGCCGCGTGTACCCAGGCGCTTGAACAATCGTGCCCACATCGGCACTGAAGCCAACGCCGTGCGTTCCGCTGAACCCTGGGGCGCCGGGGGCGGTCTGGCTGGCGGGGACAAGCGAGAAGAAGCCATCTGGCTCTACTGATTTATGCCAGCTGGACTTATACCATTGCGCGCACCGTGATCAACTGCACCGCGAAACAGTTGACCGCGAACCGGTGGCAGCGGCTCGCTGTTCGCGAACCCCTTTGAGGCGACCTGCGCGAGCCCAGTTGAGCACACCATGACGACGGAATACCTGAAAGAAGCCACCCCGCCGGTGCAGGCCATGGACACCGCCACGGCCGAGACGGTGACCCGCATGTTGGCCGACATTGAGGCCAACGGGGAAGAAGCCGTGCGCCGATATGCCCGCGATCTGGACGGCCACCAGGGCGACGTCGTGGTCAGTGAACAGGCTTTTGCCGCCGCTGCCAGGTCGCTGAGCGACGGCGTCAAGGCCGACATCGAATTCGCCCGCCAGCGGGTGATGGACTTCGCGCGCCGCCAGCGCGACTCGATGCAGGAATTCGAGGCCGAATTGATCCCCGGCTTGATCGTCGGCCAAAAGCTGATTCCCTGCAGCACAGCCGGCTGCTACGTGCCCGGCGGCCGCTATGCACACGCCGCCAGCGCGATCATGAGCGTGGGTACCGCCAAGGCTGCGGGCGTGAACACGGTCATCGCCACTTCGCCGTCGCATGCCGGCCAGGGCATCAACCCCGCCATCCTGTACGCCATGCAGATCTGCGGCGCCGACCGCGTGCTGGCCTTGGGCGGCGTTCAGGCCGTGGCCGCGTTGGCCGCCGGGCTTTTTGGCGGTCAGCCGGCGGACATCATCGTCGGCCCCGGCAACCGGTTTGTGGCCGAGGCCAAGCGCATGCTTTTCGGCCGCGTGGGCATCGACGTGGTGGCCGGCCCGACCGAGACGCTGATCATCGCCGACGACAGCGCCGACCCGGCCATCGTGACCGCCGACCTCGTCGGCCAGGCCGAACATGGCCCCGATTCACCGGTTTGGCTGATCACCAGTTCACGCGCCTTGGGCCAGGAGGTGCTGCGCCTGGCGCCTGAGGCCATCGCTGCGCTGCCCGAGCCAGCGCGCTCAGCTGCCACCGCCGCATGGCGCGACTATGCCGAGGTGGTGCTGTGCGAAACCCGCGACGAGATGGTGACCGTCAGCGACCGCTACGCCAGCGAGCATCTGCAAGTCATGGCGCGAGACCTGGACTGGTGGTTGTCCCGGCTGCGCAACTACGGCTCGTTGTTCCTGGGCGAAGAAACCACGGTAGCCTATGGCGACAAATGCGCCGGCCCCAACCACATCCTGCCCACACGCGGCGCGGCCCGCTACAGCGGCGGACTGTCGGTGGGCAAGTTCATCAAGACGGTGACCTGGCAACGCCTGAGCCGGGGCGCCTCGCGTGAGGTGGGCCAGGTCGCAGCGCGCATTTCGCGACTGGAAGGCATGGAAGGGCATGCCCGCACCGGCGATATCCGCCTGCAGAAGTACTACCCGCAAGAGTCGTTCGACCTGGGTTCGCTGGCGGGCCACAAAGGGTGACCATGGCCGGCGAAACGCTTGACCTGACCGCACAGGAGCCCATCCCCGAGGCCGGCGTGCAGGCGGCGCTGGCGCTGATGGCCAGCGGCAAGTTGCACCGCTATGGCGAGGCCAGCACGGTGCCGGCAGAGGCCGCGATGCTGGAAGCCGAATTTGCCGCCGCACTGGGCCGCCGCTATGCCGTGGGCATGAATTCCTGTGGCTCGACGATGTTTGTTGCGCTGAAGTCGCTGGGCGTTCAGCCTGGCGACACGGTGTTGAGCAACTGTTTCACGCTGGCGCCGGTGCCCGGTGCGGTGGCCCATGCGGGCGCCCGGCTGGCGCTGGTGGACATCACCGACGATCTGACCATTGATCTGCAGGACCTGGCTCAAAAGGCAGCCAGCGGACGGGCCAAGGTGCTGCTGCTGTCGCACATGCGCGGGCACATCGCCGACATGGCCGCGGTGATGGCCATCTGCAAGGCACACGACATCCACGTGATGGAAGACTGCGCGCACACCCTGGGCGCCGCCTGGGCCGGTCGCGCCACCGGCACCTGGGGCGATGCAGGTTGCTTCAGCGTGCAGAGCTACAAACATGCCAACGGCGGCGAAGGCGGCCTGCTGGTTACCGACGATGACGACATCGCGGCGCAGGCCATCCTGTACAGCGGCAGCTACATGCACTGGAAAGGCCATGCGGTGCGCCCACCCGACGGGGTCTTCGAGCGCTGGAAATACACCACCCCGAATTTCAGTCTGCGCATGGGCAACCTGCCCGCAGCCATCGTGCGCCCCCAGCTGGGCGCCGTGCTGGCCGACCGATGCCGGCGCTGGAACCAGCGCCACGACTGGCTGGCAGCGGGCCTGGCCGCCCTGCCCGGCCTGCGCCTGCCCCAGCGCCCGCCGCAAGAGCAGTATGTGCAAAGCTCGATCCAGTTCCTGCTGCCCGGCTGGTCTGCAACGGAGATGGCGGCCTTCGTCGCCGCTGCCGGCGCGCAGGGCGTGAACATCAAATGGTTCGGCGCGCCCGAGCCTGCCGGATTCACCAGCATCTGGTCGCACTGGCACTTTGTCGAACCCGACCAGGCCTTGCCCCGTGCTGCGCAGGTGCTGGCAGGCCTGTGCGATCTGCGGATTCCGCTGAGCCTGCGCGAAACTGATTGCCAGTACATCGTGGCGGTGGTAGCCGAAGCCCTGCGCAGGGCAAGGGCCTGAACGCTGCCGGCCTGCCGCTCATCTGGACTTATGCAAATAGTTGAACTGGACTGGTGTTGATTGCCCAGACCGGCCTAGTCTTCACCGCACCACTTTTTCCCGCACGATCAGCCCCAACCCACACCATCCCGCCCCGCCATTGCACACAGGAGAGTTGCCATGCACCCGATCTGCCCAACCCGTCAACCCGTGAAGTCGCGCACGTCGTCGCCACTGCGCCGCGCCGCGCTGCTGGCCGGTGTGCTGCTGTGGGCCGGCAGTGCGCTGGCTGCTGACAAGATCGTGATGAACCTGGGCTGGTCCACGCCAGCCGACTCCAACTACTCCATCCCGGCCAAGAAGTTCAAGGAGCTGGCCGAGAAATACACCAACAACGCCCTTGAGGTGAAGCTGCGCTGCTGCGCCCAGATCGCCACCGAAGACGACGCCTTCAAGGCCATGCAGCTCGGCACGGTCGATGCCTACTTCATCAGCCAGAACAACGTGTCGCCGCACTGGCCGCTGATGGACGTGTTTGTGCTGCCCTACATTTTCCAGAGCGAAGCGCATGTCACCAAAGTCACCACCGGGCCGGTGGGCGACACCATCCGCAAGCAGCTGTTTGCCGACACCGGCGTGCACCTGCTCACCTTTGGCGCGCCCAGTTACCGCGACCTGTTCAATTCCCGTCTGGCGGTGAACTCCATGGCCGACATGAAAGGCTTGAAGCTGCGGGTGCCCAAGAACAAGGTGATGATCGCCACCTTCCAGGCCTTCGGTGCCGAGCCGGTGCCCCTGGCATGGTCGGAAACGCCCACGGCGCTGCAGACCAAGACCATCGACGGCGGCGACAACGGCACCTCGGTGATCAAGGACATGAAGTTCTACGAGTTCTCCAAGCACCTGGTCATCCTGGACCACTTTGCCGGTGTGGCGCCGATGTTTGCCAGCGACCGCATGATGAAGAAGCTCAACGCCGAGCAGGCTGCCGCGGTGCGCCGCGCCGCCATCGAGGCGGGCGCGTACCACACCGAGATCCAGGCCAAGGAGACCGCCGAGATCCGTCAATGGCTGGTTGAAAAGGGCGGCATGAAAATGACCACGCCGCCGCGTGCGCCCTTCATCGCCGCAGCGCAAAAGGTTCAGCAGCAATTTGCGACCGAAGGGGGCCCGAAATTTGTCGAGCTGGTCAACTTGATCCAGGCAGCGGCCAAGTAGGCGGTTGCCGGCCGACGCGCCGCCCCAAAAGCGCCACACTGCTGCACCACCAGGACCGCCTCGATGCTGCGTTGGCTGGAACGCTTCTTTGAAGAGACCATTGCCTGCACCTGCATCACGGCGGTGGCCTGCTTTGTCTTCTTGCAGGTCATCCTGCGCTACGGCTTCAACACCGCGCTGAGCTGGACCGAAGAGCTGTCGGGCATCGCCATGGTCTGGGCCGTGTACATGGGCGCGGCGCTGGCGGTGCGCGAGCGCTTCCATGTGCGCATCATGGCCGGCGTGGTGGCGCTGCCCCGAAAGGCGGCGCTGGCGCTGGTGGTGCTGGGCGACGCGGTGTGGCTGGCCTTCAACCTGTTCATGATCGGTGTCAGTCTGGACTACCTGCGGTTGCTGTGGGCCAGGCCTTCGACCTCGCCGTCGCTGGGCATCAACATGTTCTGGCCCGAGAGCATCGTGCTGATCGGCTTTGTACTGATGACGCTTCGGCTGTTGCAGATCTACGCCCGCTGGCTGGCCAGCGACCGGCGCGAATTGCCCGGCGTGTCGTCCGAGTACCAGTCGAACTGAGGCCCTCATGAGCGATCTGGTGCTGATCTGCCTGGTGTTCACCGTGTTGACGGTGTTCGGTGTACCGCTGATCGCCGGCATCGGCATCAGCACGGCACTGGCCCTGTACCTGATCGACATCCCGTACACGCTGCTGGCGCAATCGGGCTTCACGGCCCTGCAGCCCTTTCCGCTGCTGACGATTCCGCTGTTCATTCTGGCCGGCCGGCTGATGGAGGTGGGCGGCATGGCCACGCGCATGATCGATGTGGCCAAGTCCTTTGTCGGCAACTACCGGGGCAGCCTGGGCATGGTCACCGTCATCGCCTGCATGATGTTTGCCGCGCTGTCGGGCTCGGGGCCGGCCACCACGGCCGCCATCGGCAGCGTGATGATTCCGGCCATGCAGCGCGACGGCTATTCGCCGCGCTTTGCGGCAGCGGTTTCGGCATCGGCCGGTGCGCTGGGCAGCATGATCCCGCCCAGCAACCTGATGATCATTTACGGTCTGGTGTCGGAAACGTCGATTCCGCGGCTGTTTCTGGCGGGCTTCGTACCCGGCTTTTTCATCACCGCGCTGCTGCTGCTGACGGCCTACATCATCGCCCGTCGAAAAGGCTACGGCGGCAAGGCGTCCGGGCAGCATTTTGTTCTGCGGCAATGCGTAGCCGTGTTCTGGGCCGGCAAATGGGCGCTGGGCGCACCGGTGATCATTCTGGGCGGCATCTACGGCGGCGCCTTCACCCCTACCGAAGCGGCGGCGGTGGCCGTCTTTTATTCGCTGTTTGTCGGCCTGTTCATCTACCGCGAGCTGACGATGAAGAAGGTCGTCGACGCGCTGCGCTTCACCGCATTGATGGCCGGCCTGCTGGTGCTGCTGGCGCCGGCCCAGGCCTTCGGCCAGCTCACCGCC
The DNA here is from genome assembly GCA_024641925.1 of Betaproteobacteria bacterium. GTDB lineage: Bacteria > Pseudomonadota > Gammaproteobacteria > Burkholderiales > Burkholderiaceae_C > Rubrivivax. The sequence continues at coordinate 9,894 of JAHECB010000012.1, forward strand.
TACTACGACGTGCCCACCGCCGTGCAGGGCCTGGTCACCAGCCTGACGCAGAACCGCATCCTGATCATGATGCTGATCGGCTTGTTCTACATTGTCATCGGCACGTTCATGGAGTCGCTGGCGCAGATCATCCTGTTCACCGCGGTTTTCCTGCCGCTGGTCAAGCAGATGGGTGTAGACCCGGTATTGTTCGGCGTCTTCACCGTGATGACCTGCGAGATCGGCTTCCTCACACCGCCAGTGGGCGGCAACCTGAACGTGGCTGCGCGCATCACCGGCATCAGCATCGAACAGGTCTCGGTCGCGGTGCTGCCCTTCATCCTGGCCTATGTCGTGGGCCTGCTGTTCCTGATCCTGTGGCCCGAGGCCACGCTGTTTCTGCCCAATCTGGTGTACGGCCCCATGCGCTGACACCGCGGCACCCTTCAAAGGACATGGCCCATGTTTGACACGATTTTCTCCGGCGGGACCGTGTACGACGGTGACGGCGGCGCGCCCCAGGTGCAGGATATCGGTGTGCGAGACGGCAAGATGGCTGCGATCGGCGACCTGGCCAACACCGCCGCGCGCCAGCGCATCAACGTGGCCGGACTGGCGGTGGTGCCGGGTTTCATCGACCTGCACACCCATTCCGACTTCACGCTGGTGGTGGATGGCCGCGCCCAGAGTCAGGTCCACCAGGGCGTGACCACCGAGGTGGTGGGTCAATGTGGCATCAGTTGCGCGCCGCTGAAACAGCGCGGCGGCCACAACGAGATGGCCGCTGGTCACCTGCCCGACGCCGCGCGCGGCCGTCAATGGCAGAGCTTCGGCGACTACCTGGACCTGCTGGCTGAAGAGCCGCTGGGCGTGAACGTGGCAGCCTTCGTCGGCCACGGCACGGTGCACCGTGCCGTGCTGGGCGACGCGCTGCATGCCGGCGAGCCTGAAGACATTGCCCAGATGAAGCGCCTGGTCGAGCAGGCGCTGGTCGCCGCCGCCGCCGGCCTGTCCACCGGGCTGGAATACTGGCCCGGGATCCTGTCGTCACCCGAACATCTGGTGCCGCTGTGTGAAGCAGCGGCGGTGCGCGGCCGGCTGTATTCGACGCATGTGCGCAACCGCGACCGCCATTACGACCTGGGCTTCGGCGAGGCCATATCCGCCGCGCGGCAGTCGGGGGCGCGGCTGCAGATTTCGCACATGCAGACCAAATACGGCGCACCGGCTTATGCCGGCGAACACACGCTGGAGCTGATCGAGGCCGCGCGCCATCACGGTGTGGACATCGCCTTCGACGTGATTCCGCACGACTGGAACAACACCAGCGTGATGGCCATCCTGCCCAAATGGGTGCGTGAAGGCGGCACGCGGGCTGCGCTGGAACGGTTGCAGGATCCGGCCGTTCGGCAAAAGGTCAAGGACAACCCGGCGCCGATGCTGCTGATCGTGCGGGACCGGCATTGGCGCGAGGTGGTGCTGCTCAATGCCCGTGCCAACCGCGACCTGGTGGGCATGGACTTTGCCGAGATCGGCCGCATGCGCGGCGTCGACCCCTACGACGCGCTGATGGACATGCTGATCGAAGAAGGCGACGACGCACCACGCCTGATGTGGGCCACCCACAGCTTCAGTGAGGACCAGGTTGAACTGTTCATGAAAGAAAGTGAATGTGCGGTGATTTCCGACACCGCCGCTTTGGCGCCGGACGGCGCCTTGAAAGACCAGCTCTTTTCGCTCAGCGGTTATGGCTGGGCCGCACGATTCCTGCAGCACTACGTGCGCGACCGGCAGGTGCTGCCGTTGGCCGAGGGCATCCGCCGCATCACGTCGTTGCCATCGGACCGGTTGGGCCTGCAAGACCGGGGCCGGCTTCGGGTGGGGAACTGGGCCGACATCACGGTCTTTGATGCCGCGCAGATCGAGCCCCGCTTCAGCGTGCGACAGCCGCGTGCCTATCCTGGCGGCATCGCCCACGTGATGGTCAACGGGGCACTGGCCATGCACGAGGGGCAGCGAACGGACAACAACGCCGGCCGTGTGCTTCGCGACTTCAAGACCTGACGTCGCGTCCAGCCTGTGCCCAGGCAGCTGCGCCCTGCCCGGCCACCTGGCCGGTGCTGAAACAGGCGGTCAGCAGGTAGCCGCCTGTTGGCGCCTCCCAATCCAGCATTTCACCGGCCACAAACACACCGGGGCGCTGGCGCAGCATCAGGTGAGCGTCCAGTCCTTCAAAACGCACACCACCGGCGGTGCTGATGGCCTCGGCCAGCGGTCTTGGCGCCAGCAGGGTCAGCGGCAGGGCCTTGATGAAGGCGGCCAGCTGCACCGGGTCGGTCTGGGCCGCCTTGGGCACTTGTTCCCAGATCAGCGCGGCCTTGGCGCCGTCCAGTTTCAGGCGCGTCTTCAGGTGCGTGGCCAGCGAGCGCGGGCCACGCGGGTGCGCCAGTTCGGCCTGCACCCAGTCCTGCGAGCGGCCGGGCAGCAGGTCCAGGGTGCAGTGGGCCTGGCCATCTTGCTCGATGGCGTTGCGCAGCAGGGCTGACGCCGCATAGACCAGGCTGCCCTCGACGCCGCCAACTGTCAGCACCATCTCGCCGACCTGGCGCCAACCGCCTACGGTCAAGGCGACGTTTTTCAAGGGTGTGCCGGCGTTACGCTGGCGCAGGTGTTCTGACCAGGACACGTCAAACCCGCAGTTGCTGGGGCGCAGCGGGGCCAGGTCAGCCCCCAGGGCTTGCAATGCGGGCCACCAGGCACCGTCCGACCCCAGTTTGGGCCAACTGCCGCCGCCCAAGGCCAGCACCGTGGCTGCGGGCCGGCAGCGCCTGGCGCCCTGCGGGGTGTCGAACAGGCAGGCGCCGTCGTCGTCCCAACCTTGCCAGCGGTGGCGCATGTGAAAGTGCACACCCTGCGCACGCAGGCGCTGCAGCCAGTGACGCAGCAAGGGCGCCGCTTTCAGGTCCTTGGGAAACACACGCATCGAACTGCCCACAAAGGTATCGATGCCCAGGCTGTTAGCCCAGTCGCGCACCTGCTGCGGCCCCAAGGTCTGCAGCCAGGCCGCCAAGGTGCCGGCGCGCTCCGCATAGCGGGCGGTGAACGCAGGCAGCGGTTCGGCGTGAGTCAGGTTCAGGCCGCCAATGCCGGCCAGCAGGAACTTGCGTCCTACCGACGGCATGCCGTCGAACACATGCACCGTTGCACCCTGTACTACGGCGGCTTCGGCTGCCATCAAGCCCGCAGGCCCGGCGCCGACGATGACCACGGCGCGTTCGGTGCCGGCGAGTGTGTCGACATCAGCCGGCGCGGAGCCGGGTTGTGCCGCCACTGCGGCGGTTGCAGCCGGCGGGGCGGACGGGTCAGACGGCTGCAAGCTGGGAAAAACGGGAGACTGGGACATGCGGTGACTGTAGGCCACCGCCGCCCTGCCCCCCGGACTCAGCCACGGTCGGTCAAGCAGCCACCGGCGTACGGATCAAATGGTCAAACGCGGACAGCGCAGCTTTGGCCCCATCACCCGCGGCGATGATGATCTGCTTGAACGGCGTGGTGGTGGCGTCACCGGCTGCAAACACACCGGGCAGGTTGGTGGCGCCCTTCTGGTCGACGATGATCTCGCCAAAACGGCTCAATTCAACCGTGCCTTTCAGGAATTCGGTGTTGGGAACCAGGCCGATCTGCACAAACACGCCGGCCAGTGTCACGCGATGTTCCTGGCCCGTGGCGCGGTCCTTGAAGACCAGGCCGTCGACACGGCTGCCGTCACCGGTGATCTCGGTGGTCTGCGCGTTGGTGTGCACCGTCACGTTGGGCAGGCTGTGCAGCTTTTTCACCAGCACGGCGTCGGCCTTCAACTGTTCTGCAAACTCCACCACGGTGACGTGTTTCACCACGCCGGCCAGGTCGATGGCCGCCTCAACACCCGAATTGCCGCCGCCGATGACGGCCACGTCCTTGCCCTTGAACAGCGGGCCGTCGCAGTGCGGGCAGTAGGCCACGCCCTTGTTGCGGTACTCGGCTTCGCCGGGCACGTTGACATTGCGCCAGCGTGCGCCGGTGGACAGAATGACACTGCGGCTGGTCAGCTGCGCGCCGTTTTCCAGCGTCACGGTCACGCTGCCACCTTCTTCTTGCGCGGGCTCCAGCGCGGCCACACGCTGGCCGTTCATCAAGTCCACGTCATAGGCCTTGGCATGGGCTTCCAGCGCCGCGGCAAACTGCGGCCCCTGCGTTTCCAGCACCGAGATGTAGTTTTCGATGCCCAGCGTGTCCAGCGTCTGGCCGCCAAAACGCTCGGCCACGATGCCCGTGCGGATACCCTTGCGGGCGGCGTATACCGCCGCTGCGGCGCCGGCAGGGCCGCCGCCGACGATCAGCACGTCGAAAGGCGCTTTGGCCGCCAACTTGGCCGCATCGCGGGCATCGGCGTCGGGCTCCACCTTTTTCAGAATTTCGGCCAGCTCCATACGTCCGGAGCCAAATACCTGGCCGTTGAGGTAGACCGTGGGCACGGCCATGATGTCGCGCTGCGAAACCTCGTCCTGGAACAGGCCACCGTCGATGGCCACGTGTTTGATGCGCGGGTTCAGCACCGCCAGCAGGTTCAGCGCCTGCACCACGTCTGGGCAGTTGTGGCAAGTCAGGGACATGTAGGTCTCGAACACCAGATCGGTGTCCAACGCCTGGATGCGTTCGATGAGGTCGGCGTCCACCTTGGGCGGATGGCCACCGGCCTGCAACAGGGCCAGCACCAGTGACGTGAATTCATGCCCCATGGGTATGGCCGCAAAACGAAGGCCCATGTCCGCCCCCGCACGGCTGATGTTGAAGGACGGCCGGCGTGCGTCGGTGCCGTCAAAACGAGCCTGGATGAGATCGGGGCGCAGCGAAACCAGCTGCTCCAGAAGATCCCTCATCTGCACCGACTCGGGCCGGTCGTCCAGGGACGCCACCAGTTCCAGCGGCTGCTTCAGGCGTTCAAGGTAGCCCTTGAGCTGGGCCTTGAGAGTGGCGTCCAACATGGAAAACTCCTTCAGTACATCAATGACAGGGAAACAAGGAGCCTGGGCTCAGATCTTGCCCACGAGGTCCAGCGAAGGCGTCAGGGTCTTGGCGCCGTCGTTCCACTTGGCGGGGCACACCTGGCCAGGGTTCTTGGCCACGTATTGCGCGGCCTTGAGCTTGCGCAGCGTTTCTTTCACATCACGGGCGATGGCGTTGTCGTGTACTTCGGCGGTCTTGATGACACCGTCGGGATTGATGATGAAGGTGCCCCGCAGCGCCAGACCTTCTTCTTCAATGTGCACACCAAAGGCACGGGTCAGCTGGTGCGTGGGGTCGCCCACCAGGGGGAACTGGGCCTTGCCCACGGCAGGCGAGGTTTCGTGCCACACCTTGTGTGCAAAGTGGGTGTCGGTGGTGATGATGTAGACCTGGGTTTCCAGCTTCTGGAAAGCGGCATAGTTGTCGGCAGCGTCTTCAACTTCGGTGGGGCAGTTGAAGGTGAATGCTGCCGGCATGAAAATGAAGGTCGACCACTGGCCCATCAGACTCTGTTCAGTGACTTCAATGAACTTGCCATTGTGGAAAGCCTGGGCCTTGAAGGGTTGCACGGTGGTGTTGATCAGCGACATGTTGAAAAGCTCCTGAGGGTTGAAGGCTGAGGGATCAGCGGGAAACAACCCACATTTTTGGTTGCGGTGCAGCATTTGTACATTTGATTGCCTTAAATTTTTTATTAGTTGAAACCTATGCGCCTGAATCTCCGGCCAACCCTGTCGGAATCGCCACCGCACAATCCACCGTGACCGCCGCTATCGCAGACACACAAACCGAAACCCCCACACGGGCCATTGCCGCGCTGGCCTTGGCCGCCATGGTCAGTGGCATGGCGCTGCGGGTTACTGATGCACTGCTGCCGCGCTTGGCCAGCGACTTCAGCATCAGCCTGGGCCAGGCAGCCCAGGTGGTGACGGCCTATGCCGTGGCCTATGGCCTGGCGCAGCTGGGTTTTGGCCCTCTGGGCGACCGCTTTGGCAAATACCGCGTCATCGCCTGGGCCTGCGCGGGGTCGGCCGTGACCAGTTTGCTGTGCGCGCTGGCAGTGGGCCCTCATTCGCTGATGGCCGCGCGCTTGCTGGCCGGTGCCAGCGCCGGTGCGGTGATTCCGCTGTCCATGGCGTGGATCGGTGATGCGGTGCCCTACGCCAACCGCCAGCCCGTGCTGGCCCGGTTTCTCACGGGGCAGATCACCGGTTTTGCCGTGGGCATGTGGGGTGGCGGCTATGCGGCCGAACACCTGGACTGGCGCGCACCGTTTTTTGCCATCGCGGCGCTGTTTGCCGTGGCCAGTGTGGTGCTGCATACCTTGCGGCGGCGTGGTTTGACGGACCTGACACAACCGCCCCGTCAACAGGTCTTGCGCCACATGGTGGGTGAATTTGCCGGTGTGCTGGCCAAGCCCTGGGCCCGCGCCGTCTTGATGACGGTTTTTTTGGAAGGTGCACTGGTGTTTGGCCCCTTCGTGTTTGTGCCGGCGCACCTGCACGACCGTTTTGAGCTGCCCTTGTCCACCGTCGGTGGGCTGATGATGGCTTACGCCGCGGGTGGTCTGGTGTTTGCCTTCAACGCACGCTGGCTGGTGCAGCGCCTGGGCGAGCGCAAGCTGGTGCAATGGGGCGCCATCACGCTGGCCCTTGCTTTTCTCTTGCTGGCGTTTGGTCCCTGGTGGAGCTTGGCGGCACCAGCCTGCGCCATCGTGGGCGTGGGCTTTTACATGTTGCACAACACCTTGCAGACCCAGGCCACGCAAATGGCCAGCGAACGCCGCGGATCAGCGGTGGCCACCTTTGCGGCCTGCCTGTTTTTGGGACAGTCGGTGGGCGTGGCCATCAGCGCAGTGCTGGTGGAAATGCTGGGCACCGCCTGGGTGCTGGCGCTGGGCGCCATGCTGCTACCGGTGGTGGCCTGGCAATTCAACCGCTGGCGGGATCGGCTGCTGTAGGCCGGTTGCAGCATCCCGCCAGTGCTCGCTGCTCACAAACCCCGCCGCACCGTGCGGCGCGGCCGAAAACGCTGATCTTCAAGCGACGGCCGAGAGCGTCTTCGCATTGACCTGTGCCGCCAACCCACCGATAGTCGTTCACCTATCCCCAAGTACGGGAGGCGGCAAAGGACAAACACATGGCGAACTTCAAGGTAGCGGATCTGGGTGCCGGCAAGGGCTTTGCGGAAATGACCAAGTCCGGCCTGTCGCAGACCTGTTACGACCTGGCGGTGTACAGCCTGGTCGCCACCGGCGACCTGAAAGACAGCGTCTTTCAGGTCTAGCGCATGGAGGTCCCCAAGGCCAACACCTTGCTGGTGGTCAACCCCGAGACTGACACACGCGTGCTGAATCCGAATCAGATTCCCGCCAGCTGCGTGGTCGGCTTTTACAGACGCTTTCGGTCGGGCGAAAACTCGGCGCTGGTTGCCGAAAAAACGCGGGCTGGATCCTGTACCACATGGTCCGGTCCATGGACGTGGCCAACTCCACCCAGGTCGTGGGCGGCAACAACGGCGACCGCGAGGGCACCACACCCACCTGGTCGCAGAACGACGTCTCAAAAATGATGGACTGGACCGGCGGCGGCAAAAACTCCATGGCCCAGGGCGCCACCTTGCCGGCCGCCAATTCCTTCGGTGTGAACGGCGAAGAACGCTACGTGGCGTTTTGTGCACCCGTTGCCACGGCAGTGTCTCGCCTGTACAAGGCGTTCCCCGGCCCCGCCGCGTTTGGCTGAATCAGAGCGCCGACTGCCCTTTGTCGGCCCGCGCCACCAGGCCCGCCGCAGGCTCGAATCGCGGGCCGTGGGCCTTGGCCAGTTCACGCGCCCGATCCACAAACGCCGCCACGCCTTTGGCGTTGATGAATTGCAGCGCACCGCCCTGGAACGGCGCAAAGCCCCAGCCGAAGATGCTGCCGATGTTGCCGTCGGCCACGCTGCGCAGCACACCTTCGTCCAGGCAGCGCGCGGCCTCGTTGGCCTGGACAAACATCAGCCGGTCGATCAGTTCCTGCTGACTGGGCTGCTCGGGCTTGACGGGAAACAGCTGCGCCAGTCCGGCCCACAGTGACTTGTCACCACCTTTGCCGTCACTGTTGTCCGGCCAGTCGTAGAAGCCCTTGCCGGCCTTCTTGCCGATGCGGCCCAGCTCGCACAGTTGGCGAATGGCTTGGGTGCCAGGTCCCTCGACGCTCGGTTTGCCTTCGGCAGCGTGGTCCTTGCGGGTCTGCTCGATGACATGCAGGCTCAGGCTCAGCGACACCTCGTCCTGCAAGGCCAGCGGCGGCATCGGCATGCCCGCCTGGAGGCCGGCCACCTCGATGCTGCGCGGATGCACACCTTCGCACAGCATGGCGATGCCTTCGTTCACGTAGGTGGCAAACACGCGGCTGGTGTAGAAGCCGCGGCTGTCGTTGACGACGATGGGCGTCTGGCCGATCTGCATCACATAGTCAAAAGCACGCGCCAGCGTGTCGTCGCTGGTGGCTTTGCCCACGATGATTTCCACCAGCGGCATGCGGTCCACCGGGCTGAAGAAGTGCAGTCCGATGAACTGCGCTGGCCGCTGGCTGGCCTGCGCCAGGCCGGTGATGGGTAAGGTGCTGGTGTTGGACGCAAACACCGCACCCGCCGGCAGCACGGCTTCTGCGCGGCCCGTGACATCGGCCTTCACCGCGCGGTCTTCAAACACCGCCTCGATGACCAGATCGCAGCCTTGCAGCAGTGCAAAGTCGGTGCCGGCTGTGATGCGCGCCAGCAGTGCCTGCGCCTTGTCGGCCGTGCTGCGACCGCGCTTCACAGCCTTGTCCAGCAGGCCCTGCGAATACAACTTGCCTTTGTCGGCCTGTGCCTGCGTGGTATCCAGCAGCACCACCTCGATGCCGGCCTTGGCCGACACATACGCGATGCCCGCGCCCATCATGCCGGCGCCGAGCACGCCCAGCTTTTTGACCGTGGCCTTGGGCGCTGCAGCGGGCCGCGACGCCCCCTTCTTGATGGCATTCAGCTGGTACCACAGCGTGTTGATCATGTTCTTGCTTTCGGGCGACATCACGCAGGCGGCGAAGTAGCGGCTCTCCACCTCGCTGGCGGCGTCGAAGCCCAGCAGGCCCCCCTCAAACACGCTGCTCATGATGTGCGTGATGGCCGGGTAGTTGCCCCAGCTCTTGGCCGCCGCGATGGACGGACCGATGGCCAGCATCTGCACCACCGCGGGCGTGCGCGAGTCTCCTCCCGGGAAGCGGAACTTCGGCGCATCCCAGGGCTGCTGTGCCTTGGGGTGCGCTGCAATCCAGACGCGCGACTTGGCCATCAGGTCGGTCGCATCGGCGGCCAGTTCGGTCAACAGGCCCATGGCCAGCGCCTTGTCGACGGCGATGTCGTTGCCCTCGCAGCAGATCTGCAAGGCCTGCTGGATGCCGACCAGCCGCGGCAGGCGCACCGTGCCGCCGCCACCCGGCAGCAGGCCCAGCTTGACCTCGGGCTGGCCGATCTTCAGGCGCGGGCTGTTGATGGCAAAACGTGCATGGCAGGCCAGCGCCAGTTCAAGGCCACCGCCCAACGCGTGGCCGTTGATGGCGGCCACCACGGGCTTGCCCTGCAGTTCCATTTGGCGCAGCACCCGCTTCATGGCCATCGAGGCTTCGAACGGTTCTTCAGGCGCGGCCCATTTCGACATGCGGTCCAGGTCGCCACCGGCGCAGAAGTCGGCCTTGCCTGACGTGAGGATCAAACCTTTCACGTCGGGTTCGGCCAAGCGCTTCAGAGCGGCGGCAACGCCGTCCATCAAGGTGTCGCCCACCACATTCATGGGCCTGCCGGGCAGGTCCATGGTGGCGACCAGGATGCCGTCGTCACCGACGGCCAGATTCACTGCGGAGTTACTCATGATCAGACCCGTTCAATGATGGTGGCAATGCCCATACCGCCGCCCACACACAGCGTGGCCAGGCCGGTGCTCAGGCCGCGGCGCTCCAGTTCGTCCAGCAGCGTGCCCAGGATGATGCATCCGGTGGCGCCCAAAGGGTGGCCCATGGCGATGGCGCCGCCGTTGACGTTGACGCGGTCCATCTCCACGCCCAGGTCGCGTGCGGTTTTCATGGGCACCACGGCAAAGGCTTCGTTGATCTCGAACAGGTCGATGTCGCGTGCCGTCATGCCCACACGGTCCAGCGCCTTGCGGCAGGCTGGCGTGGGGCCGGTGAGCATGATGGTGGGTTCACTGCCGATGACCGCTGCGCTTCGGATGCGCGCACGCGGTTTCAGGCCCGCCTTGCGGCCGGCTTCGGCATTGCCGACCAGCATCAGCGCCGCCCCGTCGACGATGCCCGAGGAGTTGCCGGCGTGGTGCATGTGTTCGATGCGCTCTACCGTGGTGTATTTGCGCAGGGCCGTGGCGTCAAAACCCATCTGCCCGATGCCGGCAAAACTGGGCGACAGCTTGGCCAGGGCTTCGAGCGTGGCCTCGGGTCGTATGGTCTCGTCCTGCGCCAGCAGAGCCAGCCCCGCAATGTCCAGCACCGGCACGATGGACCGCGCAAAGTGCCCGGCAGCGCGCGCTGCCGCCGCACGCTGGTGTGAACGCAGCGCAAAGGCGTCCACGTCGTCGCGGTGCCAGCCCTCCAGCGTGCCGATCAGGTCGGCGCCCACGCCTTGCGGCACAAAACCGGTTTTCTGGTTCACCCGCGGGTCCATCACCCAGGCACCGCCGTCGCTGCCCATGGGCCAACGGCTCATGCTTTCGACACCGCCGGCAACGACCAGGTCTTCCCAGCCGCTTTTCACCTTGGCCGCAGCCAGGTTGATGCTTTCCAGGCCGCTGGCGCAGAAGCGGCTTTGGGTGACACCGGCCACCGTCTGCGCCCATTCCGCGTCCAGCACGGCCGTGCGCGCGATGTCGGCGCCCTGCTCGCCCAATGGCGTGACGCAGCCCAGCACCACGTCGTCGACCAGCGCGGTGTCCAGGTTCAACCGCTGCTGCAAAGCCTTCAGCAGCGTGCGCAGCAGCCAGACCGGTGCGGCCTGGTGCAAACCGCCGTCCTTTTTGCCCTTGCCACGCGGCGTGCGCACGTGGTCGTAGATGAATGCGTCAGACATGGTGTTTTGCTCCGGTTGCAGGTGTCGCCTGGGCAGTCATCAAGCTACATGTAGCGCGACGCCAGTTCTTTCATGATCTCGTTGGTACCGCCGTAGATGCGCTGTACGCGCGCGTTCACATACAGCTCGGCGATGGGGTATTCCATCATGTAGCCATAGCCGCCAAACAGCTGCAGGCATTCGTCCATGACCTTGCCCTCTTGTTCGCTGACCCAGCTCTTGGCCAGCGCGGCGCGAGCGGCGTCCAGCTCACCGGCCAGGTGCGACACCATGCAGGCGTCGACAAATGCGCGGGTGGCCAGCACGGTGCTCTGCACCTCGGCCAGCTTGAAGCGCGTGTTCTGGAAGTCCCACAGGGGCTTGCCAAAAGCCTGGCGCTGCTTCACGTAGGCCAGTGTTTCCTGCAGCGCCCGCTCCATGGCGGCCACACCCTGCAGCGCGATGATCAGGCGTTCTTGCGGCAATTGCTCCATCAGCTGGAAGAAGCCGCGCCCGGTTGCACCACCCAGCACGTTGGCCGCGGGCACCCGCACGTCGTCAAAAAACAGCTCACTGGTGTCCTGTGCCTTCAGGCCCACCTTGTCCAGCTTGCGGCCGCGGCGAAAGCCCGGGGCATCGTCGGTTTCCACCAGCAGCAGGCTCACGCCCTTGGCGCCGGCGTCGCGCTCGGTCTTGCAGATCACGACGATCAGGTTGGCGTTCTGGCCATTGGTGATGAAGGTCTTGGCGCCGTTGATGACGAAGTGGTCGCCGTCGCGCCGGGCAAAGGTGCGTACCGCCTGCAGGTCTGACCCGGTGCCGGGCTCGGTCATGGCGATGGCCGACACCAGCTCGCCGGTGGCCATGCGCGGCAGGAAACGCTGTTTCTGTTCATCCGTGCCACAGCGGAAAAAATACGGCGCCACGATGGCCGAATGCAGGCCGCCGCCATAACCGCTGAGGTTGGCGCGTGACGCTTCCATGATGACCACCGCGTCGTGGCCGAAGTCGCCGCCGCCACCGCCGTATTCGGCGGGCGTCGACAGGCACAGCAGACCCTGCGCGCCGGCTTCGTTCCAGGTGCTGCGCGGCATGATGCCGGCTTCGCGCCAGGCTGCACTCTGCGGCACCCAGCGGTCGTTGAAAAAGCGCGCCACGCTGTCTTGCAGCGTGCGGTGTTCTTCGGTCATCCAGGCAGACGGGAACTGGGGCAGGCTCATGGTTCGGCTTGGCTTTGTGTGGGTTGTGGGCGCGTGGTCAAGACCGGTCGGGGCGCTGTTTTCGGGACCGCCATACAGTCTAAACGCCCTGCCCATGGCGCCCGGCGCCAGCGGCAAAACGCGCCGCGCCATCAAGGGCCTCGGCTTGCACCACGGGGTAGCCCTGCGCACCCTCGTTCATCAAAGCCGCCGCCATCGGCAGGCTCCACTGCGCCAGCGCCGACGCCCGGTCGGCGCGCATGCAGCGCTGCGGAAAGGCCGCCAGTTGCGCGGCCAACTGCTGCGCCTGCACCAGCGCCTGGCCGTCGTCAACCACGCGGGTGGCCAGGCCCATGGCCAGTGCCTCGTCGGCCGCGACAGGGCGGCCGGTCAGGATCATGTCCAGCGCCCGGCTCATGCCCACCACCCGCGGCAGGCGTACCGTGCCGCCGTCGATCAGCGGCACACCCCAGCGGCGGCAGAAAACCCCAAACACGGCACTTCGGGCGGCCACACGCAGGTCGCACATCAGCGCCAGTTCCAGCCCGCCGGCCACGGCATAACCTTCCACGGCGGCGATGACGGGTTTGCTGAAATCCCGGCGGGTCGGCCCCATCGGGCCAGGGCCGCTGCCGTCAGCGCTGACGCTGTTGCGCCGGGCCGCATCACCCAGCGCCGCCAGATCAGCGCCGGCGCAGAAGTGTCCACCACCGCCCGTGAGCACCGCCACGTGCAAGTCGTCGTTGTCTTCGAAGGCCTGGAACGCAGCGTCCAGCGCGGTGGCCGTCGGGCCGTCCACGGCATTGCGGCAGCCGGGCCTGAACAGGGTGATGGTGGCCACAGGACCGCTGACAACGAAGCGCACCGGGTTCATGGCGTGCAGCCCGCGGTTTTGGGGCCAATGCGTTGACGAAGCTTGAAGTCTGGGGCCCAACGGCGGCGGCCTGCAACCGGGCTCACCCGCACGGGGTGAAAGAAGTGAGGTGCACCACCGACCGATGCACATCGCCAGTCAGCCTTCATACAGCCATGACATCACGCAATGACGCCCGTTCGGCCCCTTTGGAAAACCTGACACGTTGCTTCGCCCGGCTGTCCTGCGCTGGGGCCTTGATGGGCAGCACCCTGGCCGGTGCCGCCGACCCAGCCGCTGGCGCCACCAGCTGCCAGGCGCAGAGTGGCGCCCAGGCCCCCGTGGTGCTGGAGCTGTACACCAGCGAGGGCTGCAGTTCCTGCCCACCGGCCGACCGCTGGCTGTCCAGCTTGAAAGGCCGCACCGATGTGCTGCCGATGGCCTTTCACGTCACCTACTGGGACCGACTGGGCTGGCCCGACCGCTTTGCCTTGCCCGAAGGCACGGCGCGCCAGCACGAACTGGCTCAGGTGCGCGGCAGCCGGCAGGTGTACACGCCGCAGGTGGTGGCCAACGGCCAGGATTGGCCGGCGTGGCACCGCGACGGCGCCTGGGGAAAGCCCGCCGCTTCGCCGTTGTCGGTGCTGTTGAAACGCGACGGCGACCGCGTCAGCGCCGTGGTGTCCGCTGCGAAGGGTTCGAGCGACATGCCGCCGCAGCTGACCGGCTACTGGGCGGTGCTGGAAGACCAGCATGTCAGCCGGGTGCGGGCCGGTGAAAACGCTGGCAACACCCTGCTGCACGACCACGTCGTGCGGCTGTATCAGCCGGTGCCCGCATGGCGCGCCGGCCAGGGCAGCGAGTTTGTCCTGACCGTGGGCCAGGGCGTGCCGGCGCACCTTCGGCGCGTGATCTTTGTGGTCAGCGACCCCGCGACCCTGCGGCCCTTGCAGGCCGTATCTTTGGGCTGCTGAGCGGGGCATTCAGTGGTCGCAGCCGGCATACTGCCGATGCCGCCCTGATGCAACGCCCGCCCAGCTTGTTTGGATCAAGCACCCGGCACGTCCACCCGCACCGAGCCGCCCTTGACGCTGGTCTTGAACGTGCGCAGCGCCTTTTCGCCGCGCACGAAGTTCAGCACCTGGATACCGGGCGGGAAGTTGGCCCAGTCCACCACCGCACCCGTGCGCACATCAAAGCGCGCGCGGTGAAACGGGCACTGCACCTTACAGTCTTCCAGCAGCTTGCCTTTGGCCAGCGGCGCAAACATGTGCGTGCAGGAAGCCTGGGTGGCAAAAAACCCGTCGCTCAGGCGGTACAACACGATTTTTTCATCGCCCACCACAAAGGCTTTCATGCCCCCCACGGCCAGTTCGTCGGTTTTACAAACGGTGTGCAGGGTCATGGTGTGCGCTTTCGAGGGTGAACTGAAGGGGGTCGAAGCAGACACGGCCGGTCGGCCTACTCGCCGCGCAGTTCGGCCTTGAGTTTGGCACCAATATCGGGCCGCGCGGCAAACGGATCGGTGGGGTTGCGCGGCGTCATGATGTCTTCCAGTCGAACCTGCACGCTGCCCAGGCTCTTGGGGTGACTGTAGATGTAGAACTGGTTGGACGCGCAGGCGTCAAACACGTTCTGCGCCACCTGTGCGGCCGTGACCTTGCCGCTGCTGACGGCCTTGGTGCTCATGGCCTGCGCAATGCGCTGGCTGCGTGTGGGCGCTTCGGTGGGCATGTCAGCCGGTCGGTTGCGATGGCTCTGGGTGATGCCGGTGGGTACAAAAAATGGGCACAGCACATGCGCGTGGACTTGTTCTGTGACCAGCGCCAGGTCCTGGTACAGCGTTTCGCTCATCGACACCACGGCGTGTTTGCTGACGTTGTAGACACCCATGTTGGGCGCGTTCAGCAAGCCCGCCATGCTGGCGGTGTTGACGATGTCGCCGTGCCACGCAGGGTCGGTCTTGGCCGCCGCCAGCATCAGCGGCGTGAACACGCGCACACCATGCGCCACGCCCATCAGGTTGACGCCGATCACCCATTCCCAGTCTTTCAGCGTGTGTTCCCAGATCAGGCCGCCACCACCGACACCGGCGTTGTTGAAGACAAAATTGGGCGTGCCGAAGGTTCTGAGCGTGGCCGTCGCCAAGGCCTCGACTTCTTCTGCCTTGGACACATCCAGCCGAAACGGCAGCACCTGGGCGCCCAGGCCTTCGATCTCGGCCTGCGCCGTGGCCAGCGCGTCGGCCTGCACGTCGGCCATCACCACCCTCATGCCCAGGCCGGCGGCGATGCGGCTGCACGCCAGGCCAAAGCCCGAGGCGGCGCCGGTGATGACGGCAATGCCGCCTTGCAAATGGGTGGAAGCGGTGTTCATGGCGAGTCCAGTTTGATTTAAGAGCTGAAACGGAAAAAGTGCAACTTCAGAATGCCTGCGGGCGGGTTGTGGCGGTGGATCACAACGGGTCTTGCAAGCTGAGCCTGCCTCTGAGCCATCAGGGCCCCCAGGGCATGGCGCGTTGAATCAGCACGTCCAGGTCGTGGCCTGCACCCAGCAGGCCAAAGATGTCGGCGGCACCCGCCAGACGGCTGTCACAGAAGGCGGCAAACACCGCCGGTGTGGACTGCTGGTGCAGCAGGCAGGCTTGCAGCACCAGCGCCACGTCGCGCGCCAACGCCCGCGCCTGTGCCTCGGCCCCATCGGCCTGCTCGATGCGGTGCAGCACGCTGGAACCAGCGCGGTCCAGCGACAGGTGGGCGCCGCGGCATGGTGCGAGCTCTTTGGCCAGGGCCGCGGCCACATCGGCACCGCGCAGCACCCGCATCAGGTCCAGCGCCATGATGTTGGCCGCGCCTTCCCAGATGCTGTTCAGCGGCATCTCGCGGTAGATGCGGGCCATCACGCCAGCGCCGTCGGCCTCGACATAACCGTTGCCGCCCAGACATTCCATGGCCTCTTGCGCAAAGTGGCTGCCGCGCTTGCAGATCCAGAATTTGGCCACGGGCGTCAGCAGGCGGCGCAACACCTGCTCATGGGCCAGGTCGTGGCCGGCGGCGTGTTCGGTGCGGTCCACGGCCACCGCCAGGCGCATCGCCAAGGCAGTGGCGGCTTCACTTTCCAGCGCCAGGTCGGCCAGCACGTTTTTCATCAGCGGCTGGTCGACCAGGCGTTTGCCAAAGGCCTGCCGCTGCGCCGTGTGGTGCAGCGCCAGACTCAAGGCCTGCCGCATCAAGCCGGCCGTACCCAGTGCACAGTCCAACCGCGTCAGAGCGCCCATGGCCAGGATCTGCGGCACGCCGCGACCTGCTTCGCCCACCAGCCAGGCGGCGGCAGCGTGGAATTCGACCTCGGAACTGGCGTTGGCCTGGTTGCCCAGCTTGTGTTTCAGGCGCTGGATGTGCACGGCATTGAGGCTGCCGTCGGGCAGCCAGCGCGGCAGGAAAAAACAGCCCAGGCCGGCATCGGTCTGCGCCAGCACCAGGGAGGCGTCGCACATGGGCGCCGAAAAAAACCACTTGTGGCCGGTGAGGCGGTAACGCTGGCCCCAAGCGTCGGCGGCATCAAATTCAGCGCGGGTGGTGTTGGCGCGCACGTCCGACCCCCCCTGTTTTTCGGTCATGCCCATGCCCATGGTCACGGCCGACTTGCCGGGCATGGGGACAAAGGCCGGGTCGTACTGGCGCGACGCCAGCTTCGGGCCCCAGGCTGCTTGCAATGCACTGTTGCCGCGCAAGGCGGGCGCCACCGCGTAGCTCATCGACACAGGGCACAGCACCGACGGCTCCAGTTCGGTGAACAGCATGAACCCGGCAGCGCGCTGCACATGGGACAGCGCACCGCCCGACCAAGGCGTGCCATGCAGCCCGTGCTGCAGCGCACGCGCCATCAGCGCATGGTAGCTGGGGTGGAATTCCACCTCGTCCATGCGCCGGCCTTGCAGGTCGTGCGTGTGCAGCGCCGGCACGTGGGTGTTGGCCAGCCGGGCGTGCGACTGCATCAATGTCGAGCCCGCTTCTGCCCCCAGAGCCTGCAAACCCGCTGTGTCCAAGGCCGGCGCGTGCAGCGCCAGCGCATCACGCAGCGGTTGATTGATGTCAAACAGGTTCAGACCCCCAAGGGGCTGGCTCTGGTTGAACACGGCATGGGTGACCACGGTCATGGTGCCCTCCTCATCTCCAGGTGCGGAATGTCGTCTTCCAGGTAAGGTTCGCCAACGGGCACAAACCCATAGGCGGCATAAAACCGCTGCAGATGGCTTTGTGCACTGATGCGCACCCCCTGCCCAGGCCAGGCCAGCTGGCACTGCCGCAAGCCTTCGGCAAACAACCGATGGCCCAGGCCGGTGCCCCGCACCTCGGGCGCGGTGATGACGCGGCCGATGGCCGGCTCGGCGTATTTCACACCCGGGTCCACCACCCGCAGGTAGGCCAGCAGCCGGCCTTGTTCGTCACGGCCCAGCAGGTGTCCGCTGCTGCGGTCGATACCGTCAGGGTCCAGGTAAGGACCCTGCTCCAGGATGAACACCCTGCAGCGCAAGGCCAAGGCGTCGTACAGGTTGTCCACACCCAGCGCGGCAAAGCGCAACCACTGCCAGTGCAGTTGTGTGGACATCACGCCAGCCGGCCTTGTACGGGCCTTCAGACCAGCTTGACCAGCTGCTTGCCGAAGTTCTTGCCTTTCAGCAGGCCCAGAAACGCCTGCGGCGCCGCCGCAATGCCCTGCACCACCGATTCGCGGTACTTCAGCTTGCCGGTGGCCACCAGCATGCCCAGCTCGGCCAGGGCTTCGGGCCACAGCGCCATGTGTTCGCTGACGATGAAACCCTGGATGCGGAGCCGCTGCGTCAACAGCAGGCGGGCGTTTTGCAACGCCAACGGCTGGCCGTCATACCCCGAGATCAGACCACACAGCGCGATCCGGCCAAAGGCATTCATGCGTGACAGCACGGTGTCCATGATCATGCCACCGACGTTTTCGAAGTTGCCGTCAATGCCCTTGGGCGCTGCGGCATCCAAGGCTGCGCCCAGTGACTTTTCGTCCGGGTACTGCTTGTAGTCGACGCAGGCGTCAAAGCCCAGCTCGTCCACCACGTAGGCACACTTGTCAGCGCCGCCTGCGATGCCCACCACATGACAGCCTTTGGCCTTGGCCAGCTGGCCCACCACGCTGCCAACCGCGCCGCTGGCGGCGCTGACCACCACGGTTTCGCCGGCCTTGGGTTCGATGAACTTGTTCAAGCCCACCCAGGCCGTGACACCGGGCATGCCCACAGGGCCCAGGTAAGCCTGCAGCGGCACCTGGGACGCGTCGATCTTGCGCACCATGCCGGGCTGCCGAGCGTCCAGCACCGCCAGTTCCTGCCAGCCACCCATGCAGACCACCTTGTCGCCGGGCGCAAAACCGGCCTGGCGTGACTCAACGATCTCGCCCACCGTGCCGGCGCCCATGACCTCGCCCAAGGCCACCGGCGCTGCGTAGTTCTTGGTGTCGTTCATGCGGCCGCGCATGTAGGGGTCCAGGCTCATGTAATGCACACGCACCAGCACATGGCCATCGGGCACGGCGGGTGCGTCCACCGTCTCCAGGCGAAAGTTGTCGAGGGTGGCTTCTGCGGTAGGCCGGCTGGCCAGCACGATGCGTTGGTTTTTCATGGTGTGTTTTGACTTTCAGGTGTTGAAGTGGAGGAAGGCCGCGCCTTGACCGGGCGACCGGTCTCGTGCCCTTTGCGAACATATTTGAAGGTGCCCGTGGCATGGGCGCAGACATGACCCGCGGCGTCCAGCATGCGGCCTTCGGTGAAAGCCAGGCTGGCGGTACGGTGCAACAAGCTGCCCTGGGCGCGCAAGCTGCCCACGGCCGGCCGCATGAAGCTGGTTTTCATTTCGATGGTGACCACGCCCGAGCCGGATTCGCCAGGGTCTGCACCCTCGGGCACGTCGACACTGCGCGCCGCGTGCGCCATGGCCACGTCCAGCATCGTCATCAACAGGCCACCGTGGGCCATGTGCATGCTGTTGGTCAGCGGCTCGGTCAGCGCCAGGCGCAGTTCGGCATGGCCGCCGCCAAAGGCCCACAGTTCCAGGCCCAGCGTTTCAACAAAAGGAATGTGGCGCGGGAATGGCCGCAAAAACGGGTCGGGACCTGTGCTCATCCGCCATGCACCGCCGACACGCCACCGTCCACCGCCAGGATCTGGCCGGTGATGTGTTTGCCGGCCTGGCTTGCAAACAGCAGCACGGCGCCTTTCAGGTCGTCGTCGTCACCCAGGCGTTTCAGGGGTGCAGAAGCCGCGAGCTTGTCGGCGCCAAATTCGGCCAGCACGCCCTTGGTCATCTTGCTGGGGAAAAAGCCGGGCGCCACGGCGTTGACGGTGATGCCATGAGTACCCCATTCGCCCGCCAGGGTGCGCGTGAAGTTGACGACCGCGCCCTTGCTGGTGCCATAGGCGATGAACTTGACATCGATGCTGCCGCTCAGGCCCGCGATGCTGGCCACGTTGATGATGCGGCCCTTGTGGTTGGGGATCATGCTGGCCTTGCCCACCGCCTTGGAGAACAGAAACAGGCTGCGGATGTTCAGGTTCATCACCTTGTCCCAGGCCTCGAGCGGGTAGTCTTCTGCGGGGGCCCCCCAGGTGGCGCCGGCGTTGTTGATCAGGATGTCGATGCGGCCCAGGCGCTGCATGGTTTCGCTGACCACACGGTCCACGTCTTCAGGCTTGCTGGCGTCGGCGGCAATCCAGCGCGCGTCGATGCCCTTGGCGGCCAGGTCGGCCACGGCTTCTTCCAGGTCGGCGGCCTTGCGGCTGGTCAGCATGATCTTGGCGCCGGCTTCACCCAGCGCTTCGGCCATCTGCAGGCCCAGGCCGCGCGAGCCGCCCGTCACCAGGGCTACCTGGCCTTTGAGATCGAACAGTTGTTGAACGGGTGTGCCCATGGTGGAGTTCCTTGCTGTTGCCTTGAAGAGAGTGTCGGCGCTTGGGGTTGCGTTCAGTGCAGTTCCAGCAGCACCAGGTGGTTGTTGGCGGCAGGCCAGTTGCGCGCCACGATGCTGCGGCCGTTGAACGAGGCTTCAACCGCGCGTTCAGGACTGGCCGCCACGCGGATGCGTGACACCGACAGCCCCGCCACGCCCGGCTTCAAACCGGGCGCCGGATTGGCACCGTCAAAAACGATCTGGTCGCGTGGCAGGCCGAAATAACCGCGTGGCCGGGTGAACACCAGCACCGAGCCCGCACCCGCATCGGCGGCCGTCAGCAACTCGGCGCGCAGGTGCACGATGTTGGACGAGCGCGGAAACGGCTCGCGGTAGACATGGGTGGTGGCGTAGCCGGCTGCGCTGACCACAAATTCGTAGGTGGCCTGCGGCCTGGCGTTCAACGGACCCCATCGGCCATCGGCGCCCAAGGTCTGACGAAGCCGCGCGGGACCCAGGCGCAGCCCAGTGGCGGGATCGGTTTCAAACACCTCGACGGTGGCGCCTGCCAGCGGCAGGTTGTTGACAAACGCACCCGTGGCCGGGTTGTTGTTCAGGCCCAGACCGCTGACCTGGCCACTCAGCACCACCGCAGGTTCCGGGGTGATGTCCGTGTGCCGCGGTGCATGACCGGTGATGAACTGATACGCCGCGGCGAAGGCCTGCGGGCTGAACGAGGTTTCACGGTGGTCCACACCGGGCAGCACGACGTTCGTTGCACCCTTGAGCTCCGGGCCATCATGGCCCACGCCCGTGGCCTTGCCCGGCGCACCGATCCAGGTGCCTTCGGGCTGCGCAAACTTGTCGTTGTTGTCGCTGCGCAAGGTCAACCAGCGCGGGCCGGGCGTGATTTCGATGCCGGGCCCGCCCTGGTTGTTCAGGCCCGTCAGGAAGTCACTGGCGCCGTTGAATTCGTTGTCGCGGCCGTTGGCGGCATCCACCCGTACACCGTGATTGGGCGTGCCGCCCAAGATGGCGTGGGACACCTTGGCCGCACCCCCATTCAGGATGTAGCTGCGGATGGCGTTGCCGCCGCGCGAGTTGGCAAACAGAACCACCTGTGTGCTGCCGGTGGCGGCCAGCACCTTGTCCACTTCGGCGGCCAGGAAGGCGCGATGTTCGGCTGTTGACGTGCGCCCGGCCTGCGCCGTGCCGTCCAGGCTGCGCGCCAGCGGGTACGGCAGGTGGATGGCGTGCAGGCGATCCCGCGGCCAGCCGTTGGATTCGAACCGCCACAGCGTGGTGATCCACAGTGCAGCGGTGTCGCCGTTGCCATGCACAAAGACGATCGGCGGTTTGGAATCGGTAGCACTTTGGCGCATGGGCGTACAGGCCGCGGTCAGGAACAAGGTGCCCAAAGGCGCGGCCAGCATCAGCTGCCGGCGCCGTGGGTCGTGAAGCTTGCAGTCAGGTTTCATCGTTGTTTCTCCGTGAACGCAGCCAGATCAGAAAAGCGCCGGCGGCGGAAACCAGCGCACCAAGTACACCGAGCACCCACGCCAGGTCCATGCCGCCGCGGCCCAGGAACAGCGACAACACCAACACCAGCGCGCCGCCATAGATGAGGATCCAGGCCCAGTTCTGCAGTTGTTGATTTTTCAATTCAGAACCATTCCGGCCGCATGGTGCGGCAAACGTCCTGGCGCTGCGCCACGGGCAACAGCCAGGCGTCGATCTTGGGCAGTTCGTAGGCAAAGAAATAACGCATGGCCGCCCATTTGCCTTCCCGCAATGCATGGTGTTGTGATGCCAGCGCCACGTCCAGCCATAACCAGGACAACACCACATGGCCAAAGGCCTGCAGGTAGGGCGTGGCGTTGGCCAGCGCCTCTTCGGGCACGCCCGTGACCCAGGCGGACTTGGTGGCCGCGCCCAGACGTTGCAGCGCTGACGCCAATTGATTGGCAGGCTCTGCCAGGCTGTCGACCTGGCCAGCTCGTTCAATCGTCTGGCTGATGCGGGTGGCCAGCAGCTTCAGCCCGGCGCCGCCGTTCATCACCACCTTGCGGCCCAGCAGGTCCAGGCCCTGGATGCCGTGTGTGCCTTCGTGGATCATGTTCAGGCGGTTGTCGCGCCAGTGCTGTTCCACCGGAAAGTCGCGCGTGTAGCCGTAGCCGCCGTGCACCTGGATGGCCAGTGAATTGGCTTCCAGGCACCATTCGCTGGGCCAGCTCTTGGCAAGGGGTGTCAGCACCTCCAGCAGCATGCCAGCTTCGGCCACGGCCGCCGTTTCGCCGGTGTGCAGTTCGTCCACCAGGCGCGCGCAGTACAGCTCCAGCGCCAGACCGCCTTCGCAATAGGCCTTCTGCGCCAGCAGCATGCGCTTGATGTCGGCGTGTTCAATCAGCGGCACCTGCGGCTGTGTGGCGTCTTTGCCGTTGCCGGTGATAGGGCGCCCCTGCGTGCGCTGCTGCGCATAGGCCAGGCTGGCCTCGTAGCCCGCATAGCCCAGCATCACCGCGCCCAGGCCGACACCGATGCGGGCCTCGTTCATCATGTGGAACATGCAGCGCAGGCCCTCGCCCGCCGCACCCACGCGGTAGCCGATGGCGCCTGCGGCACCACGCACCGGGAACTTGCCTTCGCCAAAGTTCAGCAGCGTGTTGGTGGTGCCGCGGCAGCCCAGTTTGTGGTTCAGGCCGGCCAGCGCCACGTCGTTGCGTTCGCCGGTCAGTTCAGCCTTTTCATTGACCAATTGCTTGGGCACGATGAACAGCGAAATGCCGCGTGTGCCCGGCACCAGCTTGCCATCAGGCCCCGGAATCTTGGCCAGCACAAGGTGCACGATGTTTTCGGTCAGCTCGTGCTCGCCGGCGCTGATCCACATCTTGTTGCCGCGCAGGCGGTATCGAGGACCCAGAGAGTCGGCTTCAAAGTCGTCGCCATCGGGTGTGGCACGGGTGGCGACGTCGGACAGCGACGAGCCCGCCTGCGGTTCGCTCAGACACATGGTGCCAAACCAACGCCCGGCAAATTCGCTGTGCGCAAACACCTGGCGTTGCCGCGTTGTGCCATGCGCCATCAGCAGGTTGGCGTTGCCGTTGGTCAGCATGGCGTAACCGCCGATGGAGCCGTTGGCTTTGCTGAAAAAGGCGTTGGCCGCCATTTCCACCACGCAGGGTAGCTGCATACCGCCCAGGTCGTAGTCCTGCGCGGCGGCGAGCATGCCGCTTTCCACGTAGGCTGCGACCGCCGTGTGGGTGGCGGCGGGCAGGTGAACCTTTTCACCGTCAAAACGCGGCTCTTCGGTGTCACACAAGCGGTTGATGGGCGCGTATTTTTCGGCGGCGATGCGTTCGCAGGTGTCCAGCACCGAGGCCAGCGTTTCGGCGGTGTGATCGGCAAAACGCGGGCGATGCAGCAGGGTGTTGACCTGCAGCCAGTCGTTCAACAAGAAGTCCAGGGTGGCGCGCATGACGGGTTCTTGATTCAGGTTCAGAGGGGCACCAGGGCCATGGTGGCGGAGGCTTTCATCACCAGGGTTTTTTGGCCCTGACTCTCAGCGTACACCTCGGCTTCGGTGAAGCTGAGTGTGCGCCCGGCCTTGATGACGGTGGCTTCGCAGACCAGGCGCTCGCCTTTGCCGGGGCGCAGCTGGCTGGTTTTCAGCTCGGCGGTCAGGCAGACCTTGTCGGCGGGAGCCAGCGTCTGCGCGGCAGCACCCATGGAATGGTCGGCCATGGCCGCCATCACACCGGCATGCACCTGGCCGGTGTGCTGAAAGTGGCACTGTGCCACCGTCAGCACCGTGGTCACGTGGCCTGAGGTGGTGGCCACAGGCTCCACGCCCAGGTCCACCATGAAGGGCGATGCGGCAAAAAACTGGCGCAGCTGGTCCAGGTCGACCGGTACAGGGGGCGATGACCGGGGTGATGGTGCGGACTGCGCTGCCGGCACGTCAGGCATGCTCGCCCAGCCTGAAATGCTTCAGTGCGGCCTGGGCAATCGGGCCGCCCCATTCCTGCACAAAGTGCCCAGCTTCGGGCACTTCCAGGGGCGCGGGGCAACCGCGGATCTCGCGGTGCAACTTGTGCATCACCGGGCCGCCCAGCACGGGGTCGGCCAGGCCGATGGCCATGAAGCTGTCGCCGGCCCACTGCTCGCGCCAGAAGGTGGCGGCTTCTCGGCTGATGACCGCACCCGGCGCATCGGCGCCATCGGGCACGATGTTGGGAAAGGCGCGCAGCGCCGCCTTGAAAGCTGCATCGGGAAACGGTGCATCGTAGGCGGCGCTTTCTGCAGCGCTCATCGCGGGCTTGCCGCGCTTGAAGAGTTTGCCCACCGACAGGTCGGGCTGGCTGTTGGAGTAGTCGCGCCACTGTCTGAAGCCGTCGCTGAGTTCGCCGGTCGCCAGCGTGGTGTTCATCACCAGCAGGCGCGTGAAGCGGCCAGGCAAAGCCATGGGCAGTGTCAGGCCCAGCAGGCCACCCCAGTCCTGGCAGACCAGCAGGATCTTGTTCAGGTCCAGCGCCTGCACAAAGTCCAGCAGCATCTGGCGGTGGAAGTTGAACGTGTGCACGCCGTCGTCCACCGGCTTGTCTGACCGCCCGAAGCCGATGAGGTCGGGTGCCACCACCCGCAGCCCGGCGCCCAGAAACACCGGGAGCATGTGCCGGTGCAGATAACTCCAGGCGGGGTTGCCGTGCAGGCACAACACGGTGGCCGGCGCGTCCGCTGAACCTTCGTCCAGGTAGTGCACACGCAAGCCCGCGTGTTCGGTGTAGTTCGGCGCCCAGGGGTAGCCGGGCAGCGCGGCAAAGCGCTCGTCCGGGGTGCGCAGGGCCTGCATGGGGCTTGCGCTCAAAGCACTTCGAAGATACCGGCGGCGCCCATGCCGCCGCCGATGCACATGGTCACGCACACCCGCTTGGCGCCGCGGCGTTTGCCTTCGATCAGCGCATGGCCGGTCAGGCGCTGGCCGCTGACGCCGTAGGGGTGGCCCACCGCAATGGCGCCACCATTGACGTTCAGCCGGTCCATCGGAATGCCCAGCGTGTCGGCGCAGTACAGCACCTGCACGGCAAAGGCTTCGTTCAGTTCCCACAGGTCGATGTCGGCCACGGTCAGGCCCAGGCGCTTCAGCACCTTGGGCACGGCAAACACGGGGCCGATGCCCATTTCGTCAGGCTCGCATCCCGCCACGGCAAAACCCAGGAAGCGGCCCAGGGGCTTCAGGCCTTTGCGTTCGGCCACGGTTTCGTTCATGACCACGCAGGCACCACCGCCGTCGGAAAACTGGCTGGCGTTGCCGGCGCTGATGACACCACCGGGCATGGCGGGGCGGAT
>JAHECB010000206.1 GCA_024641925.1 Betaproteobacteria bacterium
CGCACACTGGATGTACAAGGAAGCCGGACCCAAGGGTTATGCCGGCGTGGTGGCCAGCGGCGAGTTCGAAGACCGCGTGGCCGAGGCGCGAAAAGCCGTGCTGCGTGAACTGCTAGCCTGGCAGCGCGACCTGAACACGCCGCGCGCCATGGCGGCATCGGGATCGGCCGGCGATGCACGCACCGCCGAGGCCGCCTTCGACGACCGCATCTACGTTTTCACCCCACAGAGCACCATCATCGACCTGCCCCATGGCGGCACGCCGGTGGACTTTGCCTATGCGCTGCACACCGAACTGGGCCATCGCTGCCGCGGGGCCCGGGTGGACGGTGCCATGGTGCCCTTGAACACCGCGCTGCAATCCGGTCAGACCGTGGATGTGGTCAGCGTCAAGGAAGGTGGCCCGTCGCTGGATTGGTTGAACCCCGAGCTGGGCTATCTGGCCAGCCCGCGTGCCCGGGCCAAGGTGCGCGCCTGGTTCAATACCCAGGCACAGGCCGCCACCATTGCCAAGGGCCGTGAACAGGTTGAAAAGCTGTTGCAGCGCGAAGGCCGTACGGCAGTTGAACGCCAGTCACTGGCGGAGCAGTTGGGCTTCAAGAATGCCGAGGCGCTGTTTGAAGTGGTGGGCAAGGACGAACTGTCGCTGCGCACCATTGAAAACCTGCTGCGGCCACCCGCACCCGAGAACACGGACGACGACATCACCGTGCACCGGCCGCGCGCGGATGGCGGCACGGCCAGGGGCGGTGTGCTGGTGGTGGGCATGGATTCGCTGCTCACCACGCTGGCGCGCTGCTGCCGGCCGGCGCCGCCCGACGCCATTGCCGGCTTTGTCACCCGCGGCCACGGTGTGGCCGTGCACCGCAAAGGCTGCGCCAACCTGCGGCAGATGGCGCAACGTTCACCCGACCGCGTCATCGACGTCGCCTGGGGTCAGCCGCAGACCAGCAGACCGGCCGTCTACGCCATGGACGTGGTGGTCGAGGCCAGCGACCGCGGGGGGCTGCTGCGCGACGTGTCCGAGGTGTTCACCAAGGAGCGCATCAACGTCATCGGCGTCAACACCCAGACCGCACGCGACCGCGGCAACGCCCGCATGACCTTCACCGTTGAAGCGCCGGACGCGCAGCGTCTGGCCCAGTTGCTGGTCCAGGTGAACCAGATAGCGGGTGTTCGTCACGCACGGCGCCGATGAAAGGCCAGCATGGGGCTGCCGTGGCCCCCCAAAATTCATATATAGTCATGGGCTTGCCCCAGGCGCGTAGCTCAGCTGGTTAGAGCACCACCTTGACATGGTGGGGGTCGATGGTTCGAGTCCATTCGCGCCTACCAAATTCGGTAGAAGAATCAAGCACTTGGCGGTAACGCCCGGTGCTTTTTTCATTGCAGTACCAAAAAAAGGTACCAAAAACCTGAACGTCGGCACCCGCCGGCAGCAGCGCGAGGCATTGCGCCACATCAATTTTGAAGCCCGCCGGGCGGGCAGTATGGGCTGACCCGCACTTCACAGGACTTGCCCATGTACAGCCGCATCCTCGTGCCGATCGACGGTGGTGACGCAGCCCAGCGCGGGCTGGAAGAAGCGATCGCCTTGGCCCGACGCCTGAACGCCAGCCTGGTGCTGCTGAACATCGTCGAGGCCTACCCGGTGATGATCGAGATGGTCACAGCAACCACTTGGGAACAGATTTCGACGGGCCTGCGAGACCATGGCCAGCAGACGCTGGACCGCGCACACGAGGCCGCCAAAGTGGCTGGCGTGGCGTCAGCCTGCTACCTGGAAGACGCCGCCGCTTCAAGGGTGTGCGACGTGATCGTGCAAACCGCCAAGGCGCACCGGTGCGAGCTGATCGTGATGGGTACGCACGGCCGCCGCGGCTTGAACCACGCCGTTACTGGCAGTGACGCCGAGCGTGTGGTCCGCATGAGCCCGGTGCCCGTGCTGCTGGTGCGTGCGCAACCGCCGACATGGCCGCCATGACCGATCCAGACCCGAACGCCCCCGGCTTTGCCTGGAGATGGCTAACGGCACGGTTGCGCATCGCCGCGCTCCCGGGAAAAGACAGGTACGGTGTGTCCTGGACGCAGCGCCAATGCCGCGGGCCAGGGAAAGGCTGACCGCGCATTGAGCTTGCGCAGGCCGCAGGCCGGGCAACCCGTATACGGTTGACACATGAAGTCCGCGCGTTTTGTCCCGGGGTCGTCGTGGTGCCGATGGCTTGTTGTCGTTGCCGTAGCCCTGACGCCGGCGCTGCCCGCTGCAGGCCACGCTGTTGACGGGGCGTTGCTGGATTCGCCGTTGCAGGACATCGAGCCCGCGCGCGAGGCCTTTGTGATGGGGGCCAAGTTGCCTTCGTGGGCCGACCTGAAGACCGCGCCGCCCACCGCTGTGCAACGCGAGCCGACGCCGCTGACGATACGGTTGTGGGAAACACAGTTGCGGTCGGGGGCGGCGCCCGTCGAACTGACCCACTGGGTGGTGCAGGTCCATCATGCCAACGCGCTGAGTGAAATTGGCCAGCTGATGCTGGAGTTCAACCCGCAAGATGAGCGATTGCTGCTGCACCAGCTGGTCATCGAGCGTGACTCGCAGCGCATTGATCACCTGCATTCGGCGACGGTGCGTTTGCTGCAACGTGAAGCCAAGCTGGAGCAGGGCATCTACAACGGCACGGTGACGGCGTCGATCGTGCTGCCACGGGTCCGGGTGGGTGACAGCTTGCATCTGGTTTATTCGGTTGTCGCCAACACGCCCGGCACGGCCTACCGGTACGCGCACCGGGCATTCTGGGACCAAAGAAGGCCCATCGCGTGGCGACGTGTAACGCTGGTTCAACCCCTGGACGGCAGCGTGCGTTGGCGCTGGGGTGGTGGTGCCGGCAGCGCCGGCCCCACCCCGACCGAAACCGTCGTCGCCAACCAGCGACAACTGCTGTTCGAAGCGCGCAACGTGGCCGCCATCGTGACGGAACCGACACTGCCGCCCCGCATCGAAGCCCGGCGCAGTCTGTTTTTCAGCGACTACGCGGGTTGGAACGATGTGGCGCGTTGGGCGCAGCCACTGTTCCCGGTCGATACGCGCCTGCCGCCCGAAATGGACCCGGTGATAACCCGGTTACGGTCCATCGTTGATCCGCAGGAAAGGACGGCGCAGGCCTTGCGATGGGTGCAGGGCGAGATTCGAAACTGGTCGATTGCGCTGGGCGAACACGCGGTGCGGCCGCGTCTGCCTGCCGAGGTCATTGAGCGCGGTTTTGGTGATTGCAAGGACAAGTCGCTGCTGTTGTCGACGATGCTGCGCGATTTGAACGTCGATGCCCGGCCGGCCCTGGTTTCGGTGACCACGCGCAACGGTCCGGCTTTCATGCTGCCGTCACCCGAGGTTTTTGACCACGCCATCGTGCAGGTCAAGCTGGCCAATCGCGCCTACTACCTCGACCCCACCAACCCCACCCAATTTGGCCTGCTGTCGCGCCTGGGCCAGCGCCTGGAAGGGGCGTCGACGCTGCCCATCGATGCAGAGACCCAAGACCTGGTCACCGTGTCTTCGCCCAACCGCGATCAGATCTTTGGCGACCAGTTGGCCGAGCACTTTATGCTTCATGATGTCAACGCCGAGGCCAGGCTGGACGTGGAAACTGCCTGGTCAGGCGTGCATGCCGAGGCAGTGCGGGTGTTGCTGGCGCACATGAAAGCCGACCACCTGCGTTCTTTCGTCAGCACGGGCTATCTGCAAAAGTACCCGGGCATCCGGCTGCTGGATGCACCCGAGGTGCATGACGATCCTGTGTTGAACAAGGTCATTCTGCGGGCCCGCTTTGCCGTGCCTAATCTGGCCCAAGCTGTCAGCGGCCGCTGGGCGATGACGTTTTCACCCAACCTGGGCGATGCCATCGAGATGCCGAACCCGGTACCGCGCCGCTTTCCGCTGGCGCTGCCTTCGTTCCCCACCACCTACAGTTTCCGGGTTGACATGACCTGGCCCAAAGGCATGGCTATTGATGAGGGTCTGGCGTCGCTGCCCTTGGAAACGCCGCATTTTCAGATGCTGACCACGCGCAGTGTGCATGGCAACACCGAAACCCGAACCATCGTGTTCAGGACCAAGGTGGGCGAGGTGGCGGCCGAAGACCTCGCCGCGTTTGCGGCCAGCCTGATCTTGCTGGAAGACAGGATCGGCGGCGTCATGTCGGCTTGGCCCGCACCGGAACCCGCACCCCAGCCGTGATGACGGACCAGGCGCCGAGCCGGCGAACCGATCGACTGGTGCGGCAGCGCTGGATCAAGGCGGGTGAGGGGTCGTGAAGGCGGGCGTTTGCGCTGCCGCAGCACACGGTCCAGTGCACGATCGTGTCCGTAGATGTCGGCGAAAAAGTACACGCGTCCCTGCTTGACCAATGCCGTGCCGTAGGTGATGAGCACGGGTATGGGCAGGTCCAGGGCAACTACGGACGATGTGGGCTGCGCCATGGCGGCGCGGATGCGGTCCTCGGTCCAGCCGGTGTTGCCGTGCAGTGCAAACGCCGCCAGCGCCACTGGCTGCTCCAGCCGGATGCAGCCGTGGCTGAAGTCGCGCCGCGCACGGTCGAACAAGTTTGCGGATGGCGTGTGATGCAGGTAGATCGCCTGCCGGTTGGGAAACACGAACTTGATGTCGCCCTGTGCGTTGCGCGGCCCGGGCCGCTGGCGCATACGCAGGGTGCCGTTGAGCACGGCCTGCAGCTTGGCCGCGCTGAGTTCGCCATCCACGCCCTGTGGGCCCACAAACTCAAAACCTTCTTGTGCCCAGTACGCGGGCTCGCGCTGCAAGCGGGGTACCAGTTCCTTGCGGGCTATGGACGCTGGCACGTTCCAGTAAGGTTTGAATTCAATGCGTCGCAGGTCTTCTCGGATCAGCGGGGTGCGGGTGTCCAGGGCCTTGCCGACGATGACCTTCATCTGTACCTGCACGGTGATCTGTTCGTCCTGCACGTCATAGGCGCGCAGCACGAATTCCGGGATGTTGATGACGATCATGCGCGGGCCTTGCAGCAGCGGTGTCCAGCGCAGGCGCTCGAGCATGAGTTCAAGTTGACGAACCCGTTGTTCCGGCTGCACCTGCAGGGCCGACCAGGTGGCCTGGCCAAGCACACCGTCGGTCTCGAGCCCGTGCCGTTGCTGGAACGACCGGACGGCGGCCACCAGCGCGTCTCCATAAACCGCATCGGGGCCAGGCGCGGTTGCAGAAGGCGTCGCCGGCGTGGTCAGGGACAGGTCACCCAGAGCGGCAAGCCGTGCTGCCAGCAGGTTCACGCCGCGCCATGTCGCGCCCGGTTTGATCGCCCTGGCCAAGCGCGGCAAGACCTGCTGCCACGCGGCATGGCCTTCGAGGGCGCGGTACCGGGCCAGTGCTTCACGCAAGCGCTGGTATTGCGGCAACGCAGGCGCGGCCTGTCGAACGGCAAGCGGCAGGTCGTGCAGCGCCCGTGCAGCGCGCAATGCTTCAGCCGCGTCAAAGGGTTGGTGCGCCGCGTCGGTGGCGGCGTGCCTGGCCTGCGCCGGTGGCGCGCGGCCGTTGTGCAGGTCGTGCAGGTAGCGCAGCATCGCGGCACTCAGGGCGTGATCCAGGGTTGCGGCGTTTTCCGGCGTGGGCTGTGCACCCCGCTGGGCTCGGGTCAGCTCGGCCTGCAACGCGGCCACGTCGTATTCGTGCGGGTCCAGCCCATGACTCGCCGCATCACCCAGCAGTGCAACGGCCGCCTGTGCCTGTGCGCTGGGGCGTGGCCCGTCGAACCAAGGCGTTGGCAGGGCCGCCAGTGCCGACGTGTTGCTGCAAAACAGGGCCAGCGCCGCTGCCAGATGTCGCGCAGCACGCCATGCCGGAAACTGCGCATACCTTGCCATTGCGCATCAGGTTAAGCGGGCCTGCCGCTCCCGGGCTTGATGCGCATCAAGCCGCGCCACAGGGACATGCGAAAGCGACATGCGAAAGCGGCACGCGACACTGCAGCGTGCGGGTGGGCCTGTGTCGGCCTGCATCCGGGCAGGTGCTGCTTTGTCTGCCCACGCGTCTGTGCGGCGCGGAGCGCCGGCCGCCATGACCCGTTGTGTTGTGACCGTCTGCTCAGGCCGGCTCGGCTGCAGCCGCCCGGGTCGACACTGGCGACGCCAGCTGTTCGGCAAATCGTGCCACCGCGGGCGCCATGTCGGGCCCGTTCAGTTGCGCTTCGGTCAATGCCAGTGTGGCCTGTGGTGCCGTGCCGGCCAGGGTGGCCATGTCGTTCAAGACTTTTTCCTGACTGCTGCCGCCACAGGTGCAGAACAGCGCCAGCCGCGGCAGGCGGCCGTGGCGCTGCTGCAGGTAGTTGCGCACAGGGCTGGCGACGTTGCCTGCCCACACCGGCGTGCCCACCACCACGAGGTCGTAGGGGCCGCTGCGATGGGTAGGCTCGACGATGTCCGCCGGGCGGTGGCGCAGTGCTTCCAGGGCCGAGCGCAGGTAGTCCCGCCAGCCGTTGCGCGGCCGCACGTCGTGCAGCACTTCCAGGTCGGCACTGGCAGGCGCCAGCGCTTGGGCAATGGCGCGCGCCAATTTCAGCGTGTGCCCCGTCCATGAATAGCAGACCACCAGCACCCTGGGGCGGCCGGAAAAAGCGGATGAGTTGTTCATTTTCGGACCTCTGACCAGCGATGGCCATGGAAAAGTTTTGCCCGCGTTGCGCGGGCGGGGCATGAGTCGGCGCAATGCCGCTGGCATTTCAGCGTCTGATGCTCGGGCCTTGTCGATGGCGTCTTTCTGCGGTCCTTCATCGTCAGGCCCCAACCCCTGCGCTGCTCATGTTGTCCGGCGGGCCCGCTCGTTGCAAAGCAGCCGTGCGTTGATGGGGCTCAACCTGCGGCGCCGGCTGCGTCGCAGACTGTGCCAGTCCGCAGGGTTGCGGCCAGCAAACAGGAGTTTTTCCATGAACCACACCAGAACGCCCGTGCGGCTGTTGGCCGCCATGCTGATGGCGCTGCTCGGCACCGCCTGCACACACCCGTATGGCATGCAGGCGGGGCCGGGTCATGGGTCGAGTATTGGGCCGGTTAACGGGCCGGGTAACGGGCCAGGCCATGGGCCCATGTTCGGGCAGGGCTACGGGCCCGGCTACTGGGGCATGGGGCCGGGCGTGATGCCGGGCCTGCCCGGCGCCGGGCGGGGGTACATGGGCGCGTCTGGCCCCGGTGGTCTGTGGGGTCTGGAGCGTCTGGACCTGAACGCCGAACAGCGCACCCAGATCGCCCGGATCCAGGACGAGTTTGCCGCCAGTCACGACACCCTGCTGCGCTCGATGCACGGTCAGGACGGCCCGCCGCATGGGCACATGTTCGATGACAGTGCCGACCGCCGCAGCTACGAGCGCCAGGCTGAACTGCAAAAACAGATGTTCGAGGCGCACTTGCAGGCCCGTCAGCGCATCCTGGCCGTGCTGACGCCGGCCCAGCGTGAACAGCTTGGCCGCGGATACGGCCCGCGGTGAACCGGAGGGCATCACGATGTGGGGTCACATGGCGGATTGGGGACCAGACCGGTTCTGGTTTTTTGGCGGTCACCTGATGTTCTGGGTGCTGATCGTCGTCCTGGTGGTGGGCCTGATCTGGTGGCTGGGCCGCAGCCAGCCGCGCGGCTTGCCGGGCCAGGACACGGCCTTGACGCTGCTGCGTGAACGTTATGCGCGCGGCGAGATCGATCAGGTCGAATTTGACGAGCGGCGGCGCGTGCTGGGCGGCTGAACCGCTGGCAACAACGGCGCAGCGGCCAGCCACCTCAACACCGCTGAACCGTTGCCGGGCATGCGCGCCGGCAGGTTGAACACGGCGTCTGCCTCGTCTCGCCGCAAACGGTCGGCGTGGCGACGCTGCCAGGCCAGTACCTCGGGGCCGGCTTCCGACGCATCGCCAGCAGCTTGGGCGCGCCGCTGCAAACGTCGCAGCAAGGTGCGAGGCGGCACTTGGCAATTCAGCACCGCAAACGGCACGCCGCAATGCGCCGCCCAGCGCCGAGCTGCCGAACGCTGCCAGCGGCGCAGAAACGCGGCATCCAGAATCACCGGCCAGCCCGCTGCCAGGACCGCTGTTGCGGCAAACAGCAGGCGGCCGTAGGTGGCCCGGGTGGCTGCTGCACCGTACAGGCCGGCGTGCAGCCCCGAGCCCGTGCGGGCCAAAGCGTCCAGGCCGGCCAGGCGTTTGCGCTCGACATCGGCGCGTAAACGCAGCGCGCCCGCCTGCTCCAGCAGGTGCTGGCTCCAGGTGGTCTTGCCGCTGCCCGAAAACCCGTGCGTGATCAGCAAGGCCGGCCGACGCGGCCGTGTCAACGCCTCGGCCAGGGCCAGATAACGCGCGCTGGTGTTTGATGCAGCCGCCGCGCCGGGCTGCGCGGCGCGCAGCTGCACCACCAGGGCGCGTACCAGGGCGCGGTGCACGGCATAGGCATCCAGCAAGGGCACCGCGCCGTAGTCGCCGCTGGCCTGCAGGTAGCGGTCGACAAAACGATGCGCCATGGCGGGCAGGCCATGCGCGTGCAGGTCCATGGCCATGAAGCTGATCTCGTCAGCCACGTCCAGCCAGCGCAGCCGGGCGCTGAATTCGATGCCGTCGAACGGCGTGGGCTGGCCCGCCACGCTGGCCACGTTGCCCAGGTGCAGGTCACCATGGCATTCGCGCACGCGGCCTTCTTGTTGGCGCTGCGCCATCAGGGGCGCCAGCTTGCGGTGTGCCGCCGTTTGCCAGCGCGCAACACGTTGCAGCAGCGCGCGTGTGGCCTCGTCTTGAGCCATCGAACGCAATTCACGCTGGGTGGCCAGCTGCGTCTGCCGGACTGATGCGGGCGAGCCCAGGTGGCCGCTGGCGGACGCGACTTCGGCTGCGGCATGAAAGCGGGCCAGCCGGTCGGCCAGCGCGTCCACGTCGGCGGCACCCAGCGCACCCCGTGAAGCCTGGGCGTCCCACAGGTCCGAAGCCTTAGGCAAGCAAGTAGCTGCATTGTTGGTGTGTAGCGTTGCAAATACTAAGTGGCCAGTTAG
>JAHECB010000440.1 GCA_024641925.1 Betaproteobacteria bacterium
AGCCCATGGCCTGGGACTTTGTGATGAACTTTGCGCGCGACAACCAGCTGCAGGTGACCGAGCTGGAAGTGCCGCCCATTGAGGACGGCAAATCAGCCGCCTGATCTGGGGCGCGCCCAGCAAAAAGCCCGCTGCTGCGGGCTTTTTGTCAGGACGAGGCCGGGACCCGTCAGCGGCCGCCGGTAGCGGTCAAGCGGCCAGCGCCAGCGCCTTGACCTTGGCCGACAGGCGGCTCTTCAGGCGGGCGGCCTTGTTCTTGTGGAAGATACCTTTGTCAGCCACCGAGTCGATGACGCTTTGCGCCGACTTGAAGGTTTCCATGGCCTTGGCCTTGTCACCGCCGACAACGGCCTTCTGCACGTTCTTCACCACCGTACGGAAGTGCGAGCGCAGTGAACTGTTGTGGGCGTTCAGCACCACACCCTGACGGGCACGCTTCAGGCCCGAGGCGAGGCGGACGGTCTTTTTCTTGGCTTTGGTCGATGTGGCCATGCTCTGTGGTTTGCTCTAGGTTATTGCGCTGAAAAAGCTGCAGTTGGTGCAAAAGCTGTCGAGTATAGCACGCCAGCTGGTGTTCGGATCAACGGGCAGGCACTCGCTCCTATAATGCCGCTGGCCCTGCAGACCCCCCACGAGTGAACCTTCTCAAAGCCGCATCCACCGTTTCGCTGCTCACACTGGTCTCGCGCATCACGGGCCTGGTTCGCGAACAACTCATCGCCGCCAGCTTTGGCGCCAGCGGGGCCACCGACGCCTTCAACGTGGCGTTTCGCATCCCCAACCTGTTCCGGCGCCTGTTTGCCGAGGGCGCGTTTTCGCAGGCCTTTGTGCCGCTGCTGGGCGCCACGCGCGAGCGTGATGGTGAAGCCGCCACCTTTGCCCTGGTCAACGCGGTGGCCACGGTTTTGGCCTGGGCGCTGTTGCTGACTTGCATCATCGGTGTGGCGGCAGCACCCGCCCTGGTGTGGTTGATGGGCTCGGGGCTGGAACAGTTCGACACCGCCACGGTGATGACACGCTGGATGTTCCCCTACATCGGATTCATGTCCATGGTGGCCTTGTCGGCCGGCATCCTGAACACCTGGAAGCGTTTTGCCGTGCCCGCTGTCACGCCGGTGCTGCTGAACCTGTCGGTGATCGCTGCGGCCTGGTGGGGCGCACCCTGGTTGGCGGCCAAAGGCATTGCGCCTGTGTTTGCACTGGCTGGTGGTGTGATGCTGGGCGGCGTGTTGCAGTTGGCGGTGCAGATTCCGGCGCTGGCCGCCGTGGGCTGCCTGCCCAGACTGGGCATGACACCCGCCCGCTTCATGCAGGCCTGGCGTCACGAAGGCGTTCACAGGGTATTGCGGCAGATGGCGCCCGCGATGTTGGGCGTGTCGGTGGCGCAGATCTCTCTGCTGATCAACACGCAGATCGCCACCCATGTAGCCGTGGGCGCGGTCTCCTGGCTGACCTATGCCGACCGGCTGATGGAGTTCCCCACCGCGCTGCTGGGCGTGGCCATGGGCGTGGTGCTGCTGCCGCAGTTGTCCGCCGCACAAGCCCGCCAGGACTTGACGGCCTACAGCGGCATGCTCGACTGGGGGCTTCGCCTGGTGTTGCTGCTGGCCTTGCCCTGCGCGATGGCCCTGCTGCTGCTGCCCACGGGCCTGGTGACGGTGCTGTACCACTACGGCGCTTTCAGCGCGACCGATGTGGACGCCACGGTGCTGGCCCTGCGAGGTTACGGTTTTGGCCTGCTGGGTCTGGTGGCGATCAAGGTGCTGGCGCCGGCCTTCTATGCGCGGCAGGACATCCGTACACCGGTGAAGATTGCCATTGGCGTGCTGGTGGCCACGCAGTTGATGAACCTGGTGCTGGTGCCCTGGCTGGGCCACGCCGGCCTGGCGCTGTCGATCGGCATTGCCGCCTGGATCAACGCGGGCTTTCTGTTGATGGGCCTGGTGCGCCTGGGCGTATTCAAGCCGCAGTCCGGCTGGCTGGGTTTTGGCTTGCGTGTGATGGCGGGCAACCTGGCCATGGCGGCGCTGTTTTACTGGGCTGCGGGCGCCATAGACTGGGTTGGCCTGCATGCCCACTGGGCCCAGCGTGCTGGCCTGCTGGCCTTGGTGCTGGGCGGCTCGGTGTTGCTGTATGCCGGGGTACTGGGCCTGTGTGGCATCCGCCCGCGCGACCTGTCGCGAAAGATCTGACGCGGCATGGTCGATCAGGGCTTGTTCCGCCTTGACCTAAACTGACGGTGATGTCAAACCGCCTTCAATTCGTCAACCCCACGGCACTGGATTACTTTGCTGCACTGGTGGCCGAAGATGCCTCGTTTCCGCTTCTTGAAGCGGCTACTGCCGTGGCGCAGGACGACATGCCCGAGCTGGACGTGCAGTCCGAGCTGGCCAAGGTCGACGCGCTGGCGCTGCGTCTGCGTCGCCGCGTGCCGGCCGACGCGGTGCCGATTCAGCGGCTGCGGC
>JAHECB010000207.1 GCA_024641925.1 Betaproteobacteria bacterium
CAGCCCTCCAGGTAATGCGGCACGGTGCTGTCGTTGACACCTGACAACAGTTCGTCGGCGTACTGCGTGATGGCCAGGTAATAGCCCGGGATCTCACGCTTTTCAACCAGCGCGCCGCTGCGCCAGCCGCGGCCGTCTTCCACCTGCTCGTTGGCCAGCACGGTCTGGTCCACCGGGTCCCAGTTGACGATCTGGGTCTTTTTGTAGGCGATGCCCTTTTCCAGCATCTTCAGGAAAAACCACTGGTTCCACTTGTAGTAGCTGGGGTCGCAGGTGGCGACCTCGCGGCTCCAGTCAAACGCCAGGCCCAGCGGTTGCATCTGGGTCTTCATCTCCGCGATGTTGGCGCGGGTCCAGGCCGCGGGTGCGACCTTGTTGTCCATGGCGGCGTTTTCAGCGGGCAGGCCAAAGGCGTCCCAGCCCATGGGCATGAGCACGTTCATGCCCTTCATGCGCAGGTAACGCGCCATCATGTCGTTGATGGTGTAGTTGCGCACATGACCCATGTGCAGCTTGCCGCTGGGGTAGGGCAGCATGCTGCAGGCGTAGAACTTGGGCTTGTCGCTGCGCTCGGTGACGCGATAGGCGTCGGCGGCCGCCCAATGCGCCTGGGCGGCGCCTTCAACCTGGGCAGGGTCGTAGATTGGATTCATGGGCCCGATTGTAGGTAGCGGCCAGGCCCGGCGGGCGTGGCGATGGCGTCATCAGACGCCGGTTCAGCGTCCCGGCACTTCGGTGACAAAACCGATGCGCGACAGCCCTGCAGCCTGCACCAGGCCGATGAGTTCGGCCACCTGGCCGTAAGGCACCCGTTCGTCGGCCCGCAACTGCACCTCGGTCTGCGGCTGGCGCTGGGCTGTGGCCTTGGCGCGTGCCGCTACCTGCTCGGCGGTGGCCGGCTGGTCGTCCAGGTAAAGCTGACCCTGGGCGTCCACGGCCACCTGCAGCACGGCAGGCACGTCGCTGGCCGCCGCGGCGCCTTCGGCGCTGGGCAGGTCCAGTGCCAGGCGGGCATTCATCAGCGGCGCCGTGATGATGAAAATCACCAGCAGCACCAGCATCACGTCGATCAGCGGCGTCATGTTGATCTCGCTCATCGGCTGGGCGCCGGGGCTGCGTTGCAGGCGGCCGAAGGCCATGTCAGGCTGCCATCTGCCGTTCCTGGACCATTTCGCGCAGGTCATGCGCGAAACCCTCCAGCTGACTTTCGCAGTCCGCCACCCGCTTGCCAAACACGTTGTAGGCGAGCACGGCCGGTACGGCCACGGCGATGCCGGCGGCGGTCATGATCAGCGACTCGCCAATCGGCCCCGACACCTTGTCGATGGAGATACTGCCGCTGGCCGCCATGCCGGCCAGCGCGTTGTAGATGGCCCAGACCGTGCCAAACAGGCCCACAAAAGGCGCCGTGCTGCCAATCGACGCCAGCAGCACCTGGCCCCACTGCAGATGCGTCAAGACACGGTGCAGGGCGTCACGCAACCGCCGCGTGAGCTGCGACGCCAGCTGGCCGCTGCCCTCGAGCGAGCCCGACAAGGGCTGGGCCAGCGCGGCGTCCAACAAGGGCAGCATCACCTGTTCACGATCCATGGCAGCCAGTCGCTGGCGCCCCTGCCCCAGATCGGACGCTGCCCAGAAAGCCGGCACAGCAAGCTGGATGTCTGCCCGGGCGCGGCGCAGCAGCCAGCCTTTCCAGAGGATGAGCACCCAGGCACACACCGACATGGTCAACAACAAGGCCACCACGGCGCGCGCAATGCCGTCGCTGGCGGCCCAGAACTGCAACAAGCCGTGGGCGTGCAGGGCAGTGGGCAAGCTCGCCTCAGCCAAGGGATCGCAGCGGTTTCAGGCCAGGCCCAACACGGCCTGCATGTCATACACGCCCGGCTGGTTGCACGCGGCGATGAAACGCGCGGCGCGCAGGGCCCCTTCGGCGTAATTGGCGCGGCTGCTGCTTTTGTGGGCGATCTCGATGCGCTCGCCAGTGCCGGCAAACATCACCGTGTGTTCGCCGATCACGTCGCCGCCCCGCACCGTGGCAAAACCGATGCTGCCCGCCCTGCGTTCGCCGGTGTGGCCGTGGCGTGAAAAGACGCCACGGCTGTCCAGGGACACGCCGCGGGCCTTGGCCAGCACCTCACCCATGGCCAGCGCCGTACCGCTGGGCGCGTCGACCTTGTGCCGGTGGTGCGCTTCGATGACTTCGATGTCGTAACCGTCGCCCAGCGCTTTGGCCGCCTGCTCCAGCAAGCGCAGCATGACGTTGACGCCGACACTCATGTTGGCGGCCAGCACCGTGGGCGTGTGCTGGGCAAACACGGCCACCTCCAGACGTTGAGCGGGTGAAAAGCCCGTGGTGCCGATGACCGGTCGTACACCCAGCTCGCGGCACAGCGCCAGATGCGCCAATGTGCCTTCGGGACGGGTGAAGTCGATCAGCACCTGGGCGCCTTTCAGGCCGTCGCGCAACTGGTCGGTGACGGTGACACCCGTGATCTGCCCCAGGGCCAGACCGGCGTCCGTGCCCAGCGCGGCACTGCCCGGGGCGTCCAGCGCGCCGCTGAGCGTGCATGCGGGATCTTCGAGCACAGCCTGGATCAGCTGGCGGCCCATGCGCCCACCGGCGCCTGCGATCGTGATGTTCAGCGTCACGGCGTGTCAGACCGCTTCCAGTGGCGGGTAGTCGCGCACCGGTCCCATGGGCTCGGGCGCGGGCTGCTCGCGCCGCACCGGCGGCGGCAGGGCCTTGCGCTCCTCATCGCTGAGTTCGAGCTTGGGCGCTCGAGGGTCCTTGATGCGGCTGATGGCGGCCACGAAGTCGCGCTCTGAGGGTAACTCGGGCGCAGTGAATTTGCTGACCACGTCGCCTTCAAATTCCACCACCACACTGCGCCGCTGCGCTTCGGCGCCTGGCCGGCGCAGGGTGAAGATGTAGTCCCAGCGCTGCGCGTGAAACGGGTCGGCCACCAGTGGCGTGCCCAGCAGGTCACGCACCTGCAAGCGGCTCAGGCCAGGCTTCAGCAGCGCTGCTTGCTCCTGGGTGATGACGTTGCCTTGCACGATGTCGATGCGGTAGGGCGTGATGAAGCCCAGAAAGCTGTCAGTTCGTTGCAAGGACTCGCAGCCCGACATCGCCAGGCCCAAGCTCAGGGTGACCAACACAAAAGGAATACGGCAGTGCATGGGCATGGTGGGTGGGAATCCGTTGGGCTGCGCTGCTCGCACCGCCGGGCCAGTTTCAGGCGATTTCCCTGCTGCTGGCTATGATCAGGTCATTCTAGCGGGCGCCAAAGCCCGCCCGCGGGTGCGCTGCCGCGCGCCACTTCCGGCAAACCACTGGCAAGGGCCCTGCATGAAGCACGCCGACGAACTGAAAAGCAGCGGCCTGAAGGCCACGCTGCCGCGCATCAAGATCCTGGAGGTCTTTGAACGCACCGAGCGCCGCCACATGACCGCCGAGGACGTCTACAAGGCCCTGCTGAGCGAAGGGTCTGACGTCGGGCTGGCCACGGTCTACCGCGTGCTGATGCAGTTCGAGCAGGCGGGCCTGCTGTCACGCAGCAACTTCGAGTCGGGCAAGGCGGTGTTTGAATTGAACGCCGGCGAGCACCATGACCACCTGGTATGCCTGGACTGCGGCCGTGTTGAAGAGTTCTATGACGCGCAGATCGAAGCACGCCAGCGTGCCGTTGCACAGGGGCGCGGATTTGAGCTGCAGGAACATTCCTTGGCGTTGTACGCCCACTGCATCAAACCGGCCTGCCCGCACCGCGAAGGCGACAGCGGCCGCTGAACGCGGCCCCGCGCAAGCGGCCGCGCCGGCGCCAGCGGCGTCAGCCGTCGTTGCCCTTGTCCATCGCGGCCTGGTGGCGGCGGATGAATTCCTGGTAGGTGTCGATGCCCCGCAGCTGCAACACGGTGTTGCGCACGGCGGCCTCGACCAGAACGGCCAGGTTGCGGCCGGCGTCGACGGCGATCACCACCTTGCGCACCGGGATGCCCAGGATGTCCTCGTACAAGGGCTCGTGGGGCAAACGGTCAAAGTCCCGTTCGTGCGTTTCGCTGCGCACCAGGTGCACCAGCAGTTTCAACCGCATCTTGCGGCGCACCGCGGTTTCGCCAAAGATCGCCTTGATGTCCAGCAAACCGATGCCACGCACCTCCAGCAGGTTCTGCAGCAGCTCGGGGCAGCGGCCTTCCAGCGCGGTTTGTGAGATGCGGTAGATGTCAACGGCATCGTCGGCCACCAGGCCATGGCCGCGCGAGATCAGCTCCAGGCCCAGTTCGCTCTTGCCCAGGCCTGACTCTCCTGTGAGCAACACGCCCAGGCCCAGGATGTCCATGAACACACCATGCCGGGTGGTGCGCTCGGCAAACAGGTGACCCAGGTAGCCCCGCACCACGTCGATCACGTGGCCGGCCGACTCCAAGGTCACAAACAGCGGGATCTCGGCACGGTCGCACATGGCCACCAGGCGCGGCGGCGGCGTCTGGCCGTCGGCCACGATGATGACAGGCGGCTCCAGGGTGACGATGCGCGAGATGCGTCGCTCCTGGACTTCCAGTTCGGCATCCAGCAGGTATTTCACCTCGCGGCGGCCGACGATCTGCACGCGGT
Source organism: Betaproteobacteria bacterium (assembly GCA_024641925.1). GTDB lineage: Bacteria > Pseudomonadota > Gammaproteobacteria > Burkholderiales > Burkholderiaceae_C > Rubrivivax. The sequence goes on from JAHECB010000207.1 coordinate 4,619, forward strand.
AAGGGTGCACGTAGTTCAGGTAACCCACCAGGTCCGCCGCCGACCGTGCATCCAGCACTGCGGCTTCGTCAAAGTGGCGTTCAGGGTGACCCTGGCCCGCCAGCCAGACCCAGCGCATGGCCTCGCGATGGGTTTCGAACAGCGCCTCGGCACTGATGGTGGTGGGTTTCATGAGTTCGGCCAGCTTGCCGGCACAGCCTGCTGCAAAACGCGATTGTTCCAGCCTGCAGCGGTGGCCAGCAACACGCCGCCGAGGAGCATGCCGGACAGCGGCAATGTCAGGCGACAGATTTCAGCGGTTCCCAGTCGGCAATCAACTGATGCACCTTGGCCGCGTCCGGGGCGGTTTTCAGTTGCTCACGCAATGCGCGGTCGGACAGCATCTCGGCGATCTCAGACAAGATTTCCAGGTGCCGCTGCGTAGCAGCTTCGGGCACGAGCAAAAAAATCAGCAGGCCGACCGGTTCGTCGTCGGGCGCATCAAAACCGATCGGTTGCTGAACCCGCACCACTGCCGCCAAAGGATTTTTCAGGCCTTTGATGCGGCCATGCGGAATGGCCACGCCATGACCCAGGCCGGTGGAACCCAGGCGTTCGCGCGCAAACAGGTTGTCGGTGACCAGACCCCGGGCGATCTGGTGCTGATTTTCGAACAGCAAACCCGCATGCTCGAAGACGCGCTTCTTGCTGGTCGCGTCCACGTCCACCAAGACATTGGTGGGGGGCAGGATGGAGGCAAGTCGATTCATGGAGCCATTCCTCGGGCTGTGGGAAGCGTTCGTCTGCACCGCATCAAGCTTCGGGGAGAAAGACGGGGGATCATCATATCAACCGGCTCTGGAATTCAATCCCATTCCAAGGCCCCAAAAGAGGGGGAATTAGAGCTTTCCCCCCTTCTGATGCGGCACTGCAACAACACCTGATTCGCCATGCAAAACGGCCCCGAAGGGCCGTGGGTTGACAAGCAACTGCGCTGGCGCGACCTCAGGCTGCGCTTTCTGCAATCCGTTTGGGGGACACGTGGTGGTGGTTTTGCAACCGATCCTTGTGCCGAACCACCTGGCGATCCAGCTTGTCCATCAACTGGTCGATGGCCGCGTAAAGATCCTCGTGAGACTGTTCGACAAAAATATCCCTACCCTTGACGTGCAATGTCACCTCGGCTTTCTGCCTTCGCTCTTTTTCCTTCAGATTTTCCACTGTCAGCAGCACAGTGACGTCAACCACTTGGTCGAAATGTCGCTTCACCTTCTCAAGCTTTGTGAGTACGTACTCTCTTAAAGCCGGTGTGACTTCAAGGTGATGGCCGCTGATCGTCAAGTTCATCAGAACCTCCTTTGGCAGGGGTGGTACAGAAAATGCCGGCAGCAATGCCACCGGCTCGGGGAACGAAGCAGGTGAAGGGCTTGGTTTTTTTGGGGGGGGTGAACAACGTTGCGATGGGAAATCGCTCAGCCACAGTGTGCACCGGTTGCATGGCCCTGACAAGCTACCAAACACCACCCAAACCAAGGCCTTTGCCGACAAGCAAAAAAGGCCGGCGAATGCGTGCAATTGCGCACGTCGAGCGCGCTTCGCGGCGACCGCCGCCGATGGCTAGAATCCGCCGCCAACCCTAAAACGACAACGGCGACGACGCCGGCAATCTTGCGCCTCATGAAACTCATCGGCTCCCTCACCAGCCCGTACGTGCGCAAAGTGCGCATCGTCATGGCGGAAAAAAAGCTCGACTTCAAACTGGAGCTGGCGGACGTCTGGGGTGGCGACGAGGTGCTCGAGAGCAACCCGCTGGGCAAGGTCCCCTGCCTGGTGATGGAGGGCGGCGAAGCCGTTTTTGACTCCCGTGTCATCGTCGAATACCTCGACACCCTGTCGCCCGTGGGCAAGCTGCTCCCCGGCAGCGGCCGCGAACGTGTGGAGGTGAGAACCTGGGAAGCGCTGGCCGACGGCCTGCTGGACGCCAGCCTGTTGGCCCGCATGGAAGCCCACTGGAATGGTCGCAGTGCCGAACAGCGCTCGCAGGCCTGGATCGATCGCCAGATGGGCCGCGTCCGCGAGGCGCTGAAAGCCATGTCGCGGGGTCTGGGTGAATCGGCCTACTGCGCAGGCACCCACTTTTCGCTGGCGGACATCGCCGTAGGCTGCGCGCTGGGCTACATCGACTTCCGCTTCGGCCATATGGACTGGCGCACGCCCTACCCCAACCTGCACCGGCTGCATGACAAGTTGTCAGCGCGGCAGAGCTTCATCGACACGGCGCCGCCGGCTTGAGGGCAAGCCACCACGCGCTGGCGACCAGCTGCATACCCCGGCGTGCGATGCGAACCGTTGTCACACCGCAAACTCAGCGGGCATGAAACTGTCAACCTGCGCCAGGGGCCAATAGAGCCGGAACACGCTGTGCGGCCAATCGCCTCGGCCTTCGATGGCGGCGCGCAGCACGCCCGGGCCAACAAACGCCAATTCTTTGGCCAGCAAATGAACCTTGCTGTCCGCCGCCCGCCGGACGATGTGTGATGCCGTGATCTGGTTGGGGTGTTCCAGACCCGCAGCCTGCACCAGCTCCTGCAAGGCCTCCAAGGTGTTGGCATGAAAGCGCCAGACCCGTTCGGCCTTGTCCGGCACCACCAGCGCCTGCTGCCGTTTGGGGTCCTGCGTGGCCACACCCGTGGGGCAGCTGCCGGTGTGGCAGGACTGCGCCTGGATACAGCCCAGCGCAAACATGAAGCCGCGTGCCGCGTTGCACCAGTCGGCGCCGATGGCCATGGCGCGTGCAATATCAAACGCACTGATGACCTTGCCCGCGCAGCCGATCTTCACCCGCTGTCGCAGCCCCAAGCCGTTGAGTGTGTTGTGCACCAGCAGCAAGCCCTCCTGCAGCGGCGTGCCCACGTGGTCGGTGAATTCAAGTGGAGCCGCGCCGGTACCGCCTTCGGCGCCGTCGACCACGATGAAATCGGGCAGCAGGCCGGTTTCCAACATGGCCTTGGCAATGGCAAACCATTCCCAGGGGTGCCCTATGCACAGCTTGAATCCCACCGGCTTGCCCCCTGAAAGGCGGCGAAGGCGTTCCACGAATTGCAGCAGTTCCCGGGGTGTTGAAAAGGCGCTGTGGCTGGACGGGCTGAGGCAGTCCATCCCGACCGGTATTCCCCGCGCCTGCGCGATTTCCGGGGTCACCTTGGGCCCCGGCAGCATGCCGCCATGGCCCGGTTTTGCGCCCTGGCTGAGCTTGATCTCGATCATCTTGACCTGCGGGTCGATGGCCGTGGCGGTGAAGCGCTCTTCACTGAAGCTGCCGTCGTCGTTGCGGCAGCCAAAGTAGCCGCTGCCGATTTCCCAGATCAGGTCGCCGCCATGTTGCCGGTGGTACTGGCTGATCGAGCCTTCGCCGGTGTCGTGGGCAAACCCGCCCTTCTTGGCGCCACTGTTCAGCGCCAGGATGGCGTTGGCGCTGAGCGCGCCAAAGCTCATGGCCGAGATGTTGAACACGCTGGCGCTGTAGGGCTGGGTGCAACTGCTGCCGACACCCCCGATGGTCACGCGGAAGTCGTGCGACGACACGGTGGTGGGGGCCAGTGAATGGTTGATCCACTCGTAGCCGGTGGCGCCAACATCCAGTTGGGTGCCAAAGGGGCGCTTGTCGGCTTCGCCTTTGGCACGCTGGTAGACCAGGCTGCGCTGCTGCCGCGAATAGGGCGCGGCCTCGTGATCACTTTCAAGGAAATACTGGCGGATCTCGGGCCGGATGTATTCCAGCAAAAACCGCAGATGCCCGATGACCGGGTAGTTGCGCAGCACCGAATGCCGTTGCTGCAGCGTGTCGCGCCAGCCCAGCAGCACCAGGCCCAGAAAAACCAGCGACAACACGCCCCCGTGCCCCTGGAACAACTGGGCCAGTCCCCACAAAACGGCCAGAACACCACAGGCCATCCATGCGGCGTACCGCACCGGCACGTATTCGTCCAACCGCCGCAACCATTCAAACATCTGCGCTCCACCATCACGGGCCGCGACACGGGAGGCCGTTGGGGCGCGATGGTAGATCGTCAACGGCGCGGTCAGCGAAGCGAGTTGCGCCATCAAGGGGCGCTAATTCTGCCCGTTGGCGCAAGCGGCCCTGGCGCGCGCCAAAAGCTCGACAGGGCATCCGCCCTGTGTATACTTTTTCCCTAGCGCTGATTTGCTCCGGCTTGCGGGCGCTTAACAAATGCCGCTAAACAGGGGCCGCCAGACCTTGCAGTCAAACCGGTGGCCGCGTGGGTTCAGCGGCACAAGGTTTGCATTTCATGGCCACTCTGGGTTTGGTAACACCACAAGACATGCATTTCAGCGAGCCGCTGCCGCTGAAAAGCGGCGCTGTGCTGGGTGCCTACAGCCTGCGCTACGAGACCTATGGCACGCTGAATGCT
>JAHECB010000013.1 GCA_024641925.1 Betaproteobacteria bacterium
CGACTCTCGGGACAGGTCGACGCCCACGAAGTCGCGCAACGCCTGGCTGTCATACAGCGCGTCTTCCAGCGCTTCGTCGGCCAAGGCGTACCACTGTTGCAGGCAGTACATGCGGAGCATTCTGCTGACCCCGATGGGTGGGCGCCCGACGCGGCCGCTATTCGGATACAGCGGCTCGACCATAGCCATCAGCCGAGCCCACGGCACGACGCGCTCCATCTCGCCCAGAAACTTCTCGCGCCGCGTCCGCTTCTTCTTCATCGCGTACTCAGCACCGGCAAAACTGCGTTGGCTCATGGTCGTGGAGCTCTTAAAGTGAACTACCTCTACAACGCTTCGAGGGCCGCGTTTGACGACTGGCACGGCCGATAAATCAGCGTTTCCCTAACGGCATCACCGCCTATGGCGCCCAATGTGCCCGGCAACTGGCGGTCGAGGATTCGGGCAAGGCGCTCAATGACGCCGAGAACTGGGGCCTGTTCATTGAACATTTCCGGTAGCAGCAGTCACCTCGGGTTGCGCAGCGCGCATCGTTCGGACAGACGGCACCACCCTCTTCGTGATGTCGTCGCTGGAGTCATGCAGCGGCTGGCGGCGCCGGTGCGTCTTGCCAGGCTTCACCATGGAACGACCGCTTCGAAGCCCTGAATTCCGCCGATCAGATGACCGCAATGGGCCATTGGCCGTAATAGTCCGACCATGGCCGTCATTGACGGCCGCTGCGTTCAGATGTCAACGATAGGCCGTAGCAGGCCGAACCCGACGCGCCAGGTCTGACCGTCGCAATCCAGCGTGGCGGTGCGCTGGTTGATGCGCACGATCAAGCCCACGCGATACTGCAGGTTCTGGTCAGTGAAGCTTACCCGGTTGCCGACGCGGAAGTCGGCGCGGCTGGCGATCTCCGGCGGCGGTGTCGGCTTGGCCGCAACTGATGCATCGGCGCCGTCAGGTGCACTCCAGCACCGCACGTGCACTCATCACCGTCGAAAGTGCCTTCAACCCCTGGGCCATCGGCGTGGTGGCCGGCGCCCTTCAACGACAGCCCAGAAACCGCGCCGAGGCACTTTCAACTGCACAGGCCCTGCAGCGCAATGGCTGGAACTTCAGCGTCGGCCTGGGACAGATCAACGTCGGCAACTATGTGCGCCTGGGCTTGACCATTGAATCTGCCTTCGAGCCCTGCACCAACCTGGCCGCCATGCAGAGGGTGTTGATCGATTGTTTCGACCGAGCGGCATACACCAGCACGGTGGCGGCCACTCAGATCCGTGCACAGTAGGCCGCGTCCGGCCAGTGGCCGGTCTCTTCGCCAGGGCCTCCGTGCCCTGGCAGCCTGTCATCGAGATGATCCTCTGGCAAATGGGATTACGGGCCCGGGCGCCGCCAGGCTTGCCTGACCGTGACCAGGCGCTCCAAGCGGCCTGAGCACAGGCCAGCCACCGTTGATGGAAAGGCCATGCAGCGCGGGCCGCGGGTACAGGCGGTGCCCGCGGCTTCTGTGAGGGCTCAAAGCGACCCGCGGATCAGGGTTCAACTCTTGGGCGACACCCATGACGGGATCGTCTCGGCGGCGCCGTGGGCGCTGTGCAGGTTGCAGCCAACCCCAGACGAGATCATCCAGCGGAATCAGCGGCCGTACAGCGGCGGGCAGCCGCGAAAAAGAGGGTGTTTGAATTTCCTATCCTCGGTTCGCCGCGCATTCGTTGCCCACGGTTATGGCAAACCCGTGGTTGTCCACTGTGAACGACGCGCTTCGGCAGCACCGTCGGCTCTCAGCAGGTCGCCGCCACGCGGCAAGCAACGCCTGAGTCGGTGTCGATCGTCTTGCCCGCGGAACCGGCGCGAAGAAGATATTGTGTTTGCATTTTCTATCCTCACAGTTTGTATTGATCGCGTATCCTGAAGGCTGGATCAAGCCGCTGGCCCGCCGCGGCGGATGAGAAGCCGATTGCATGAAAAAGGCCCAGCGACTGGAACCGTCAACTGCCACACCGGCCGTGCGAACCGCGGCATCGCACTGGCGCATCCGGCCCAATGCCTGATAACAGCGGCGGCGATCCTGCGCGCATCGACAGCGCGTCCCAGTCCACTCTCCAGCGGGGTGGCCCGCCGGATTCACATGCGCTGCCCAAGGGCATGCGCCTGTCCGAGTTCGAGATCGTCAGCCTGCTCGGCGAAGGCGGCTTCAGCGTCGTCTACCGTGCCTGGGACCATTCGCTCGACCGCGAAGTTGCGCTCAAGGAATACATGCCGGCGTCGCTGGCTGCGCGCGGCGAGCGCACCGCGGTGTACCCGCGCTCGGAGCGCCTACGCGAAACCTTCGAACTCGGCCTGAAGAGCTTCGTCAACGAGGCCAAGTTGCTGGCCCGGTTCGACCACCCTACTCTGGCCAAGGTGTTCCGGTTCTGGGAGGCCAACGGTACAGCCTACATGGTCATGCCCGTCTACGAGGGGGTCACGGTGAAGGACACCGTGCGCGCAATGGCGCAGCCGCCCGACGAAGCCTGGCTGCTCGGCTTGCTGGACCCCTTGACGCAGGCACTGTCCGTGATGCATGCCGAGCAGGTCTACCACCGCGACATCGCACCCGACAACGTGCTGTTGCTGGCGGGCACCGGCCAGCCCGTGTTGCTGGACTTCGGCGCAGCGCGGCGCGTCATCAGCGACCAGACACAGGCGCTGACTGTGATCCTCAAATCGGGCTACGCACCGCTGGAGCAGTACGCCGAGGTGCCCGGCATGCGCCAGGGGCCATGGACCGATGTCTATGCATTGGCGGCAGTCGTCTATTGGGCGGCGATGGGGCGCACACCGCCGCCTTCGGTCGGGCGCCTGGTGAACGACAGCCACGTGGCGCTGGCCGCCTGTGCGGGCGACCGTTTCAGCGCGCGCTTCACAGCTGCGGTCGACCGCGCCCTGATCGTGCGGCCGGAATTGCGCACCCGCAGCGTCGAGGACTTCCGCGCCGAATTCGGGCTTGACGAGATGCGCCCCCCGGACGCGCCGGCGGCACCGGCCACGCCGGTTGACAGCGATGCGACCGTCATCCGCCCGATGGGTGCCCGCACGCGGGCCGGCAGTGCCACGAGCCCTGCAGCGTCGCGCACCGGAGTGGAGCCGGCAGCCGCCGCCATGCCGATGCCAGCCGCGCCCGGCCGCAGCGTCTGGATGGCCGCCGCCGTCGCTGGCATTGCGCTGTTCGGGGGCGCGGCGTGGTGGTGGGCCGGTCGTGATGCGCCGCAACCCGGTCCGAAAGCCGTCGACAAGCCCGTGCTGGCGCAAGAAAGCGCCGTACCGAGCCCGCAGCAACCGACGGCAGAAAATGTGCGGGCTGCCACGGTGCCGCCCGAAGCCAACAAACCGCCGCTGCCCCCGCTGGCGTCAGCTGCTGAGGCCCTGGACCGCCTGCTGTCGCAACAAGACCCACGCGTGGGGCTGAAGCTGCAGCCAACCCAGTTGAAGCTCTCTTTCGTGGCGGCCGCGCCCGGCAACTTCTACCTCGTCGCGCAACGCCAGGGAGAAAACCAGCTGCGGCTTCTTGCACGGCCCGCCGAGGTCACCGTGCCTGATCGCGCATTGAACGAGGGCACTCGCGGCGAGCTCGACCTGACCCGGCTCGACCTGGCGCCCGGACACTGGCGCGCCGCTGCGGTGCTCACAAGGCGGCCCCGCGAGCTGGCCGCCGCCGGCTGGCAGGCCGAGGGGGCGACTTGGCTGCGCCGCTTCGGCGCCGGGGCACCTGACGTAACGCAAGCACTCGGGCCACCGCAATGCGACGCGGGTGCGACCACCTGCGACAGCGCGTTCGGCGCCGCCGAATGGTCGTTCGACATCGCACCACCCGCCGAGCCGGCACCCGCCCGCCCGGTGCCGGCGCCCAAGCCCGTGCTGCCCAAGCCCGAGGCCAAGACGCCGGCAAACACAAAGCCCGATCACACGGCCGACGCACCCCGGGCAACGCCGGACCCTGAATGCGCCCGCATCATGAGCCGGCTTTCCCTGGGCGAAGCCTCGCCAGACCTGTTTGCGCGCATGAAGACGCTGAAGTGCAAGTAAGCGGACTTCTACATTCGTGCGATTGCTTCCTCCACGTAACTATGGATGCGCCTTTGGGGATTAAGGCGCCTACTGTGTTCTGAGCGGTGATCGCCTGTGGTCTGCGGTGGCCACCGCAACCGGGTCGACAGGGTTGAACACTGAGATGAGGGGATTTCGGATGCGGACGCAATCGAGAGAACGCCGGATCGGCATTTTCAGCGCGCTGGCGGCGGCCTTGTTGCTCGGCTCCTGCGGTGGCGGCACTGGCACCAAGGCCGGCAGCGGGACCGAGAAGACCACGCTCACCGTCGAGGCCACCGATCCCGACGGCGACACGCTGCACTACAACTGGCGCGTCACCGCCGGCGCCATCGACAACCGCGACGCCCGGTCCACCGTGTGGACACTGCCCGCCGGCCCGGGCCTGCATTTCGCCTATGTCACGGTGACCGACGGCAAGGGCGGCGTTGCTGAACAGCAGTACGCGGTGTCGTCCGACACGCTCGACATCGCGGCCCCGGTGCGCGCGCCAGTGAACCGCACCGCCTTGGCCTTCACCGGGTCGGAGGGCGGCACCGGACGGCTCAGCTTCGTTCGCACGGGGTACTTTTTTGCCAACCCCAACGGCGGCAACGATGTTGAGCGCTACATCTACATGCCGTCGGTACGGGTCGAACTGCGCAACGCGGCGAACGAGGTGGTGTTTGCCGGCGAGTCCGACGCCACCGGGCGCCTGGACCTGCCCCAGCTGGCGAACGACGCTGCGCTGAAGGTCTACTGTGCAGCCGGCCGCGGCATTGCGCTGGCGCCCTGCAATGCGAGCAGGCCGCTGGACGCGCCCGTCGTCACCCCCACGGCGATCAGCGCCATCTCGAGCACGCTGCAGCCCCCCACGGACCCGGCCCATAACCTGCGGCTGTACGGCCACCTCGGCTTCGCCGACGGCGGCGTGTGCCACCACCGCAACGAGTTCACCGGCCGGAGCTTGCGCGCCACGGCGCAGCTTCAGCTGATCGACGGCAGCGCCCTCGCGCCGGCGGTCGAGGTCAACCAGTTTGGCGACTACGCCATCGACGCCGCGGTGCCGGTGCAGGCCCAGCTGAATTTGCGCGTGCGCTGCGAGGGCATCGACATCCTGCTGCCCGTGCGCGCTGCCACGGGCGCGGGCTACGATGCCGACACGAAGGTCGAACTGTCAGGGGTGCTGCCGAACAAGCACCCGCGCATCGTCAAGATGGTGGCCAACGGCCCCGAAGGCAGCGTGCGTGGCGCGGTGGTGGAACTGGCGCTTGCGGGCGCGCCTTCCAACAGCCTGCCAGGCACCAACCGGTTCCTCGCTTTCCGGGGCCTGGACACACGCGCCGGCGCCTGCCTCTACTACAAATCGTTCGGCGCCGTCCAGGACTGCGACGCCCAGGGCAACATGCTGAACCCGATTTCGCTGGCGGACTGGCGGCGCCAGCACAAGTTCGGCGCCCATGCCACGGGCAATGTCGAAGTGGCTGCCACCTACGTCAACAAGATGGACCTGAACCTGGTGCGCCGCATGGTGGCCACCCAGTCGGCGCCCGACAACATCGCCTTTGTCGTCTGCAACCACCCGGGACCAGAGGGCCGCAGCCAGCGAGAGGTGGATCAGGTGATCGACACGGCGCTGGCCGACGAGAAGCTGGTCGCCTGCGTGGCCATGGAATGGTCGGTGACGCCGGGCGTCAACGGCAGCAAGCCCTTCACCAAGTTCCTGACCTTCGGGCCGGACGGCGGGCTGCTGCTGTCGGTGAACCTGGACGGGCGAGGCGAGAAGTACATGCCGGGCACCTGTGTCGCCTGCCATGGCGGCAATCAGTACCGCGGACGCTTCCCGCAGGCCGGCAACCCGTCGCCCAACCTGGGCTCCGGTTTCCTGCCCTTCGACAACGGCAACTACCTGTTTTCATCGTCCGGCGCGCTGCGCAAGGACACGCAGCAGATGTCGATCCACGGCCTGAACAAACTCGTGCGCGAAACCTGGCGCGACAGCGCCAGCAACGCGGTGCGCAACCTGGTCAACGGCTGGTATGCCAACGACACCCGCAGCGAACTCCAGGAGTCCTACGTGCCGCCGGCGTGGCAGGCGCTGGATGTGACGCGCCCGGGTGCCGCGACCGTGTACCGCGAGATCGTCGGTGCCTCCTGCCGCACCTGCCATGTCGCCTTCCAGGGTTTCGACTGGGACGCCGAGCCGCAGCGCATCGTCGTGCCCGCAGGCTCGACACAGAAGAACGTGCATGTGTGCGGCGGCTCGCCCGATCTGGCGGTCAACGCCAGCATGCCGAACGCCCTGATCTCACGCGATCGCGCCTTCGAGCGCGTGGCCGAAGAACCCGCTCTGGCAGCGCTGATGCAGCAGTTTTTCGGCTGCACCAAGGCGCTGCCCGACCCCGCGTACACGCGCCAATGAGCGGCCAAGCCAACCGCGCCGAGGAAACCTCCATGATCAATCCGCGCCATCGCCAACGCCATCGCACCGGCGCCTGGCTGCTCTGCCTGGGCCTGCTCGGCGCCTGCGCCGGTGTCGAGCGGCCAATGCAGGCACCGACCGCCCCGGCGGCTGCAGCGGCCACGCCCAAAGCGGCGCCCGTGCCCGCCGCAGCACCCCAGGCCGCACCCATGTCGCCACAACCGGCCGCAGTCCGGGCCGCAGCACCCACCGCCGCCCCGGTCGCGCGGCCTGTGGCCCAGGCGCCTGTCGCCACCACGCCCAGGACGCAGACCCCGGCGCCGCCCGCGCCGGAGCGCGAATTTGTCGCCCCGCCGCCGATCGAGTTCAAGGCCGCGGTCAGGCGTGCCGGCGCCCAGTTGCTGGCCGACGCCGGCGGCGTGCTCGGCGCCGAGGCGCGCGTGCTGGTGATCGACCCGCTGATCGACGCCAACACCGGCGGCCAGACCGTCAGCACCGTCAGCATGGGCGACCAGCTCGAGGGCCTGGTGAAAGCGCGCGCCGACGGCTGGAAGGTGCAGCCGCTGACACGCGAGGCCCTGGCGGGCCGACCCCTGCTGCTGATCGGCACGCTGACACCGGTGACGGTGGAACGTTCCATCGACACCGTACCCGACGCCTTTCGGGTCTGGCTGACGCTGATCGACCTGCGCACCGGCACCGTGGTGGCCAAGAGCCTGGACCGCGCCACCACGGCATCGGTCGACCCGACGCCGCTCAAGTACTACAGCGACAGCCCGACCTGGCACAAGGACAAGACGGTTGCCGGCTACATCAACTCCTGCCAGGTCAAGACCCGCATCGGCGACCCGGCGGACCCGGACTATCTGGCGCGCCTGCCCGCAGCGGCGGTCGTCAACGAGGCTGCCATCGCCTATGACGACGGCAAACTCGCGCAGGCCAATCAGCTTTACAAGGAAGCCAGCAAGCTGGCCGACGCGGGCGACCTGCGTGTGCTCAACGGCTTGTACCTGACGAACTGGCAGCTCGGCCAGCGCGACGCCGCGCGCGACGCCTTCGACCGCCTCGTCGCTTCCGGCCTGCACGAAGAGAAGCTGCCGCTGAAGTTGCTGTTCAAACCCGGCGGCACCAACTTCAACAGCATCGGCGACCTGGCCCAGCAGTACGACATGTGGATCAAGTCGCTGGCCCAGGTGACCGGCCGGGTGGCGGTTTGTGTGCGTGTCGTCGGGCACACCAGCCGCACCGGCAGTGCGCGGCTGAACGAGACCCTGTCACGCAAGCGCGCCGAAGCCGTGGCCGACATGCTGGTGCGCCAGAACCGTGCCCTGTCCGCCCGCCTCAGCATGGCCGGCGTCGGCTCGCGCGAGGCCCTGGTCGGCCTGGGCACCGACGACCTGCGCGATGCGCTGGACCGGCGGGTGGAGTTTCGGGTCGTGGATTGCGTTTGACTCTCACTGCACTTGTGCTCGACCCAGTTGCTCAGGAGCCCATCATGTCGAATCACTTGACGCCAAATGGCGGCCGGTCGCTGCGCAGGGCTGGGCTGACCCTGGCGCTAGCGGTGGGCGCTGTCAGTGCGGTGCAGGCCCAGACTGAACCACCCTCTGGCGCTTGCGTGGCACCGGTGCAATGGACCACCACCAACTACGGCGTGGGCACCTGCGCAGCTTGTCACGGCGGCACGGGCAACCCGCCCGCCATCGCCGCCAGTACCGGTGCCGGTTCAACGACGCTCGGGCTGTTCGAATCGTGGCTGGGCACATCGCCCCCGGACAACGATGCCACGCGGCTCTCTCGCCTGAGAACACGCATCACCGGCGTCAACGCGTCGATGACCGGCCTGGCTGGCGCTGCCGACGCAGACGCACAGGCGGTGGTGAACTACCTGACGTGCGTGCGCGACCTGCGGGTCGACACGGGGAGCCTGACCCTCACGCCGGCCGCCGCCATCAACCAGGCGCGCACCGCCACTTTCGTGATTGAAAATCCGCGCAGCGAGTCGGTGGCGTTCACCACCACCGTGGCCGCCAACACGCAAGACTTTCCACAATCCGGTCTTTCCAGCACCTGCGGCGGCACCGTCCCGGCCGGCACGCCGGGCACGCCGGGCTCGTGCACCGTAACCGTCACGTTCAAGCCCCAGCCGGGCACCCCGACGACCCGGACGGGCACGCTCGCTGTTGCCTTCCTGACGCCGGTGTCCGCCGTGTTGCCCCATTCGCGGTCGATCACCCTGACCGGAACGGTCCTGCCGCCGGTCTACCAGTTCACTGCCGCCGCCGGACCGTTTTCGGCGCGACTGAACCGGTCCGCCGACCTGTTGGTAGGCACGCTGAAAAACACGGGCAATGCCAGCTTGGCCGTTTCCAGCATCACACGCGCCAGCGGATCGACGGCCTTCACGCAGTCCCCGGCGGACACGGCGCGCCCCTTGGCCTGCAGCAGCACGCCGCTGCTGGACGGCAACGCCAGCTGTGAGGTCTGGCTGCGATTCACACCCACCGCGGCAAACTTGACCACAGCGCCCGACACCTACGCCGCCACCTTCACTGTGGCGCACAACGCGGCCGGCAGCCCCGGCAGCGTCAGCGTCACGGCCACAGGCCCGCAGCCGCTGATCAGCCCGACCACGTTGTCGCTGCTGTTCGGTGACGTGCAGTCGGGCGTGGCCACGCCGAAAACCGCGCAGTTCAGCGGCGTAGGCACCATGCCCCTGACTTTCACCGCTGACCCGAAACTGCCCGGCGCGCTCAGCGGCACCAATCCGGCTGACTTCAGCGTCGGCACCAGCTGCAACAGCGGCGTCAACGCCACCTTGGCATCGGGGTCACCGTGCACGGTCACGGTCACTTTCACGCCACCGTTGAACGCACCGGTGAACGTAGAGCGCAGCGCGACACTCACCATCAACACCGACGCCGACAACAACGCCGGCGCGCTGGCCATCACCTTGCGCGGCACCCCGGTTGCGCTGCCCTCGCCGACGGTCACTTTCCCGACCAGTGCGTTTGCCAGCACAGCCATCGGTTTTGCCACGACAACCACAGCCACGGTGACCCTCAACAACCCGCGCACACGGGCGGTCAACTACGCCGTCACGTCTACCCGTGCGGCGGACTTTGCCGTCGTCGGCGGCACCTGCCCCGGCACCGCGGGGCAGGTGGCGGGCGGCGGTGGATCCTGCACCCTGCTGTACCGGTTCCAACCCGCAGCACCTTCGCCGGGCGATACCGACGACCGCAGCACGACCTTGACCGTGTCGTTCACCGGCACGGGCGGCGACGCCAACCCGGCCGCGCAGTCAGGCACGCTAAGCGGTCGTGCAGTGCTGCCGCTGACGCTGTCGACCGCCGTCCTGAGCCCGTCGTCGATCGTCAACACCGCCACCACGGCCACGCTGCTGCTGACCAACAACACACCGTCGCCATTGACACCCACCGGGCTGCCCGTCACCGGTGCGGCGCTGGCCGACTACAGCGTCGACGCGGCCAGCGCCTGCCGTGCCGGCCTGGCCATCAACGCCAGTCAGAGCTGCGCGCTGACGCTGCGCTTCCTGCCCACGCTGGAAGGCCTGCGCGCGGCAAGCCTGGGTATCGAGCACGCCGCCTACGGCAGCCCGCAAGCGGTTGCACTGCAGGGCACTGGGCAGCCGGTGCCCCAGGGCGAGGCCGCGTTCTCGGCACAAGCGCTGAACTTCGGTGACCAGCAACGGGGCAGCACCAGCAGTGCCTTGACGGTGTCGCTGACCAACACCGGCACGGCGCCCTTGACCGTGAGCGCCCTGACGCTGGGCGGCGCCCATTTCGCCGACTTCAGCCGCAGCGGCAGCTGCGTCATCGGCTCGCCGCTGGCCATCGGCGCGCGCTGCGAAATGCTGTTGCAGTTCACCCCTGCGCAGCTGGGTGCACGCAACGCCACGCTGCGGGTGCAGTCCAACGCCCGGGTCAACGCGGACGTCACGATCGCGCTGTCGGGCAACGGCATCCCGGTGCCGGTGCCAGTGGTAGGGCTGTCGCCGCTGCCGCTGAACTTCGGCGACCAGGCGGTCGGAGGCCTTTACCCGACACGCAACCTGCAGCTCAAGAACACCGGCACGGCCGACCTGCTGTTGGCCAGCGTGACGGTGCAGGGTGCAGGCTTCAGCCTGGTACCGGGTTCGTCGTGCGGCACGACGCTGGCGGCGGGCGCGACCTGCGACATCCCGGTGGCTTTCGGTGCCTCGTCGGCGGGCGCTGATTACAGCGGTACGGTGACGCTGGCCAGCAATGCGGCCGACTCGCCGCACAGTGCGCAACTGGTGGGCAAAGGCGCCCTCGCTGCAGCGCCGGTGCTGGCCTGGGAGCCGGCATCGGCAACGCTGAACTTTGGCGAAGTGGCCGTGGGCACCGCCTCGGCGCCCCAGCCGTTGACGCTGGCCAACCGCGGCCCGGGCGGCGTGAAACTGACCTTGCTGAACGCGGTCGGCCTGGACCGTGCGAACTTTGGCCATGTCGACGGGGCTGACGCCTGCCAGATCGGGGTCGTGCTGTTCGAAGGCACAACCTGCCGCGTCTACGTGGTGTTTGCGCCGGTACAGTCCGGCGTCAAGCAGGTGGCGCTGCAACTGGCTGCCGGCAACAGCCTGCCACCGGCCTTGACGCTGCAGGGCACCGGCATCGGCGGGCCCACCGCCGCGATGTCCACCTCGGTCGACGCGCTGTCGTTCGGCACGCTGGCGGCCGGTTCGCGCTCGGCACCGCAGTCCATCACGATCACCAGCAGCGGGGCCGCGTTGCGCATGACGGCGCTGCGGGTCACGGGCCCGTTTGCGCTCAGCGGCGGCAGCTGCCCCGCCCTGCCGTTCGATCTGCCCGCCGACAGCGCCTGCAGCGTCGACATCACGTACCAGCCGCAGGCTGAAGGCGCATCAACAGGCTTGCTGCTGATCGGTGAAGACAGTGATCCGGCGCAGCGCAAGTTGCAGCTGAGCGGCACGGCGAGAAAGGTCGATGCGCTCAGCGGTGGGGGCTGCACGATCGTGAACCGGCCAACGCTGACCGACCCCACGCTGTGGCTGCTGGCGTTGGGGGCCGCGCTGGCGCTGTGGCGGCGCGAGTCGGCGCGCCGGCGCCGCTGATCATGCGCACCGAACCGCACACGGTCGTGCCGGTGGCTGCCACCGTACTGCTGGCAGCGGCGGCGCTGTCCAGCGCCAGCGCTGCTTCGGCCGCGCCCAGCCTGGTCGTCATGCTGTTGCTGGTCGCTCCGCTGCTGGAAGAAACCGTGTTCCGCGTCGGCCTGCAAGACGCCCTGATGCGGTCGCGCCACGCGCTGTCGCCGACGGCAGCAGCGCTGGCGCTGGCGCTGGTGGTCGCGCTGGTGCATGTCTGGGCACGGCAGGACCTGCTGGCACTGGGCGTGGTGGTGCCAGCAGCGGCCATCGGCCTGCTCTACAACCGCTGGCGCCGGCTGCGCTGGTGCGTGCTGGCGCACGCCGCCATGAACGCGCTGTGGATCCTGTTCACCACGTCGACGACGGTCAGCTGAGCCATGACCCATTCAAAAAACAACCCGGGGGAACACATGGTCACCGCGATGCAAAGGGCACGCCACGCGTGCGTAGCGGTCGGTCTGGGTCTGACAGCGCTGGGCGCACAGGCCCAGGCCGACTACGGCTACTACGGCGTGCTGGACCTGTCTTACGGCCGCTTTGAGCCCAGCGGCCTCTACCGCGAGCACCGATTCAACAGCAACTCGATGACCGCCACCTTTGGCGGCGTCAACTTCAGCTATGGGCTGGAAAACGGCTGGACGCCCGGCGTCACGCTGGAAGCCTTCTACCGGCTGCAGGACGCGCAGGGCGGCCGCAGCAACCGGGACCCGCTGCTGTCGCGCAATGCCTTCGTGTCGCTGGCGCATCGCGAGTACGGCACCTTGCGTGCCGGCCGCCTGCAGACCACGATGTTCAACCTGACGACGCGTTTCAATGCGCTGGGCAACTCGGTGGCCTTCTCGCCGGCGGTGCGCCATGTCTTCACCGCCGGCAACCTGATCGGGGTGCAGGGCGACTTCTACTGGAACCAGGCGCTCAGCTACACCAGCCCCAACCTGGAAGGTGTGACGACGACGCTGATGCTCGCGCGCGGTGAGCAGCAGGACCCGGGCGATCTGGCGGGGCTGAGCGTGCTGTTCTCGCGCGGCCTGCTGGCGCTGTCGGGGTCGGTGCAGCGTGTCCATGTGGACGACGGCATCAAGGACCCGACGAAAGAAACGGCCTGGCAGCTCAGCGGGTCCTACAACGTCGGACTGGTGCAGGTCTTTGCCATGGCTTTCGGCACCCATGACAGAGGCTTGGACGTACGCAGCCACACCCTCTCGGCCGGCGCCAGCGCGCCGCTCGGGCCCGGAACCTTGTCGCTGCAGATGGCGTACTCGCAGGCCGACGGCCCGGCGGTGGACCGCCGCCAGACCACCACCAGCGCGGCCTACGTGTATGCCTGGGACAGTCTGACCGATCTCTACGTGGTCATGATGGACGACCGCGCCAGCGGTCAGACACGCGGTGTCTCGATGGCCAGCGGGGTGCGTTGGCGCTTCTAGGCGACCGCCGGTGGGGCCAGCGCTGGTGTCAGTGCAACCGGTACTTTTCATCTTCCGGGGTTTGTCATGATTGAAACCAGTGCCGCCGACTTTGCCGCCCTCACCCGCGACGTGTACCGCAGCAGCCCCAAGGGGTCGAAGGTCTACGCCTGGTCGCGGCAGAACTTTCTGGGCGACCCGACCAACGGGTTCTTCGCCGCCGCGTACCAGACGCCCCGCACCGGAAAACTGGTGGTGGCGTTCCGAGGCACGCAGCCAACCAGCGCAGTCGACTGGGCGAACAACCTGGCCAACACGACCGGTTGGTCCAGCGGCCAGTGGGACAGCCAGCTCAATACGGCGCTGGCCTACTTTCGTGCCGTCCGCAGCATCTACGCCGCAACCGACGTCGCCGTCTGCGGCCACTCCCTCGGCGGGTTTCTGGCCTCCATGGTCGCCATCAAGGAGCGCGTACTCGGCGTCACCTTCAATCCGGCGCCGCTGGGCCTGTCCGGGCTGGGCACCCGGCTGCAAAGCGGGGCGCGCGACGCACCTCGCATCGTCAACTTCCGCCTGAAGGGCGACCTGGTCTCCGGGCTACGTCGGTACAACATCGGTCCGGTCATCGAACTCTCGCACTCGCGCGCCGAGCTGTGGGCCCGCGCGCCCGGGATCATGGGCGACCTGGACCCGATCATGCACGACATGGGGCTGATGGAAGAGGCCGTGCTGCTTCACCGGCATTCGGGCCTTGCACCAGAACGCTGGGCACGTTGAAGCGCCTGGTTGGCCGACGCAATGGCTCCAGCCATCCTGCAGGTCGATGATGCCGACGACGCACATTCCGCCAAGCGGTGGCCAGCGACCGTTTCAGCGTTGCCCGAGCGGGCCCTGATCTCGATGACCGTGCTGTTGGAACTTGAATGGGTCCGGCGCGGGTTTGATGAACCGCCACCGAAGGACATTGCCCGCGTCTGGCGGGCGCTGGCGCAGCGGGTGGAATGGCTGATCTGAAACGCGATTGCGGCGCGGCAGAAGGGGATGCAGGCGCAGCTGAGTCAACGGGCTGAGCCCTGCTGGACGCAGAAGTGGCTCACCGCGAAGGCCTGGTCGCCCGCAGAGCGCCGATTCACCGCAGATTCCTTGAGGCTGGCCGGCTGCATCGGAGAGCGCTATAGATAAGGCCCACAAATAGATTGAACTTTGTGGGTCTGAGCGGGTCAGACTGAGCATGGAAAAAGACGATGCCAGAAGACTGAGCCCGAGTGAGCAACACGAGCGACGCAGACAAGTCATTCGAGCGCACAAGCGGGGGCGAACCCGCACGCAGATTGCCCAAGAAGTCGGCCTGAGCTACACATCTGTGAGCAAGACCATTGCGCGCTACGAGGAAGAAGGTCTTGCTGCATTGGCGCCGCGCACACGCGGTCGTCGAAGCGGAGAAGATCGCGCGCTGACCGAGCTGCAAGAGCAGACCATCCAGCGCACCATCTGCGACAAGCGACCTGAACAATTGAAGATGGAGTTTGCGCTGTGGAGCCGCGCCGCCGTGATGCAACTCATTGAGCGCGAATTCGGTGTTGTGCTTCATGTGCGCTCGGTGGGCAAGTACCTCGCACGCTGGGGCTTCACGCCGCAAAAGCCGATCAAGCGCGCGTACGAGCAATCCCCTGCAGCAGTCAAAGATTGGCTCGACAACCAGTACCCGCAGATCGCCAAGCGCGCAAAGGCCGAGGGCGGCGAGGTTCACTGGGGCGACGAGACTGCGCTGGTGAACACCGATGTTCGGGACCGTAGCTTCGCGCCCAAAGGCAAGACGCCCGTGACGATGGCCATCGGTGGGACACGCCAGAAGCGATCGATGATTGCCACGGTCACCAACCAGGGAAAGGCGCGCTGGATGATCATCGACGGCGCCTTCAATCACGAACGGCTGATCGAATTTTTCGAGTCGTTGGTCAAAGACACGGGCAAGAAGATCTTCTTGGTCCTGGACAACCTGGGCGTTCATCACTGCAAGCCAGTGAAGGCCTGGTTGCTAGAAAACGCCACCAAGATGGAGGTGTTCTACCTGCCCAGTTACAGCCCTGAGTTGAACCCCGAAGAACGACTGAACGCAGACCTCAAGCACGTCATCAGAAGCAAAGTTCCGGTGCGCACGAAAGCCAAACTACAGGCTGCCGCTGATGATCACAGGACGGCGCTGCAGGCCAAACCTGAACGCGTTAAGACCTTCTTCCAAGAGCCGTTTGTGAAGTATGCGGCCTGAAACTGTTTGAGGGCCGAATCAATAGGCCGGGAACCTGACTTTTTGCAGCGGTGAACGCGGCAGGTTTTCATGGTTGACAAGGTGAGGAGCCCAAAAACAACAACCCTTGATTCCTTCAACAACACCAGCAGCGCGCTGCAGCATGTACATGTTGCAAAGGCGAACGCGCCCACGCTCGGGCTGTTGACGCCACCCCAGCACAAGGCCAGTTTCTATCCTGGCGGTGTGTCCGGATCCAACGCCGCCAACGACAGGCCCAGCATGTCTGCCATGGCCCTCAGGCTCAGTTCATAACCCAGCGCACCGAAACCACAAATCACGCCGCGCGCTGTCTGCGACACCAGGGAGTTCCGGTAATAGGCTTCGCGCTGATGGATGTTCGTGATGTGGACTTCGATGATGGGCAGTGCCGACGCCTTCAACGCGTCCAGCAATGCGACCGACGTGAAGGAGTAGCCGGCCGGATTGATCACGATGCCGGCAGCCGTCCGGCGCGCTTCATGAACCCAGTTGATCAGCTGCCCCTCTTCGTTGCTCTGCCGGAAGTCGACCTTCAGACCCAAGGTGTGTCCCATCGCATGACAACGTTGCTCGATCTGCTGGAGCGTGGTGTGTCCGTAGAGCGCGGGCTCCCGTTCACCAAGCAGGTTCAGGTTGGGGCCATTCAGCAGGAATATCGGGGTCATGGTTTTACCTGGTGTCGCACGGTTCGACGTCAATCTTGTCATTCACCGAACGGCTTGGGGGCAAAGACCCCTGCGCCGAGACATCGTCAGAATGTCAGGGCCCCTTGTAGCCTGCCAGCCTGGGCAGGAACAGCACAAAGTCGGGAAAAAGGGTGATCAGCGCGAGTGCCACCAACATGACACCCAGGAACGGCAGCACTTCGCGGACCAGATCCTTCAAGCGCACCCCCGCGATCTTGGTCATCATGAAAAGCAGCAGACCATAGGGTGGCGAGACGAGCCCGATCATGATGTTGACGATGGCCACCACGCCGAAGTGGACCGGGTCGATGCCCAGGGCCTGTGCCGTCGGCAGCATCACCGGCAGGATGACCAGGATGATGGTCGACCCTTCAAGAAAACAACCCAGCACCAGCAGCACGATATTGACCAGAAGCAGGAAACCAAGCGGCGACAGGTCGTAGGCCTTCAGCACCACACTCAGCGACGCGGGGATGTTCTCTGCCGTGATCACGTAATTGAACACCAGCGCACCGGCAATCAGCATGCCGATGGAGATGCTGATGCGTGCGCTGGACAGCAGCGAGTTGTAGATGTCCTTCCAGCGGATGGATCTGTAAAGTACCGCCGACACCAGCAACGCATAGGCTGCGGCCACGGCCGCGGCCTCCGTCGGGGTGGTGATCCCGCTGTACAGGCAGCCCAGCAGGATGACGGGCAGCATCAACGCCGGGATGGCCTCCTTGGTAATCCGGGGCATGTCGCGCAGCGGCACCGGTTCTTCGGTGGCGAAGCCACGGCGCTTGGCCATGACGTAGATCAGAGTCATCTGTACGGCGCCCAGTAGCAACCCCGGCAGGACCCCGGCCATGAACAAGTAGCCGATCGAGGTGTCGGACACCAGCGCATACAGCACCATCGGTATCGAAGGCGGCAATATCGGCCCGATGACGGCGGACACGGCGGTCAGCGCGGCGGCAAACTCCTTGGAATACTTTCCGCCGCGCGTCATCAACTCCTGCATCATCTTGCCAGAGCCGGCGGCGTCGGCCAGAGCAGAACCCGACATGCTCGCGAAGACGATGCTCTGCAGCACGTTGACCTGCGCCAGTCCACCCGGGAACCTGCCCACGAGTGCATTGCAAAACCGCAACAGGCGGTCCAGGATGCTGCCTGTGCTCATGAAGGTCGCGGCCAGTATGAACAGCGGTATGGCCAGGAGCAGGTAGCTGCCGTAGGTACCGTTGAGCAACTGTTCGGCCGCGGTGCCCATGTCGGCACCCTTCAGGTACAGGTACAGGATGGAGCCGCCGATCATGGCGTGGCCGACGGGCACCCCCAGCAGGCTGAGCGCAACGATGGCGACCAGGCCGAGCGAGAAGGGACTGGTGAAGTTCACGAGGTCTCCCCGGTGCCTGGCGAGTCCGTCGGCGCCGGATCGATGCCGCGCAACAATTGCACGAAGTTCCAGGCGTAGCGCACAATGACGGCTGCGGCAAACAGCAGGTAGATGGAAAACAACCAGTCAAAACGCACGTTCAGGTAAGAGGTGCGCTCGACCTTCATGAACGATACATAGGCAAAGGTCGCGGGAAAGGAAATCACGAACAGCACCACGATGCTTGCCGTGCCGATGAGGCCGGCAACAATGCGGCTACGGCGCCCCAGCATGGCTGTCAGCAAATCAAAGCGGATTTCCTCGTCGTCCCGGAGCACAAACGCGGCGCCCCACAGGACCAGCCACAACCAAGCGACCACCGACAGTTCCGACGTCCAACCCACCGGCAGATTGAACACGTACCGGAAGACGATCTGGATGATGAACGCTACAAAGATGATCGCGATGAACGCCGCCGCAACGTGTTCGGCGAATCGCCGCATGGACGCGGTCAGCTGGCGCCCACTCGTCCTGAAAGCCATGGCACCGGTCCCTTTTTCAGGATTTTGAATCAACTCCGCCAGTCACGGTCTGTGGCCAGCGGAGTGCAGGATCATTTCAGTGCGTTGATCTTGTCCAGCATGCCTGCAGGCCAGCTCTTGGCCTCGTCCGACGCCAGATAGACCTTCTGCGCGTAGTCCCGGAAGGCATCAATGTTGGGCTTGTAGACGTCCAGCCCCTGCTTTCTGAAATTGTCGGCCAATTCATTTTCGCGCTTCGTATGTTCCGCGGCACTCCAGGCCAGGGCCGAGTCGGCTGCGGCCTGAACCTTGCCTTGCATCGCCGGCGACATCGATTGCCATGTTTTCAGGTTCATGGTCAGCAGGTCGAAGGCCACCAGGTGCGAGGTCAACACGATCTGCGACATCACCTCGAAGAACTTCATGTTCTGGACGTTGGGCATCGGATTGTCCTGGCCGTCAATGGCGCCGGTCTGCAGGCCCGTGTACACCTCGGCGTAGGCCATTGGCGTGGGATTGGCGCCAAGAGAACGCCCGAGCAATTGCCAGGCATCCCCGCCGGGCATCCGCAGCTTGATCCCTGCCATGTCGGCTGGTGTGTTGATCTTCTTCTTGACCTTCAGGCCAACCTGGCGGGTGCCGAAGAAGGTGGGGCCCAGAATCTTCACCTTCACCTGATCTTCAACCATTTTCTTCATCTGAGCGCCCAAGTCGCTGGCGAAGAAAGTCTTGAGGTGGTCGGCGTCGCGGAACAGATAGGCCGAGGTCAGGATCGACCAGGCCGGAATCTGCTTGGAGAAATCCTGCGGGGCGATATTGCCCATATCCAGGTTGTTGCGTTGCAGCGCAACCAGTTCGGTACCCTGCTTGAACAGCGTTGAATTGAGGAAGGGCTCGACCTTGTAGTCAGGCTCGATCGCCTGGGCGAACATGCGCATCATTTCGGCACGGATGTCCTTGTCCGAAAAGACGGCGGCGAAGCGCAGGGATTTGCTCTGCGCCCAGGCGGGCAGCGTCGCAGTGGCAGCCAGCGAGGCGCTGGCTAAAAGGGCCGAGCGGCGATTGATGGTGAAAGTCATGATTAGGTCTCCTGTGGCAAAGCGGGTGGTTGGTGAGTCGGTTGCGTCAAGGCCCATCGCCATGGCGGTGGGGTGCAGGCCAGTGGCAATTCTCGACGCATCCCCGTCGGCGCCGAGTACCGGGGAAAGCCCCCCGAAGCGCGACCTCTTGCGATGCATGACGCCAGGCGAACAGGCGCGGGCTTGCATGGCGGCGGCATGGGGGAAACCTTGGTTGTCGCCAGCAGCTGCAAGCTACGGCGGGCAGGCCTAGTTGACGGCTGCATGGTGTACCCGCCGATCAGGTGAATAGATGTCCATGATGTTCCAGTGCCCCGCTGTGGGCACGGGCTCGTTCATCATGGCCACGTCGATCACACACGGTCTGCCAGAGGCCACTGCCGCCTCCAGCACCGGCTTGAACTGGGCTGCGGATTCGATGCGAACGCCATCCAGCCCGTAGGCCCGTGCGATGGCGGCATAGTCGACATGGTAGGGCTCGCCGTCACGCCGGAAGACACAGCCGAAGGCCGTGCCGAAGTGGGCCATCTCCAGGCCTGCGATGGTGCCGAAGGCGTTGTTGTTCATGATGATCCAGACCACCGGCACCTGCTGTTCGGCGGCCGTTGCCAACATCGCGGGGTTCTGCCCGAAGCCGCCGTCGCCGACCAGCGCCACAACGACCCGGTCGGGGCAGGCGATCTTCGCGCCGATAGCCGCGGGCGCTCCGAACCCCATCGTGGCAAAACCACCGGGTGTGAGGATGCTGCCCGGTGTGAAGATCGGGAACTGCTGGCCCACACCGTTTTTGTTCCAGCCGACGTCGGTGGTAATGATGGCATCCCGGGGCAGCACCGCGCGCACCGTGGACAGGATGCGCTCGGGGCGCATCGGATAGGCATCGTTGCCCTGGTGTGGAACCTGTTCGGCCGCAAAATTTGCGCGGTACGCCGCAATCTCGCGCTGCAGGGCCTCGCTGGAGCGGCCCTTGGGGAACAGGCGGCGCGCCACGCGGTTCAGCACACTCAGGGCCTGTTTGAGATCGGCAACCGCACCGATCGCGACAGGGAAGTTCCGTCCGATTTCGCTGGGGTCGATGTCGATGTGAATCAACTTGGCCGGCGGAAAACTGAAGGTGTACTCCGGTTCCCATGAACTGCAGTCGGCCTCCGCGAACCGGGTGCCCAGGCCGATCACCCAATCGGCGGTGCGGCACTTTTCATTGATGAAGCGGGTGCCCCAGAAGCCAGTCATGCCCAGCGTCAGTGGATGGTCGTCTGGCAGCACACCCTTGCCCATCAGGCTGTGGGCCACCGGCAGACCCATGTGGTCCACAAATGCGCGGAACTCCTCTGCGGCATCGGCCAGGATCACCCCGCCGCCGGCCTGCACCACCGGCGAATGGGCATCGGCCAGTGCACGCACGATGCGTTCGGCGGTCTCGTCGTCGATCGACGGCGCGCTCAAGGCGCGGGTGTGCCGGCTCAGGCACTCGAACAACTGGGTGTCCACCTGCATCGAGAAGATGTCCATCGGCACCGACACCAGCACCGGACCGGGCCGACCCGACGCGGCCAACTGGAAGGCCTTGTCGATGATTTGCGGGAACAGATCGGGCCGCTCGACGCGCCACACGCGCTTGACGAAGGGGCGGTAGATCTCGGACTGCGCGGCGTCCGCATGAAGGTTCACTTCCTGATGCGGATGCTTGCCGTAGTAGTGACTGGGCACGTCGCCCGCAATCACCACCATCGGGATCGAATCCAGCGCCGCATTGGCCACGCCCGTGGCCGCGTTGGTCAATCCCGGGCCCAGGTGCGACAGCACCACGGCGGTCGTCTTCCTGGCGCGGGCGTAGCCGTCGGCGATGTGCGCCGCCACCTGTTCGTGGCGTGTGCTGATGAACTTGATCTTGCTGTTGGACAGCGCCGACAGCACGGCGATGTTGGTGTGCCCGCACAGCCCGAAGATGTGCTCAACACCCCGCTCTTCCAGGTAGGTGACCAGTTGCTCTGAAATCAGCTTCTTCATGTCTCGCTCCGTGAATGCGTCTGCCCGGTCGCACCGTCGGCCGTTGGGGCTGCGGTGTCCGTGCTGACATCGAATGGGCGCCGTGCGGGCCCCGTGTAGCGGTAGCCGAAGCTGGGTGGCATCGGCCCCTTGATGCGGCCACCCTGCTCGATCTGTTCCCAGGCGTGTGCCAGGATGCCCACCGAACGCGACAGGATGAACAGGCCGCGCCCGAGTTGCGGGTCGAACCCGAGTTCGCAATAGATCATCGCGGTGGCGCCGTCGATGTTCATCGGGATCGGCACCCCTTTGCGCTTGCTGATCACCTGCTCGATCAACGAGCTGACGGTGGCGTAACGCCCGCCAACATAGCCCGCTTGCCGGGCCTCGTTGACCAGCGCCGGCAGCCGCACCGCGCGGGGGTCGACGTCGTGCCACCGGTGGCCGAAGCCCGGGACGATCTTGCCCTGCTTGGCCGCAAACGCGTCCAGCGCCTGCTCGACATGGTCCCGCGTGACCGCGTTGTCCCCGCACTGCTGCACGATGCCGTACATCAGACTCATGCACTGCTGACCCGCGCCGCCGTGGATGCCATCCAGCGCGTTGATGGCCGAGGCCATCGCACCATTGACCGGCAGGCCGCAGGTGGTGGCCATGCGGGCAATCGCGATGGACGGCGCATGCGGCCCATGGTCGACCGCGGCAACCATGGCCGCCTCCATGAGCCGCACCTGGGCGTCCTGTGGCAGTTCGCCACGCAGCATCAGCCAGACCATCTGCGGATAACTCAGGCGCCCAATCAGGTCCTGGATCGGATAACCGCGGATATTGATTTTCCCGGGCTCAATGTCGACGATGGCCGTCGACCACCAGCGGCGTGCCTCGTCGGCCATGCGGCCCACATCGGTCGTGGTCATACGGCACCTGCCTTGCGGAGTTCCTCGATCTCGCCGGCCGTGTAACCCAACTCGGCGAGGATGGCCTGTGTGTGCTGACCCAGGCGCGGCGGCGGCATGGCCGCGACGGGATCGCCGCCGCTGAGCTTGAAGCCAGCGCGTGCCACCGTCACGTCGCGCCCGACACCGGGTGCGTCGGCGAAGGTCTGCAACAGGCCCCGTGCAGCGATCTGGGGCGAGGCGAGTGCATCGGGCACGCTGGCCACCCGCCCGGCCGGTACGTCGATGGCGCTGAGCAACTGCTCCCACTCGATGGCGGGCCGTGCTGCGAGCGCGGCTTCGATTTCTGCCGTCAGGGCTGCGCGATTTTTCTTACGGCCCTCGCGTTCAGCGAATCGGGGGTCGGAGATCAAGGCTTCGCGTCCGATCACCCCTGCGAGCGCCTCGAACTGCTCCTGCTTGTTGGCTGCGATGTTGATCAGGCCCTCGCCGGTCCGGAAGGTGCCTGACGGGGCCGCGGTGAAGTTGCTGTTGCCGTGCGGCTCGGGTTCGGTGCCGGCGATCAGGTAATTCGACACAACCCAGCCCATCGTGACCAGCGCCGAGTCGAGCATGGAGACGTCGATGAACCCGCCTTCGCCGGTGCGCTGGCGCCGCACCAGCGCCGCAGCGATGGCAAATGCCCCGGTGATGCCGCTGATGGTGTCGGCCACCGGGTACCCGGCGCGCAGCGGCGCACTCGTGGCGTCACCGGTGATGCTCATCATGCCGGACAAGCCCTGGATGATCTGGTCGTAGGCCGGCGCGGCGCTAAGCGGCCCCTGCTGCCCAAAACCGCTGATGGCGCAATAGACCAGCGACGGGTTGATGGCCCGCAGATCCTCGTGCGACAGCGAAAGGCGCGCCATCACACCGGGCCGGAAGTTCTCGATCAGCACGTCGGCGCGCGCCACCAGCCGCCGCAGCACCTCCTTGCCCTGCACTGTTTTCAGGTCGACCGTGACCGACCGCTTGCCGCCGTTCTGCGCCAGGAACGAGGCTCCCATGAGGCTGGCATTCAGGCCCGCGTCATTGCCAAGCTGGCGCGCCAGATCGCCACTTCGAGGCGTTTCGACCTTGATGACCTCGGCCCCCAGCAGCGCCAGCTGGTAAGCACACAGCGGCCCGGCCAGCACATTCGTCAGGTCCAGCACTCGGATGCCGTCCAGCGCTTTGCTCATCGCAGGTTCACCAGGGCAGGGCACATCATCACGTCGCGCTCAACGGCGGATGAAGGGGTTGGGCACGTCCAGATCGGAGGACACCCACACGCACTTGGTGTTCAGGTATTCCTTGATCGTTTCGCTGCCCGATTCGCGGCCGATGCCGGAGGCCTTGTAGCCGCCGAAGGGCGAGGTGAAACTAGTAGCGCGGTAGTTGTTGACCCAGACCGTGCCCGCCTGCAGTCGCTCCGTCATCATCATCGCGCGCCGCAGATCGCGGGTCCACACGGCGGCAGCCAGTCCGAACTCGATGTCGTTGGCGATGCGGATGGCGTCTTCCTCGTCGTCGAAGCGGATCACCGACAGCACCGGCCCGAACACCTCTTCCTGCGCGATGCGCATGTCGTTGCGCACGTCCACGAAGATGGTCGGTTCGACAAACTGGCCGGCACCCAGGTCGGGCCGCGACCGCCCGCCAAACACGCAGCGTGCACCGTCCGATTTGGCCAGTTCGATGTACGACATAATCTTGTCGAACTGGGGCCGCGTCGAGATCGGGCCGATCTGGGTGTCTGGCAGGGCCGGGTCGCCGAGCTTGGCCGAGGCGATGAAGTCGACCAGCATGCCGACAAAACGATCGTGGATCGACGACTGCAGCAGCAGTCGCGAACCCGCCTGGCAACTCTGCCCCGAAGCGGCAAAGATGCCCGACACCGTGCCCTTGACGGCCTGTTCGAGGTCTGCATCCTCGAAGACCACGTTCGGCGACTTGCCACCGAGCTCCAGCGTGACGGTCTTCAGGCCCCTGGCGGCCAGTTCGTAGATGCGACGGCCCGCCACCGTGCCACCGGTGAAGCCCACGTGGGCCACCGCCGGGTGCGTCACCAGCGCTTCGCCGACCTCCGGGCCCAGGCCGGTGACAACGTTGACCACGCCGGCGGGGATGCCGGCCTGCTCCATCAGCCGTGCAAATTCGATCATCGAGGCCGAGGTGAATTCGGACGGCTTGACCACCGCCGTGCACCCGGCAGCCAGCGCCGGCGCCAGTTTCCAGCTGGTCAAGGTCAGCGGCGAATTCCAGGGCGTGATGATCGCAATGACACCTTTGGGCTCGTAGCGGGTGTACGCAAAGACGCCAGGCTTGTCGGTGGGCAGCACCGAACTTTCGATCTTGTCGGCCAAGCCGGCGTAATAGCGGAAGTAGTCGCCCATGTAACGCACCTGCGCGCGCACCTCGGTGCCCAGCTTGCCGTTGTCGCGCTGCTCGATCTCGGCCAAGTGGTCGACATGGGCGACGATCAGGTCGCCTAGACGCCACAGGCGACGACCGCGCTCGGAGGCGGTCAGCCGCGGCCAGGGGCCGGTGGTGAATGCACGGTGCGCCGACTCGACGGCGCGACGCGCGTCTTCGGCGTCACCGCGTGCGATCGAGGCCCAGACGCGCCCCGAAAACGGGTCTTCCGTGGGCAGGTAGCGGCCACTGGCCGGCGCGGCATCCGCGCCTTCAATCCAGTGTTCGTACCGCGGTAATGTCTCGCTTCCCATCACGCCCCCTCTGGAGAAACACCTTGCAGTTCATTCGTTTCACTGAGCATAACGAGGTTCTAAAAAAAAGTAACCAGGGTTGCCTCTAGGTTGTATGCCCTGACAGGCCGCTACGCTGTCGTGGCGCCAACGGTTCGTGGCAGTCTGTAAACTGCCCACTCTGGCTAAGGGAGAAAGCATGAGCGATGAAGGCGGCGTGGCCGCGGTAGAACGCGCCCTGTCCATCCTGGATGCGTTGTCCGACGAGCGGACGTCTCTGTCCGATCTGTCCAAGAGGACGGGCTTGTACAAGAGCACGGTGTTGCGTTTGGCG
The DNA here is from genome assembly GCA_024641925.1 of Betaproteobacteria bacterium. Lineage (GTDB taxonomy): Bacteria > Pseudomonadota > Gammaproteobacteria > Burkholderiales > Burkholderiaceae_C > Rubrivivax. The sequence goes on from JAHECB010000013.1 coordinate 24,918, forward strand.
GTATCGCTGGAACGCTTCGGCTACATCCAGCGCACCGAGGACGCCCAGTACCGACTGGGCTCCAAGGTTTTGTTGTTGGGAACGCTGTACCAGCGCCACTTCAAGACAGGCGATATCGTGCCGCCGGAGCTTCGAAAGATGGTGCAGGAACTGCATGAAGGCGTTTCGTTTTACATCGCTGATGGCGACCGGCGTGTCGTGCTGCACCGCATCGAGGCGCCGCGGGCCGTTCGGGACTCGGTGCATGAAGGCGACCGCTTCCCCTTGACCCATGGCGCCTCGGGCCACGTGCTGCGTGCCTTCAACGGCCAGCGCGGCGAAAAGTTCGACCTGATCCGCGAGACCATGTTTGCTGCCTCGTATGGCGAACGTGATCCTGAGACTGCGGCCATGGCAGTGCCCGTGTTCAGCCACGGTGGAGTCCTGATCGGCGCACTGAACGTCTCGGGACCGCGATACCGGATCGAGGCACTGGGTGAAGCCAAAATATTGCCGGTCCTGTTCAAACACGCACAGACACTGACCAAGACCTTTGGTGGCGACCCGATGGCGCAGGCGTTCTCCGGCTGGCACCGGGTGCCTGCCGTTGGCGCGCGGCCCGCCGCCAAGCGCAGCGGCAAGGTCTAGTCGGCCGGGGCCGCGGGGCACCGCGCGTCGAGTCTTGACGCGCGGCTCCCTGCAACCCGCCGCGCCCGGTGTCGGGCGCGGCGCTCCTGCCCGCTTACTTGACGACCTGCACCGTGACCGTCGACGACAGTTGCTTCTGCACACCCTGGTGGATGAAGTTGGCATACAGCGTCAGCGGGACAGCATCACCCTGCGGGATGTTGTTGTCGATGTCGGCTTTCCTGAACTGCGCCACCAGCACCCGGCCATTTGAAGTGGCATTGGACGACGACGACGGAATCAGCGTCTCCGACAACGGCGTCTTGAGCACGACGCCGCCGTCGAGCTGGTAGCCCGTTGGAACCTGGAAGTGCGCCGTGACGACACCATAAACATCCGTGAAGATGCCGCTGGGCGATCCCAGGTCCAGGCGCTGGGGCGTGAAGCGCAATGCACCCGGCACGTCCTGCGGCGACAGCACCACCTCGATCTTGCCCGTGGGCCGCGGATCGGTGCAGTCGTTGAAGAAGTACTCACCCGCACGGTCGAAGGTGTACTCGAAGCTCTGACCCGGATTCAGCTTGGCATTGAACTTGCCTTCAAAGAACTGCGTTGCGCAATGCAGTTTCTGGTTGGGGAAGTTCGGGAACGTCGCCGCACCCGGGTTCAGGAACTTCACTTTTGTGCCGACCGGCACACGAAGGTGCGCCGGGCTCATGGCGGACTGAGACGTGGAGTCGGGCGACGAGGCGATGTCCGCCGTTCTTGACGTTCGGGCCAGGTACACGGTGTTGCCCACGGTGCTGCCGTCGACGGGGCCGCCGCTGACCGGGCGGCGAATCGTCAATGGTGCCGTGGCAGGCCCTTCACTGCTGCCGGATGCCGTCTTGTAGGTACCGCCCAGCTTGAACGCCCACAACGAGTCGCCCTGGGTCACCGATCCGCCGTAGGGGTTGGTGCTCCCGGCGGCAAAGATGGCCACGTACTGTTCGCCATCGATGGTGTAGGTGATCGGACCGGCAGCGATGCCCGAGCCGGTCTGGAAGCGCCAGAGCTCCTCGCCAGAGCGCCCGTTGAGCGCGAGGAAGTTGCCATCGATCTGGCCCACGAACACCAGGTCGCTGCCTGTTGTCAGCGGGCTCTGCCCGTGCGACATGTCCAGTCCGATATGGTTGGTCCAGCGCACGGTGTTGGTGGTGGCGTCTACCGCCAGGATGCCGCCGGTCTGGTACTGGCCATAGGCCCGCTGACCGTTGGCGCCGGCGCTGCGCCAGTGCGCAACCGGGTTGGTGCCGTAGGGCACGTAGATCAATCCCAGGCTGTGGTTGAAGGCGTAGCTGGACCAGTCGGGGCCGCCGTTCTGGCTGGTTGTCGAAAGCACCGGCAGGTCCCACTGCGGGTCGTACATGCAGCCCTTGCGGTGCGTTGCGCCATAGGCCGGCGGATAGGTCACGAAGGCCTTGTCCGCGTCGAGGTAGTTGGGCTCGGTGTAGACGAGGTTACCCGCTGCGTCCGGCTGGTAGCCGTTGTAGTTGGGCACCGCACGCCAGGGGTCGCCCGGAATGTTGTTGGGGCCCAGCGCCTGCCAGACCAGACAATCCGGCAGCATCCGGGTGGGGAAGGGCTGCGTCGCCGGATTGTTCTGCCGCGAGTCCTGCGCCATGGGCTTTTCTGCGATGGGCAGCAAAGCCTTGCCGGTTTTGCGGTCAAGCACAAAAAGGTGGCCTGACTTGCTGCCGTAGTAGATCGCCTGACGCACCTTGTCGTTGATGCGGACGTCGGCCAGCAGCGGCGGGTGCACGTTGTCCATGTCCCAGACGTCGTGGCGGATCGACTGGTAGTGCCACTTGTAGGCACCGGTCTTCATGTCCAGTGCCACCACCGAGTTGGCAAACAGGTTGTCTCCAGGGCGCAGTTCACCGTCTTGCGAGGAACGGCAGCTGCGCGCGTTGCCGTAGGTGACATAGGCCATGCCCAGGACGGGATCGATGGAACCGTGGATCCACGGCGTGGCGCCGCCGAGGGGCGCGCAGTAGGTGCCGTTGGGCTGCGGCGGGCCCCAGCTGTCGCCGGCATTGTGCGTGACGCCGTTGACATCGGTGAACGATTCGCCGGGGTTGGGGCCGCCGAAAAACGACCAGACGTAGGCGCCGTCGCTCGAGCGCACCGCGAACGCGGCGCCGCGGTTGCCGTCGTTGGTGTTCACGTACACCATGCCGTCGTGGTAGACGGTGGCGACCTTGGCAATGCGACCCAGCGACTCACCATTGGGGCCCTTCGGCTGCGAGACCCAAACTTCCTCGCCCGTATCCTTGTTCAAGGCGACGATGCGGTCGCCGCTGGCCAGGGTGTAGACCTTGCCGTCGCCCACCGACACGCCACGGCGTGTGCCGCTGGTGCCATAAGCCTGCGGCTGCCACTTCCACTTGGTGGCGCCCGTGCGTCCGTCGACCGCGATCACACCGCCGATGGGCGTGTCCAGATAGATCACGCCGTCCACCACGATCGGGGTGGTTTGCTGGCCGGTGTCGTTGGTGGCCGGCGCCGCGGCCGATACATGTGACCGCCATACCGGGCCGAGCCGGCGGATGTTGGTGGGCGTGATCTGGGCCAGCGACGACGAACGCTGGTTGCCGAGATTGCCGCCGTGTGTGGGCATGTCTTGGCCGGTCGGCGTGCAGCACGACGACAGGCCTGCCACGTCACCCATGGACAGCGCAGGAACGGTGATGGCACCGGCGGCGACAAGCGCCGACGTGATGTGTCTGAGCTTCATTGATGGTCTCCAATGGTCAAGTCAGTGCCTGGCCGAGAACCGGACCCAGGCAGAAGCCTGCGTGCGCAGGCGTTTGGACAAACGTTCAGGTGCGCTTGTCAAAGGCGCCGCCTGTCCCTGGCTGCGCAGGGCCATGACCAAGCCTTGGCCATCACCGGGTGCACAGGTGAAAGACGTGAATGGAACGGTGTTCTGGCAGCGCTCGTGATGCCTTGCGCCAACAACCGCGGCGGGTCAGCCGCCGCGGCCGATCGCTCAACTCAGCGACAGAAGGGCAGATTGCCCATCGCCGACAGGATGCCGTTGACGATCATGCTCTTGAACTGCGCCTGGCCCGGGAAGTTCGAGCCGTCGGTGAAGGCGGCGCCGTCGTGGCCCATGGTGGTGACCCAGGAGCGACCCCCGTCGTAGTACTGGCACCAGGTGACCGGATGGAAGTCGCCATGCCCCGGGTGTGTCGTGCGGCGGGTCGCCAACGAGTTTTCGTCGACGTTGATCAAGTACTTGACCCGTGTGGGGAACGGCTCCAGGTTGTACCACTCGTCCTTGAAGGCCCAGCGTGCCGGCAAAGCGGCGGTGGAGGAGTCCTTCGACACAACCACGGCCGTGCCATCCTGGTTCGCGCCGTGGTCGTAGTAGTTGGCGTTGCCCAGCAGGCCCTCGTACCAAGGCCAGTTGTATTCGGTGCCGAAGGCGTTGTGGATGCCCACAAAGCCGCCGCCGGCGCGAATGTACTGCCGCAGGTTGACCTTGCCCGCGTCGAGGTAAGCACTTGTGCGCGTGTTGACCGCCGCGTTCGCGTCGACGGCGGTGCCGTGTTTCCACAGCGTGTCGCGGCTGGTACTGGCGAAGATCACCGCTTTGTACTTGTTCAGACTGCTCAGGCGCGAAACGTCTTCGGTCCAGTCGACCGCAACGCCCTGTTCGCCCATCCACTGGATGATGGCGTTCTGGACGATGTGTTGGGGCGTCAGCAGGGGGTTCATTCCGCCGCCCAAGCTGGGGCCGAGATTGGCGTGACGCGGCCCAGCGGTGCGGGTGTACAGCAGCACCTTGTTCTCCCGGTTCTGCACCCAGGGGTGGTAGCACCGCGGGTCTGTGCCGCGGCACACGTTGTAAACGGGGTCGAAGTTGTCGTTTGCACCGGGCGTTGCGTGCACGCCCGTTGGCGTGGCCTCGGTGGGCTCGGCCGGTGCGGCCATGGCGGACGTTCCGCACAGGGCCGTTGCCACGGCGGCCAGTGCCGTCTTCAGGGTGATGGGATTCATGTCATTGCTCCTCATTGAACATCTGGGTTGGGTGGGTGGGAACCAGGGCCGAGCGACCTTTCTGCCGGCCCGCCCGACCTGGAGGTCCGGGTGTTGGCTGGTGTGTTTGCCGCAGTTCTGTCTAGTAGAACACTGTTATGTTTTAGTGGTTTAAGTATAGGGAGCCCCACCGTGATGTCAATTACAGAAAGCTGAGGGAAAGCCCGCAAAGGGCCGCACCATCGGTGCTCGGGAAAAAAGAGGTCGAGCAGCGCTGGGGGCGGTCGACACTGGCCCAATTGCCCTCGTATTGCGATGGCTCGGCAAACACCACTGGCTGCTGTCCGGCCGCGCTGCCGCATTGGCAGAGAGCCGTTCCGACTCCCGTCTCGACTCTGGGGACGACTGTCATTACTAGTCGGCTTACGCGCGGCTGTGCGCTCCTGTCGACGATCGACTGACGCTGCTGTTCAGGACCTGAAAACCGACCTTCCAGCGACCACAAGATGCCGCGGCGCCTGGCCTACCCGTTGGCTGACCGATGCAGAGGGGCACGCCGCTTCAAACCGGCTACGCTCCCAAGTCATCAAGCTCGCTGATGAGTTGCCCAACTTTCAGCAGCACTCCACAGCCACAGCCATTGCGGACGGGATGTTTCTGAGTCGCGCAGATTTTGGGCTGATGCGCGATATCACGCTCATGCGCAGCGAACGTCGCGTGGCGTTCTTGGCGTTGCGCTCCAAACGGCGCTTGCCGCCGAACTCGGCGTCAGCGCGGCGGATTGTCGGCGCCGCAAGCCGAGGGTGTGATGTGATGGCGGCGCGCCAATCGTTTTGCAGCTACACGCAAGATGCCCTGTTAAACGGGCGACCGGCCCGATGTCGATGTATTGCATCGCCGGCTATCCCAGCAGTTGAGCCACCAGGTGCATCGGCACAAATAGCCGGCCAGGCTGGGCCTGCAGAGTGAGGAAGCCATGGTGCCGATAAAAGGCGACAGCGCTTTCGTCGTTGGCGTCGACAACCACCGCCATCGCAGCAACTTGGCCGGTATGGTCCAGGCTGCGTTGCAGGGCGTCCAGAAGCAGATGTTCCCCAAGTCCCTGGCCCTTGGTGGAGTGATCAACGGCCATCCGGCCGAGCAGCACCACGGGAAGCTGCGGATATCGAGGCAGCTTGCGAGTCAGATTTTCCGGCAGGTCGGAAAGCGTGAGCACCGAGGCCGCCAGTATGCAGTAGCCTAAAACTCGGACGTCAGGCGGCCGGATGACAACGAGCGGCGCGGCGACTCGCTTGTCCGCGTCTTGCCGCGCCTGCTGCTTCAGGTAGCGGTTGAGTGAATCTGCACCGCAGTCGAAGGCCGTTCGGTCGTGTTGTCGGCTCAGGGCTTCGACCGTGATGCCGGTCAAGGCCACGGGTCATGAGCCTGACCGTTAGCCGGCCTTTTGGCGATAGGCCTTGGCCGCACGCTTGAGGCGCGCGTTCGGCTCCGGTGGCTTCAGCAAAGCTTGAACAAAAGCCAACTGTTCTTTGCGCGACAGGCGGATCGATTCATTTTCGGCAATCAGCCGGCGCGCTGCGTCTTGCGCGCTGGCGACGACAAATTCACTCATCGTGCGCCCGGAAAGCGCCGCCGCTTGCTGAAAGAGACTCTTCTGCGCCGCAGACACGCGGGCTTCAAGGCGGGCGTCACGGGCGTTGTCTGGGGTGTCTTGATTGGCCATGGTTTCCTCGCTGTCGAAAATGCACGTCAGATGTCCGTTCATAGCAAATGGGAGACAAACCCGTCCGCGATGGGGTTTGCGAAGCACCAGGTCAAGGGCGGGCAACGCTCGGCGTAGCGAACTCTTGACGTGGCGCGAAGCGTCAACACGCTCAAGTTCGCGTGCAGGCGGCTGCTGCAGTGGATTGCCCCCGAGCCCGTCCGGCGGCGAGGCCTTGCGTTTGCAGCCTGCCGCTACCGGTTGATGTCCGGGCCGCGGATGGGCTCCGGCGTCAACTGTTGAGCGATCCACCCGCGGTCCAAGCTCAAGCGGGGCAGTTCAGTCTCCCGCTGCGCAACACTCATGCGAGGCACCGCCTGCGCAGCCTCAGTCTGCATCTCGAAGTCGACAATTCGCTTGCTGTGCTCACGATCGGTCGAGTCCGGCGATGCAGCCAACGCCTTGGTGATCTCGGCCCAGGTCTTCATCGCGCCCGAGCGCGTGGCCTGTGACAACGCCTCGGCTTCGATGCCCCAATCGCGCAACTTCTCGGCAAAGGTTTCGCGCCATTGGTGCAGGTCTTTCTTGTGCGGGTTCAGGCGCTTGCCGTCGCGCCCCTCCACGCGCACGCTGACGTGAACGTGCGGATTGGCCTGGCGCGTGTGCAGCACCATCCCATGGCGGTGATTCGCCAACTCCGCTTTGGCAAATTCGTGCACCGCCTACTGCAGCACGCGGGAATCGGTGTCGGCTGGCATGGACGCATGATGTGGACCCACAGCAGCCGGCGACTGCTTTCTGAGTGAACGACCGGTCCAATCTGAGGCTGGAACTTCGACATTGCCGCGGCGCAAGTTCGAGTTGGGAACAGCCGTCGTTCGCGGAGGCTGGCCGAGAGTATCGTTAGATTTGCAGCAGCCGAGTGGCTTCGAGGGATGGTCGGAGGCCCCGGGCCGGTCGGCTCCAGGCGGCATGGCGATGCGGGAAGGCGAGGCCAAGCGCCGCTCAGGCGCCCATCTCTGATCTCCAGCCCTGGCGATGGCGTACCCTCCTTGCGGGAGGTTGGTCCAAAGGCTCATGAACGTTAGAACCAAACTGGCTGTCAGTGCTCTGATGCTGGCGTCGCTTGCTGGCGCGTATGGGCTGCTGCATGAGACAGGGGCGATGGCGACGATGCTGGACACCAGCGCGCTGCACGCACGTGTAGTCCGGATGGGGCCCTGGGGACCCGCCGCGATCATCGCGCTCATGGTGCTGGCGATCCTGATCAGCCCGATCCCGAGCGCACCGATCGCGCTGGCGGCGGGCGCAGCCTACGGTCACGGATGGGGCGCACTTTACGTGCTGCTGGGGGCGGGCCTCGGGGCCATGGCGGCGTTCGGCGTCGCCCGATTCGTCGGCCATGAAACCGTGCAGCGTTGGTTCGGCGGCCGCCTTTCAGTCGGTTTGGTCGGATCCCAGAATATGCTGATGGGGGTCGTATTCGTGAGCCGACTGCTGCCGTTTCTCTCCTTCGACATCGTCAGCTACGCCGCCGGACTCACGGTGCTGTCGTTCTGGCGCTTTGCCATCGCAACGCTGGCAGGCATCGCTCCAACGAGCTTCCTGCTTGCTCACTTCGGTAGCGAGATGGGGACCGGTGAGACCAACCGCATCCTGTTCGCGGTGCTGGCGCTGGGCGGCCTGGGCTTGATACCGATCGCGACCAAGCTCTATCGAGTTTGGCGTACCAAGCGACAGGCTGCCGCGGCCACGGAATCCGAATGACCGGCCCTTGCATCGCGGCACTGGTGCCGCCTGCCGTCCCTTGGTGGCCCCCATCGCGTTTCGACCGCCGCAGCCTGGCCGTCAGCGTACGCCTGCATTTCCTCCCTCAGCGTCTTGAGTTGCCTGTGATCGTGGGTGCACCCGACCCACATCATCCGTCGTGTGTGTTGGCGCCGCCCGAGAACCGAGCCACCGGGGGTGCGGCCTCAAATTTGGATCGGCGCCGAAACCAGGGAGCGATGCGGCCGGTGTCGCGTCCGGCCCAGGATGTCGGGGTCACTGTTCGAAAGCCTGTCAGTGCCCACAGAGGGCACTGAAATGTCTACATCCACTACATTTGAAAGCAGACAAGGAGAACGCACCATGCATGCGAAGCACACCCGCCGTCGGGCCCTCATGACAACGCTGGCTTCGCTGGCCACTTTGGGAATGTCCTGGTCAGCGTCGGCGCGCAAGGCGTCCGACGCCCCGCTGGTTGAGGTCTGGAAGAGCCCGACCTGCGGCTGCTGCAAGGACTGGGTGACCCACCTGGAAGCCAACGGCTTTCGAGTCGTGGTCCACGACACCGGTAACACCGCGGTGCGAACCCGACTGGGCATCGACCTGAAGTACGCCAGCTGCCACACGGCCCAAGTCGGCGGCTACGCCATCGAAGGCCATGTTCCAGCGACCGACATCAAACGCTTGCTGAAGCAGGCGCCCGTCGCCACCGGCTTGGCGGTGCCGGGCATGCCAGTGGGCTCGCCCGGCATGGACGGTGCCGCCTATGCCGGGCGCCGCGATCCCTATGACGTGCTGCTGATTGCCAAGGACGGCAGCGCCACTGTGTTCCAACCCCACCGTTGAAGGAAGAAACCAGGAAGACGATCAAGACCCTGTTCATCGCCATCGCGTTTGCCGCCCTTGGGGTCGCCCTTGTGGCCGCCGTGATGCCGGCCCTGGCGCAGACCACGATGGACCATAGCAAGATGGCTGACATGAAGATGGCCGACACCGCAGCCGTCGGCATGAGCGACGGCGAAGTGCGCAAGATCGACAAGGCGCAGAGCAAGCTCACGTTGAAGCACGGCAAGATCAAGAGCCTGAACATGCCGGTTATGACCATGGTCTTTACCGCAAAGGACAAGGCCATGCTCGACGGCGTCAAGGTCGGCGACAAGGTCAGATTCCAGGCGACCAACGAAGGTGGCAAGCTGGTCGTCGTCGAACTGGCGCCAGCGATATGAGAGCCCGAGCGCAGGCTTCGAGAGCCGACAAAGAACGGCGCTGCACGCCAATTGAGGACCGGGGCAGCAGCCATGGTGAAGCGCAGTGTTCTGTCGCGACTGCTGCTCGCTTTGGGTCTTTGCATGGGCAGCGCCGGTGCGGCGTTGGCCCACACAAACCTGGTGGCATCGGTACCCAGCGACGGTCAGGCCGTCACTGGGGCGACGAGACTGCGCTGGTGAACACCGATGTTCGGGGCCGTAGCTTCGCGCCCAAAGGCAAGACGCCCGTGACGATGGCCATCGGTGGGACACGCCAGAAGCGATCGATGATTGCCACGGTCACCAACCAGGGAAAGGCGCGCTGGATGATCATCGACGGCGCCTTCAATCACGAACGGCTGATCGAATTTTTCGAGTCGTTGGTCAAAGACACGGGCAAGAAGATCTTCTTGGTCCTGGACAACCTGGGCGTTCATCACTGCAAGCCAGTGAAGGCCTGGTTGCTAGAAAACGCCACCAAGATGGAGGTGTTCTACCGGCCCAGTTACAGCCCTGAGTTGAACCCCGAAGAACGCTTGAACGCAGACCTCAAGCACGTCATCAGCAGCAAAGTTCCGGTGCGCACGAAAGCCAAACTGCAGGCTGCCGCTGATGATCACAGGACGGCGCTGCAGGCCAAACCTGAACGCGTTAAGACCTTCTTCCAAGAGCCGTTTGTGAAGTATGCGACCTGAAACTGTTTGAGGGCCGAATCAATAGCGCATCGTCGAGCACTGGAGGCAGCTCCAGCCTCCCGCGAACTGGTGCTGCCGACCCACACCCGTCATTCATCTGCCAAGACAGTCCGCCTCAAAGCAGTCATGGCTGAGCAGTCATAGCTGAGCAGTCATAGCTGAGCAGGTAGTGGCGCACAGGAATGGACAGCTGTCTACCGGCGGTCTGGCCCGCGCGCACTGTCGT
>JAHECB010000208.1 GCA_024641925.1 Betaproteobacteria bacterium
CAAGGGCTGGACCGTGGCCAAGTACCTGCTGGGCCATGAACGCATGGGCTCGGGCAGCGTGGGCAGCAGCCGGCGCGAACTGGACACGCTGCGCAAGGTGGCCACGCGCGAACAAAAAGGCGGCCAGCCGCTGATGCAGGATCCGCGTTTTCGCGACAAGCTGTCGCGGGTGGAAATAGAGCTGGATGCGCTGGAAACCACGTCCATGCGCTTTCTGGACAAGATGCGCCGCACCGGCCAGCCGCCGGGTGCCGACGTGTCGATGCTGAAGATCCGCGGCACCGAGGTGCAGCAGATGATCACCGAGCTGATGATGCAGGCCGTGGGTCCGATGGCGCAGCCCTTCAAGGCCGTGGACAACGGCAGCATCGACCACTTCACGTCGCGCCTGGCACCGCGTTATTTCAACTTCCGCAAGGCCAGCATCTATGCCGGCAGCAACGAGATTCAGCGCAACATCATCGCCAAGATGACCTTGGGGCTGTGAGGACCACACCATGAACTTTGACTACAGCGATGAACAGCAACAGATCGCCGACTCGGTGAAAAAACTGCTGGCGAATGAATACAGTTTCGACAAACGCCGCGCCATCGTGGACTCGGCCAGCGGCATCAGCGCAAGCCTGTGGGCCACCTTCGCCGAACTGGGCCTGACGGCGCTGACCCTGCCCGAAGGCGACGGCGGTTTTGGCGGCGGTGCGGTGGACCTGATGGCAGTGATGGAAGCCTTTGGCGACGCGCTGGTGGTGGAACCGCTGCTGGACAACGTGGGTCTGGCCGGCCGGTTGCTGGCGCGCACGGGTTCGGCGGCGCAGAAAGCCGCCGCGCTGCCCGGGCTGGTGGCGGGCACGCACCAGCTGGCCTTTGCCAACCACGAACCTGGCCAACGCTACAACCTGATGCCGGTGCGGACCACGGCAACCGCGCAGGGCAGCGGTTGGCTGCTGCAGGGCAACAAGTGTGTGGTGGTGGGTGCACCCAGCGCCAACCACTTGATCGTGTCCGCGCGCACGGGCGACGGCGCCAGCCTGTTCATCGTCGACCCCCAGGCCGCGGGCGTGTCGCTGAACCCCAGCCGCACGGTGGACGGCCTGCGGGTGGCCGACGTCCACTTTGAAGCGGTGCAGCTGCGCGCCGACGCGCTGATGGGCCCAGCCGGCACGGCGCTGCCCGCCATCGAAGAGGCCGTGGACTTTGCCACCGCGCTGCTGTGCGCCGATGCCATCGGGGCCATGCAAAGCGCCAACGACGCCACGCTGGAATACCTGAAGACCCGCAAGCAGTTTGGGGTGCCCATCGGCAGCTTCCAGGTGCTGCAGCACCGCCTGGTGGAGATGGTGATCTGCACCGAACAGGCACGCTCCATGGCCATTGTGGCGGCCAGTGCGGTGGACACCGCTACCGACCCGCGCCAGCGCGCGCGCGCCGTGTCCGCTGCCAAGGTGAAGGTGGCCGACGCTGCGCGGCTGGTCAGCCAAGAATCGGTGCAGCTGCACGGCGGCATGGGCATGACCGAAGAGCTGAAGATCTCGCACACCTTCCGCCGCCTGACCATGGCAGCCCAACGCTTCGGCGACGCCGAACACCACCTGGAGCGCTACGCCGCAATGGGCTGAAGCGCGGCCGCCGGGCAAGCTGCACTCACAACGACAAGGGCAGGCGCGGCGGCACCGGGCGATGCCCTGGTGTGCTGTGGTTAGCCGACGCCAAGGGCTTGGCGGCAAGGTACCGTGGCTGCAAGCTTGTCGACAACGGCCACGAAATGCTTGTCAACGCCCGAACACTGGTGCAGGTGCCGGTACGGGCCAAGCCATCGACAGCCCGGCACTCAAACATCGACGTGACGCACCGCGCATCGTTTGTAGTCCGGCGCCTGAGGTTTGATGCGCGCCGCGCCAGGGCACATGCCACCTACACCTGCACCCGGCCCAGGGACGCACGCACGGTACCAACCAGGGCTGTGCCCTGCAGGTTGCTGGTGTCGACGTATTTGTGCCACCCGCCGCCGCCTTCGTCCGCATACTCCGACTGCAGGGGGCCCAGGTAACCGTAGTAGGTGCAACTGCGAAATCCCTTGCCGCGCAGGTAGTCTGCCGCCGTGCGGGCGATGGACTTGTTGGGTTCCAAGGGCTTGGTGAACTGGTCGCGCTGCTGGCGGCTCAATCCACCCGCCTGGTACCCGCGCTTCACCGTCGTGTTATTGCTTTTGATGTTGGCGACATGGTTGTCGTAGGTGCCCGCATCCATGACGGTGCCGCTGTAGCAGTGGAAAAACTTGAGCGCGCCGGCAAAGGATTTTTTCAGCCCTGACGCAATCAGGCGGTCGCAGGCTTCGGTGATGTGCAGCTTGTTCATCTGCTGCACCTGGCCTTCCACGGCCTCACCGATCTTGACCTGGATATCGGCAACCCCAGCGGCCCCGTGGCCCCGCAGGTAGATCGTGGCGTTGGGGTGGTCGTTGGCCATGGCAATGGCGCGGCTGGGCATGTTCGGCGTGAAAAACACGATCTCGAACTTGTTGCCCGTGCCGTGGTTCCATTGCTCGGTCTTGGTGATCCATTCGCCGGCCATTTCATAGGGCCAGGGGATGAACACCACGCGCAGCTTGTTGGCACCAGCGCGGGCGTCCGCATTGGCCTGGGTCACGTCAATCAATCTGGGTGTCGCCATGGGTCACTCGTCGGGGCGCAGGATGGGTGCTGGAGCCTGCCATCGGGCCGGCTTGCGACCAGCCTCGCTGGTGTGGCTGGGCTTTTGGCCTGCCGGAAGACGGCCGAAAAACCACAGTGTGCACAAGCGGCCGCAGCAATACTTCAGTATCACGTCGGTCCACGCCAGCGTCAAGCCCGAAGAGGGGCGGAAAAAGTGACCCGCCCATGCCGCCCGGGGCGGCCAGGCAATGTCCAGCTGCCGCCCGCGCCGGCGTGCAATCAGTGTGGACCGCCGGCAGGCACAGGCACGCTGGCATAGGCTGCCTCCACCAGCGTCTGCCCGCATTCGTTCAGCAGCATGCCCGCGCCCAGTTGGTTCATGGTGTAGCCCAGGGACATGCCGATGGCCGGATCGGCAAAGCCGATGCTGCCGCCCATGCCGGCATGGCCAAAGGCAGATTCGCCGATGCGCAGGGACTGCCCCTGGGCCGCTGCGCCGTTGCCCATGCGCAGCATGAAACCCTGGCCGAAGCGGGTGGGCAAACACAGGGTGGCGTCGAATGGGGTTTGTGCCGAGCACTGCCGCATCGCTTCAATGCGCTGCGCGCTCAGCAAACGCACGCCGTACAGCGCACCGCCATTGGCCAGCGGCGCATACAAACCGGCCAGGGCGCGGGCGTTGGACACCCCGCCCGTGCCACCCACTTCTGCGGCGCGCATGGCCGGGCTGTCGGCCTTGTAGCGGCCGTTGTTCAGCAAGGCCAGGTGCGGTACGGATGTCGGGTCGGTCTGCACCTGCTCCATGAACCGGGTTCTGGGCGTGTCGACGCGCCGCACGTAGGGCAGCAGCGGCGCTACCCGCTTTCCCACCGCCGGCGGCAAGCCGATCCAGAAATCCAGACCCAGCGGCAACGCCACTTCCTGGTGAAAAAAGCGGCCCAGCGACTGGCCGGACACACGCCGCACCAGTTCACCCACCAGCCAGCCGTAGGTGGCCATGTGGTAGCCGACGCGCGTGCCGGGCGGCCAGAACGGCGCTTCTGCAGCCAGGCGCTGCACCATGTAGGACCAGTCGGCAAAAGCCCCCAACGGCACCGGCGCCCGCAAGGCCGGCAGGCCCAGCGTGTGGTTCAGCGCCATGACCACCGTGGCGTCCTGTTTGCCAGCCTGGGCAAATTCGGGCCAGTACTGTGCGACGGGCGCGTTCAGGTCCAGCAGACCACGGTCCACCAGGATGTGTGCACACAAAGCCGTAGCGGCCTTGGTGCATGAAAACACGATGGATACCGTGTCGGCCTGCCAGGGCTGCGTGCGTTGTGGGTCACGGAATCCGCCCCACAGGTCGACCACTGTGCGACCGCCCAGCTGCACACACACGCTGGCGCCCACTTCGCCGTGCAACTTGAAATTCTTCTCGAAAGCCGCGGCCACAGCTTCGAAACCGGGCTCACACAGGCCGTGAATCGGTACCGGCAGCACCGCAGTTGCAGGCAACACCACGCGCTACAGCTTGCCCAAGGCGCGCAGGATCTTTTCGGGTGTGATGGGCTGTGAACTCACGCGTGCACCAAACGGCGCCAGCGCGTCGTTGATGGCATTCATCACCGCCGCCGGCGCGCCGGCCGTGCCGGCTTCCCCCGCACCTTTGGCACCCAGGCGCGAACTGCCGGTGGGCGACTGCACATGGCTGACCACGATGTCGGGCATCTCGGCCGCCATGGGCACCAGGTAGTCCGCCATGTTGCCGTTGCGCAGCGTGCCGTCGGTGTCGTACAGGCATTCTTCAAACAGCGCACCGCCAATGCCCTGCACGATGGCGCCCCGAATCTGCTCGTCCACCAGCATGGGGTTGATGACGCGGCCGCAGTCTTCCACCGCCCAGTGTTTCAGCAGCCGCACAAAGCCGGTGTCCATGTCCACTTCCACATGGCTGACCTGCACCCCGTTGGTGAAGATGAAGGGGTAGTCGCGCTGCGCGTAATGGCGCGTCACCATCAACTCGGGCGTGAAGTCCTTGGGCAGGGTGTCGGACCGGAAGTAGGCGATGCGGCCCAGTTCGGCCAGGTCCAGCAAGGGCTGACCGTCTTTCGCGTCAACCACCACGCCACGCCGAACAACCAGGCCGTCGGCGCTGCGTTTCAGGATGGCCGCCGCCGTGGCCAGGATGTTGTCACGCAGCACCTGCCCGGCCAGCAACACCGCTTCGCCGCCGATGCCCGCGCCCCGGCTGGCCCAGGTGCCGCCGCCATAAGGTGTGGCGCTGGTGTCGCCGGTGACCACCCGCACGCGTTCAATGGCCACGCCCACCGCGTCGGCGGCAATCTGCGCAAAGATGGCTTCTGCGCCCTGCCCTTGTTCGCCCACACTGCTCATCACCGTGACCGCACCACTGGGTTCCAGGCGCAACGTGGCGCCGTCTTGCGACGCGATGCGCGCGCCACCCACCCCGTAGAACGCGGCGCTGGGGTTGGTCAGCTCAATCAGGGCCGCCACGCCGATGCCGCGGTGAACACCGGTGGCCCGCAAGGCTTTCTGTTCGGCGCGCAGGCCGTCGTAGTCCACCAGCCGTTTGGCGTCGCGCAGGCAGGCCTCGTGCGACAGCAGCTCCAGCTTGATGCCTGACGCACCGGTGGCCGGGTAGGCGCCATCAGGCATGACGTTGGCTTGCCGGAAGGCCAACGGATCGATCCCCAATTTCGACGCCACACCGTCCACCAGCGCCTCGGTCACGGCGCAGGCAATGGGGTGGCCCACACCACGGTACTGGCAAGTGGGCACCTTGTTCTGGAACACCACTTTCAGCAGGGCCCGGTAGTGCTGGTGCTTGTAGGGCCCACCGGTCAGGTTGACGACCTGGTTGCCTTCGATGCCGCTGGTGCGCGGGAACACACTGTAGGGGCCGATGCCGGTGAGGTCGTCGATCTCGAAGGCCAGGATCTCGCCCGCGCGGGTGGCGGCAATGCGGCCCTTGATGCGGTGTTCACGCGCGTGGATGTCCGACGCAAAACTCTCGATGCGGTCGGCCACGAACTTCACCGGGCGGCGCAGCATCATCGACAAGGCCACGGTGGCAAAGTCGTCGGGGTAGGCGTGCACCTTGATGCCGAACGAGCCGCCCACGTCGCGGCACACCACGCGCACCTGCGACTCCTGCAGGTCAAACTGCCGGCAATACAGATCCTGCATCATGTGCGGCGCCTGGAACGAGTGGTACACCGTCAACCGGCCGTCGCCGGGGTTCCAGTCGGCAATTTGCGAACGCGGCTCCAGCGTCACACCGGTGTGGCGGCCGAAGATATAGGTCTCTTCAAACACGGCGTCCGCACGCGCAAAGGCTTCGTCCACACCGCCGGTGTCCAGGCTGCGTTCAAAACACAGGTTGTCGCCCAGTTCGGGGTGGATCAGCGGTGTGTCGGCGTCCAGCGCGGTTTCGGTGTCCAGCACGGCCGGCAGCGTTTCCCACTGTACGTCCAGCAGCGCCAGCGCGTCTTCGGCCCTGGCCCGCGTTTCGGCCACCACGGCCACTACAGGCTCACCTTGCCAGGTGGCGCGTTCGATGGCCAGCGGGTACTGCGGCGCACTCTTGATGCCGGCCAGGTGGGCCAGTGTGGCCACCCAGGGTTTGCACAGCGCGGCGATCTCCGGCCCGGTGACCACCGCCAGCACACCCGGCAAGGCCTGCGCGGCACTGCGGTCGATGCCGGTGATGCGCATGTGCGCCACCGGCGAACGCCAGTACACCACATGCGCCAGGCGCGGCAGTTCGATGTCGTCGATGAACTCGCCGCGGCCTTCGGTCAGGCGCCGCACACCTTCGCGGGGCAAGGCCACGCCGATGTAGCGCTGGTCTTCGGTGACGGCCGGCAGGTCGGCGCCCAGGTCGCGCCGGGTCGGCACTTCGGTGGGGTGGTTCATGCGGTGACCCCTTCAAAACGGCCAGCGCGCTGCTGTTCCAGCACGGTGCAGATGGCGTCGACGATGGCGTGGTAACCGGTGCAGCGGCAGTAGTTGCCGCTGATGCCGTCGCGCACCTGGGCGCGGTCGGCGTCGGGGTGGCGTTCCAGCACGTCCAGGGCGGCCATCAGCATGCCGGGCGTGCAGTAGCCGCACTGCAGCGCGTTGTGCTCGATGAAGGCGTCTTGCAGCGCCTTCAGGCGCGGTGACGGCGTGGGCGTTTCCACCGTCTGCACGTCGCTGCCGTCGGCCTGCACTGCCAGCACCAGGCAGCCGCGCACGATGTCGCCGTCCAGCCGCACGGTGCAGGCGCCGCACACACCGTGTTCGCAACCCAGATGCGACCCCTTCATGCCGCAGTCTTCACGCAGAAAGTCGACCAGGTGTTTTCGACATTCCACCTGGCGCACGACGGTGCTGCCGTTGACGGTGAGGCTGATGCGGCGGGTGGGGTTGTCGGTGGGAGTGGTCATGTGGGGCTCCAGTTTTCAGGCGGCCAGGGCGCGCGCGGCGCGGCGCATCAAGGTGGCGGCCAGTTGTTTTTTGGCGGGCACACCGTGGGTCAGGTCGGCAAAGGGTTCGATCTCTTGCCGCAGCGCCTGGTCGGCTTCGTCCAGCCGCGCATCGGTCAGGGGCCCGGCTTGCAACACGGCTTCCGCCGCTGACGCACGCAGGGGCCGGTCGCCCAGGCTGAAAAACACGAGCTTCAACTGGCTGAGTGTGCCGGCACTGGCCTGCGCCACCGCCGCCAAACCCGCCACCGCGTAGTCGCCATGGCGACGCGCCAGTTCACTGAAGTGATGGCGTTCACCGGCGGCCGCCACGGGCAGTTCGCAGGCCAGCAGCAACTCTTCGGGCAACAAGGCCGTGGTGTAGATGCCTTGAAAGAAATCGGCCGCCAACACCCGGCGTTCACCCGTGGCGCTGCCCAGCACCAGCGTGCCGCCCAGGGCCAGCACACAAGCCGGCCATTCCGCTGCGGGGTCGGCATAGGCCAAGGTGCCGCCAAAGGTGCCCAGGTTGCGGATGGCGCGGTGCGCCACGTGCGGCGCGGCCTGGGCCAACAAGGGCAGGTGCTGCGCCACCAATGGCGACTCTTCAAGGTCCACATGCCGCGTCAAGGCGCCGATGCGCATGACACCGCCCTGCACCGTGATGCTGCGCAAGGCAGTCAGCCGGCCGATGTCGATGAGCATCGTGGGCTGCGACAAGCGCAGATTCAACGTGGCCAGCAGCGTCTGCCCGCCAGCCAGCACACGGGCGTCGTCGCCATGCGTGGCCATCAGTTCGTAGGCCTGCTGCAGCGATTCGGCACGCACATAGTCGAAAGCCGGGGATTTCATGCAGCAGGTCTCCTGGTGGGCAACGCCGGCAAACCCGGACGGGCGTCAGGGTTTGTCAGCCGGGGTACTGGGGCCGGGGTCGGTCGGCTAGGGTTTGTCGGGATAGGGACTGTTGACCAAGCGCTCAACAATCAATTTCAGCAGAGTTGAGCAGATGGTCAATACCGCACAAACCCGCGCTTTGGCGCCCACTGAAGCCCCCCGCACCGCACCCCGCCGCCGGCTGGAGGCGCACGAGCGCGAGCGCCAGATCGTTGATGGCGCCATCGATTTTTTTGCCCGGCGCGGGCTGGACGCCCAGATGCGCGAACTGGCCGCGGAACTGGGCATAGCCCACACGCTGCTGTACCACTACTTCCCCACCAAGCGGCAACTGATCGAGCGAGTCTACGAACAGACCATCGCCGGGCGCTGGGACACACGCTGGGAAACGCTGCTCGACAACAAGAGCCTGAGCGTTGAAGCCAAGCTGCTGGCGTTCTACCGTGAATACCTGGCCGCCATCCTGACGCCCGAATGGCTGCGCATCCTGGTGCACTCGGGTCTGAGCGACGGCATGATCCCGAACCGCTACTTCACGCTGCTGCGCGAAAAACTGTTTCCCAGGCTGCTGCGCGAACTGCGGCGTGCCGCGGGCAGCCGCGCACGGGGCAAGGCCTCGCCGCGCGAAGAAGCGCTGCTGATGGGCTTTCATGGCGGGCTGGTTTACCAGTTGGGGATCTGGCCCTTGGTGTACCAGCAGCCCTTTGCCGGTGAGGGCGACCCAACGCTGATCGACAGCTTCATACACGACCGCATCCGCGGCTTGCTGCTGCAGATGCCTGAGATTGGCAAACCCGCAGCGGCCCAAGCCGTTGCGACCAAACCCCTTGCTGTAGCCGTCGCCGCACAAACGGCCACCCAGCCGCGCGCGGCAAAGCGTGCCGCCTGACCCACCGCCGGAGACCATCGATGGCCCTGACACTGAACCACTTTTCCATCCGCAGCCTGGACCTGGCTGCGTGCGAGCGTTTTTACGTCGACGCCCTCGGCCTGCAGGTGGGGCCCCGCCCGCCCTTTCCATTTCCCGGC
>JAHECB010000209.1 GCA_024641925.1 Betaproteobacteria bacterium
ATGTCCAGGCTGCGACCCGGGCCCGCCACGGCGCGCACGATGGCCTGGGCTGCGGGCTTGACGCCACGTCCTTGACAAACCGGTGTTCTCAGCCAGCGGGATGGACTCATCCGGGGCTGTCCGCCTACGGCTGGGGTGGTTCCAGCGCAGCAGCGCCTCGACACCCGAGGCCGTTTGCCGCTCGGTGTCCACCTGGCGCAAGCGGCCGTCGCCCACGGGGTGGCCAAAGCGGTCGTTCACGGCCTTGCACTGGCCCAGGTCCGGCCAGTGCAGGGTCACGACCTGGTCGCTCAAGGGCGCAGCGTACAAATCCAGCAGAGCCTGGCGCAAGGCCGCGCGGTGGGGTAGTGCCTGCCAGCACGTCGTGCCGGGTCATGAAGGCCACTTGGTTTTGTTGGGGAACTGGTCGGTGTTGTCTTCTTGCAAGGCCACGCACGGGCCGTCAGGCAGCCGTGTCAACGACACACGCACCCGTCGCCCGTCGTTCAGCGCCCCCTCACGCCGGCGAGTACGGTTGCCGTCAGTGGCGCAGCAATGTTGCCGGCTGCCTTCGATAGCCAGGTTCTGGGTCGGGTGTCCGGTTTTTCAGGGGCCGGCCTGCGCGGCCGATCCGTGCCCGGCCTCTTCAGCACGCTGCCGAAAGGTCCATGCCATCAGCAAGGCCAGACCGACGGCGGCCAGGGACAGCGCCACGGTGCTGGCGGCCCAGAAGCCGCGTGCGCCGTGGAAGGCCTGCGGCACCTGCCCGCCCACGTTGAAGGCCAGCAGATAGCCACCGCCCAGACCCACGCCCCACAGCGCGCCCACGTAGACCAGCACGGGGGTGGAAACCACCTTGTTGGCACGCAGCACTTGGGCCGCAATGATCTGCCCGGCGTCGGCCACGAGGAACACCACCAGCCAGGCCACCAGTGGCAGCGCCCGGGCCAGCACCTGCGCGTTGCTGGTGTATAGGCCCAGCAGCGGCTCGCGCAAAAAAAACACCACGCTGCCCAGCGCCGCGGCCACGGTCGTGCCAATGGCCAGGCCGTGCCAGCCCAGCCGCTGGGCATCCAACAGATCACCCGCGCCGATGCGCTGCGCCACCAGCGTGCTGGTGGCGTTGCCCACCGCCAGCGGCACCATGAACAGGATGGACACCATGTTGATCACCAGTTGGTGCGCCGCCACCGGTGTGGTGCCCAGCCTAGCGATGAAAATGGCCATGAAGGAAAACGCCGTCACCTCCACCAGAATGGATGCGCCCAAGGGCAAGCCCAGGCGCAAGTGGTGCAGCAGCGCAGCGCGGTTGGGACGGTCCAGCCCGCGGCCCAGCAGCGCAAAACGGTCGTAGAAACGATCTCGGCGCAGCAGCACGCCGGCGCACAGCACCTGCGCCCACATGGCCAGGCAGGTGGACAAGGCGCAGCCCACCACGCCCAGGGCCGGCAGCCCGATGGCCGGCACGCCGTATACCAGGGCGATGGCCAGCGGAATCTTCAGCAGCAGGCCGCCCAACTGCAGCAGCATCACAGCCTTGGGCCGTGCAACGGCGATGTTGAAACTGCGGTAGATGGTGAAAAGCAGTGAAGCCGGCAGCGACAGCGCCAGCACCAGCAGGTAAGCGCGGACCTTGGCCTCCACCACCGGGTTGACGGCCGACAGCTTCAGAAAGGGCTGCGGAAACACCAGCAGCAGCGAGCCCAGCATGCCCAGGCCCACCGCCACCCACAGGGCCTGGTGCACCTGCCGCCCTGCCTCCTGGGTTTTGCCCGCGCCATACAACTGGCCCACGATGGGCGTCAGCGCCAGCACCACACCCATCAAACCGATGAACACCGTGATGTAGGCCGCGGCACCCACCGCCAAAGCGGCCAGATCGGCCGCGCCGATGCGCGCCACCAGCAAGGTGTCGATGGTGGAAAAGGCCAGCACCGACAACTGCCCCAGCAGCACAGGCCAGGCCAGCGGCGCCATGCGCCGGGCGCTGGCGGTCCACGACGGGGCCGTGTTCAAACGGGTCGCTTTCCGCTGGGGGGCGCCTTCGTCGCAGAGGTGGGGCTGGTGCGCAAGGGGTCAACCGCTGGCGCACGTGCCGGGTGGACGGCCTGATCACGCGCTTCTTGTGCCCGTTCGGCGTAGCGGTTGAAGCGCCACGCAGTGCCTTGCACGGTGATGCGGCGCCAGACGGCGCGCTTCTCGCCTGGGCTCAGGCCGGGCCAGTGCTGCACTTCGTCAAAGCTGCGGCCGCAGCCCTTGCAGATGGCGTCGCCCTGGCTGGTGCTGCAGATGGCGATGCAGGGCGCGTCGGGCGTGCTGCTGTACCAGGCCATCCAGGCCGCCCGCGGTTTGGGCGGCATGGTGGTCTCGTCGCACAGGTTTTCGCGGTAGTACACCATCAGGGCGTAAACCTCGGCCAGCGCACGCACCTCGGGGCAGGCGGAGATACCGTCGGGCGACGGCGAACGCTCGCGCCACCAGTTGATGGCCGCTTCGATGTCGGTGATGTGGATGCCGGCCATGCAAGGGTCAGGCGCTGCAGGCGCTGGGCCTACATGCCCGCGTAGTTGGGCCCGCCGCCACCTTCTGGCGTGACCCAGACGATGTTCTGCGTCGGGTCCTTGATGTCGCAGGTTTTGCAGTGCACGCAGTTCTGGGCGTTGATCTGCAGGCGTTCTTCGCCCGATGCATCGGGCACAAATTCGTAGACACCGGCCGGGCAGTAGCGGCTTTCGGGGCCGGCGTATCGGGTCAGGTTCACGTCGACGGGCACGCTGGCGTCTTTCAGCGTCAGGTGCGCGGGCTGGTTTTCTTCGTGGTTGGTGTTGCTGACAAACACGGAGCTCAGGCGGTCAAACGTGAGCTTGCCGTCGGGCTTGGGGTAGCGGATGCGCTCAACCTGGTCGGCGGCATGCAGGCGCGTGTGGTCGGCGGCGTGGCGGTGCACGGTCCAGAACGGGCCCTTCAAGCCCAGCTTGGGCAGCAGCCACTGTTCGATCCCCGTCATCAGCGTGCCGATGGTGTTGCCCTGCTTGAACCACTGCTTGAAGTTGCGCGCCTGGTGCAGTTCTTCATGCAGCCAGCTCTTTTCAAAGGCCTCGGGGTAGGCCGACAGCTCGTCGGCACTGCGCCCGGCTTTCAGGGCTGCGGCGGCCGCTTCGGCGGCCAGCATGCCGGTCTTGATGGCGGCGTGGCTGCCCTTGATGCGTGCGGCGTTCAGCGTGCCCGCGTCACAACCCACCAGCACACCACCCGGAAACACCAGCTTGGGCAGGCTCAGCAGGCCACCGGCGGTGATGGCGCGCGCGCCATAGCTGATGCGCTTGCCGCCTTCGATGTGGGCGCGGATGGCGGGGTGCGTCTTCCAGCGCTGCATTTCCTCGAACGGGCTGATCCAGGGGTTCTGGTAGTCCAGCCCGGTGATGAAACCCAGCGTGACCTTGTTGCCCTCCATGTGGTACAGAAAACCGCCGCCGTAGGTCTGCTCGTCCATGGGCCAGCCGGCGGTGTGCACCACCAGGCCGGGCTTGGCCTGGTCGGCGGGCACTTCCCACAGTTCCTTGATGCCCAGCGCGTAACTTTGGGGGTCGCGGCCTTCGTCCAGGTGAAAGTGCGCAATCAGCTGCTTGCCCAGGTGCCCGCGGGCGCCTTCAGCAAACACCGTGTATTTGCCCAGCAGCTCCATGCCGAGCTGGAAGTTTTCAGTGGGCTGGCCATCCTTGCCCACACCCAGGTTGCCGGTGGCCACACCACGCACGGCGCCTTGGTCGTTGTAGAGCACCTCGGCCGCGGCAAAGCCGGGAAAGATTTCCACGCCCAGCGCTTCGGCCTGTTCACCCAACCACTTGGTCACCGCACCCAGGCTGATGACGACGTTGCCGTCGTTGTGCAGGCAGCCGGGTATCAGCCATTGCGGCGTGCGCCGGGCCTGTTTTTCGCTGAGGAACAGCACCTCGTCACCGGTAACGGGCTGCAACAAGGGTGCGCCCTGGCTCTTCCAGTCGGGCAGCAGCTCGGTGATGGCGCGCGGGTCCATCACCGCGCCCGACAGGATGTGTGCGCCGGGCTCCGAGCCTTTTTCCAGCACCACCACGCTGAGTTCGGCGTTGATCTGTTTCAGGCGAATGGCCGTGGCCAGGCCGGCAGGACCGGCACCCACCACGACCACGTCGTATGCCATGGATTCGCGGGGGCCGTGCTGGGCCAGGATATCGGCTGAGGTCATGTCTTGGGTCTCCGCGAGCAGTGAAGCGCGCATTGTGCGTGCGGCTGGGCCGATGATTTTAGGTGGCCGCACCAGGGCCGGCGGCCGGGCGCGCAGACGCCCCCATCAGCGCATCAACGTGTCAACAGACCCGCAGTGGCCAGGCCCAGCGCCGTCATCGCCAGTGAACCCAGCACGTGCACCGCCACGGTGGCCAGTGCCCAGCCTGTACGGCCTTGTTGCAAGGCGCCCACCACTTCGGCTGAAAAGGTGGAAAAGGTGGTCAGCCCGCCCAGAAAGCCGGTGATCACAAACAGCCGCCATTCGGGGCTGAGCTCAGGGATGTTGGCAAATACCCCCAAGGCCAGCCCGATCAGGTAGCCCCCCACCAGGTTGGCCACCACCGTGCCGGGTGGCAGGTTGGGAAACCAATGGTTCAGGCCCATGCCCAGGCCCCAGCGCAGCAACGCACCCAGCGCGGCACCCAGGGCAATGGCGGCAGCAGCAAATGACATGGCCTGATTATGGTGATGCCGTTGCTGGAGGTGGCCGCTGGGTGCTGCAAAGCAGCGCAGAAGGCCGGTCTGCGCGTCAGCGAACGGGGGCGATGCTTCGTTACCATCCAGGGTTGTCAATTCGATTTGGAAAAGCCGGGGGTGCGCGTCATGGCCATGGACGTTGTCGATTACGAGATCAAGGGCGCAGAAATGCAGTTTGTCGAGGTTGAACTCGACCCCGGTGAAGCCGCCGTCGGCGAAGCCGGCAGCATGTTTTTCATGGACGCCGGCATCACCATGGACACCGTCTTTGGTGACGGCGGCGCACAGACAGGCGGCATCTTCGGCAAGTTGCTGGGTGCCGGCAAACGGCTGGTGACGGGGGAGTCGCTGTTCACCACGGTCTACACCAACACCACCCACAGCAAGCTGCGTGTGGCTTTTGGCGCGCCGTACCCGGGCAAGATCCTGCCCATGAACCTGCGCGAGCTGGGTGGCACGCTGATCTGCCAGCGCGACGCTTTTTTGTGCGCAGCACGTGGCGTGTCGTTGGGCATCGCTTTCCAGCGCAAGTTGAGCGCCGGCTTTTTTGGCGGCGAAGGCTTCATCATGCAAAGACTGGACGGCGACGGCCTGGCCTTTGTGCATGCCGGCGGCACCGTGGTCCATCGCCAGCTGCAGCCGGGGCAGACCTTGATGGTGGATACCGGCTGTGTGGTGGCCTACACACCCGACGTGAACTTCGAAGTGCAGTACGTGGGCAAGGTCAAGACCGCGCTGTTTGGCGGCGAAGGCCTGTTTTTTGCCAAGCTCACCGGACCGGGCACGATCTGGCTGCAGAGCCTGCCGTTTTCGCGCCTGGCGTCACGTGTGTTTGCGGCCGCTCCGCAGACCGGCGGCGGCCGGCGTGAAGAAAGTGCGCTCGGGGGCCTGCTGGGTGTGGGCGTGCTGGGCGGCATCCTGTCGGGCGACGACGAATGAAACGACGCCCCTTTCTGGCGGCCCTGGCCGCCGTGCCGGCGCTGCCCCTGGCCGGGACAGCGGTGGCAGCGACCGCGCCACCTGCTGCGCCGCCCGCTGCGCCAAGCGCGGCGGCGAACCCCATCTTTGTGCTGAATTCACAAGACGCCGACATCAGTGTCATCAGCACGGCCGGCTACGTGCCCATCAAGCGCCTGCCCACCGGCAAGGAGCCGCACCACCTGTACCTGGCGCCGGACGAAAAGACCCTGATCGTGGCCAACGCCGGCAGCAATTCGCTGACTTTCCTGGACCCGGCCACAGCGACGGTGCAGCGTACCGTTACTGGCATCATCGACCCCTATCACCTGCGGTTTTCACCCGACATGGCCTGGTTTGTCACCGCCGCCAACCGGCTGAACCATGTCGACCTGTACCGATGGCATGGTGCGGGCGCCGACCAGCCGCTGACGCTGGTCAAGCGCCTGTCCGCGCCCAAGACACCCAGCCACTTGAACATCGACAGCAAAAGCACGGTGATCTACGCCAGCCTGCAGGACAGCGACGAGTTGCTGGCCATCGATCTGGCTACCCAGCAGCCGCGCTGGAAGATCCCCGTGGGCCGCATGCCGGCCGACCTGTTCCTGACGCGCGACGACCGGACGCTGCTGGTGGGCCTGACCGGCGACCGTGTGGTCGAGATCTACGACGTCAGCGGTGTTGCGCCCAAGCTCATCAAGCGCTTGCCCACCGGCGAGGGCGCGCATGCGTTTCGCGCACGGGGCGACGGCCGGCATGTGCTGGTCAGCAACCGCGTGGCCAACACCATCAGCCTGATCGACACCCAAACCCTGACCGTGGTGTCGGAGCTGCCCGGCCCTGGCGGGCCCGACTGCATGGAAGTCATGGCCGACGGCCGCACGCTGCTGCTGAGTTCGCGCTGGGCGCGCAAGTTGTCAATCATCGACATCGACAAGCGCCAGGTGCTGCAGCAGGTCAACGTCGGCCGCTCGCCGCACGGTGTCTGGACACTTGCCCATGCGCCACGCATTTGAAGCAACACGTTCCGGGGCCGTGGCCGCACTGCTGGCCCTGGGTTTGGTGACGGGTGCAGCGGCCGCAGGCAGCGCAGCCTGCGAACGTCCCGTGTACCTGACCTTCGACACCGGCCACATGGAAGTGGCGCCGCTGGTGGCCCAGGTGCTGCAGCGGCATGACGTCAAGGCGACCTTCTTTCTGGCCTCTGAACGCACCAAGACCGGCGGCTCCAGTCTGGATGACGTCTGGGCGCCGTGGTGGAAAGCGCGCGCCGCCGAAGGCCATGCCTTTGGCTCGCACACCTGGGACCATGACATCTGGCTGGCCGACGTGCAAGGCGGCTTGCGCGTCAAACCCACGGCGGGCCTGAAAACCGGCCAGCGTCTGGTGCTGACCGACCAGGCCTATTGCGCCGAGATTCAAAAACCCGCCGATCGCTTTTTGGCCATGACCGGCCAGCCCATGTCGGCCATTTTTCGGGCCCCCGGCGGCAAGACGTCGCCGGCTTTGCTGGCCACCGCCGCGCGCTGTGGCTGGCAGCACGTGGGCTGGGCGCCGGCCGGCTTTCTGGGGGATGAACTGCCCAGCGACCGCTACCCCAACGACAAGCTGCTGGCACAGGCGTTGCGCGACATCCGGCCCGGCGACGTGCTGTTGGCGCACCTGGGCATCTGGTCGCGCAAGGACGCCTGGGCGCCGGCGGTGCTGGAACCGCTGATCGTGGGCCTGAAAGCCAAGGGCCTGTGTTTTGCGACCTTGCGTGAGCACCCGCAACTGGGCGCTTCGGCACGCCGGCCGCGCTGAGCTCACAAGCCGACGGCATGCCCATCTTCCTGCAATCCCTGGGTGACTTTTTCGGTCGCCTGCAGCAGGCTTTCTTTGAAGGGCTGGTGCAGCCGCTGCTGTTTGCCTTTGGCGGCGCCAACCTGCTGGAGGACGGTTATGTCGCCACCGGCTGGTTGCTGATGGGGCTGCTGCAGTTGGTGGTCATGTTGACCGTGTTTGCGGCGTTGGAGCGCTGGCGGCCTGTGGAAGCCATCACCGACCGCGCCGCGGTCCGGGTGGACATCATCTACACCTTGATCCACCGCCTGGGCGTGTTCAGGCTGGCCTTGTTTTTCACGCTGGAGCCGCTGTGGACCGATCTGGTCGGCAGCCTGCGCCTGGCCGGAGTGCCGGCGTTCAGCGTCGACCAGCTCTGGCCGGGCGTGACCGACCTGCCGCTGGTCAGTTTTGTGCTGTATCTGCTGCTGTTTGACCTGGTGGACTACGTGATCCACCGCGGCCAGCACCACTTCAGCTGGTGGTGGCAGCTGCACGCGCTGCACCACAGCCAGCGTCAGATGACCATGTGGTCCGACAACCGCAACCACCTGCTGGACGATGTGCTGCGCGATGCCATCCTGGTGACGGTGGCCTTGCTGGTGGGCATTGCACCCAGCCAGTACGTGGCCGTGGTGGTGCTGATGCAGCTGCTGGAAAGCCTGTCGCACGCCAACGTGCGTCTGTCGTTCGGGCGCTGGGGCAGCCGCTGGTTGGTCAGCCCGCAGTTTCACCGTCACCACCACGCCATGGGCACGGGCGCTGAATCACGGGCAGCGGTCGGCTTGGGCGGGCACAATTTTGCCGTGCTGTTTCCGGTGTGGGACCGACTGCTGGGCACGGCGCGTTTCGACACCGGCTACGAACCCACCGGCGTGCGTGATCAGCTCGACGGCCGCGACTACGGCCGGGGTTTCTGGGCCCAGCAGTGGCTGGGCCTGAAACGTCTGGCGGGGCGTGCCCTTTGACGCTTTTCGAACTGCTGTCCATTCCCGCAGGCCCACCGCCATGATGGCCGCCTTCTGGCGCGCCTTTGCCAGTTGCTGGCACCCCCGTGTGCTGCTGTGGACCTTGCTGCCGCTGGTGCCGGCAGCCGCTGCCGTGGCGGCCTTGGGCTGGCTGTATTGGGAGCCAGCCCTGAGTGGCGTGAACCATGGCATCGACGCGGTGGAGCTGCCGCCCGAGGTGCAGCCCTGGCTGGACCAGTGGCGGGTCAGCGCGTTGCGCGCCCTGGTGGGGCCTGCGCTGGTGGTGGCGTTGTCGGTGCCGCTGGTGTTGCTGGTCAGTCTTCTGGGCGTGGCCCTGATGGTGGTGCCGGCGCTGGCGCGGCATGTGGTGCGCCAGCGCTTGCCCGACCTGCAAGCCCTGCATGGCGCCTCGCGCGCACGCACCAACCTGCGTTTGTTGGTGTGTGTGGTGATCGCCGTCGCGACCTTGGTGTTGAGCCTGCCGCTGCTGCTGGTGCCGCCGCTGACCGTGCTGGTGCCGTGGCTCATCTGG
>JAHECB010000210.1 GCA_024641925.1 Betaproteobacteria bacterium
CCCCAGCGACACGAGCAAACCAAGGGCTGCCGTCAGCGCCTTCAAAGTCTTCGAATTCATCACTACCATCCTTTTGATGACCGCACCCGTGCGCAATACACAGAGGCAAGCAAATTTCGGACCCTTGAATTTTTTAGCCTTTTATCAAGCACTTGCGAAGAGGATGCGCTGAAGCTGTAAAGATTTTCGACGCCTGCTGGCGTCGCCTGGCCATAAGGCCTCAGCAAACCGAGTGACAGCAAAAGTACCGGTGCGGTCTTGTTTGGCCATGCCTCAAGGCACGTCGACGACCACCGGCGAGTCCAGTCCGACGCCCACCAGGCGGCCGAAACGCTGCTGCGCCAGCGCCTGGATCGCGGCCGGCAAAGGTTCGGCCAGGATGGACTGGATGTTGGTGTGCAGGTGCGCGACGCTGCCGGTACCGAACAACACCACGTCCACGCCCGGTTCATGGCGCCCGTAACGGTAGGCGGCGTCCGTGACCAGCTCGGCATCGAGTGGGGACCCGGCCGTCAAACCCTGGCGTGACTCATCTTTCGGCTCACCACACCCTGGTGCCGACAAAAAGTCCAGCGCGGTCTCGGCACGGCCCAGGTCTTCCGGCAGCTGACAGCGGCGCACCAGGTCCGTCAGGACCGCCTGCAAGCGGTCGGGCTGGCTGAAGATCAAACGCACCGCAAACATCAGCAAGGTACCCACCCCGTGGGCCCGCGTCAGCGGGAAAACGCGATCGCGTGCGTTTTGATGCATCAGATGAAAGGCCACCATCACGACGTCAAACAGCCCGCTGCGAATGGCCGCCGACAGGCATTCGTGGGTCGGGTCCCTGGGCGCGGTCTCGGTGATGCCCAGGTGCCCCAAGCGGCCCGCGTCGCGCTCTTTCAACAAGGCCGGTGCCAACACCTCGATGGCATAGCCCACATGCCGGGGCGCAACGGCATGCAGATGGAAAACATCAACACGCTCGGTCTTCAAGCGCTTCAACGACCCGTGCAGACTCGCCACCACCTGCTGCGGCGTGCGCAGCGTGCCCGCTTCGTTCACCAGTGTCTTGGTCGAGATCACCACCTGGTCACGCTCGCTGGGCAACAAGGCCTGGCCGACGATGGCTTCGGTGCCGTATTGCTCGGCGGTGTCGATGAAGTTGATGCCGGCGTCCAGCGCCGCGCGCACCACGCCGATCGAATGCGCCACACTGGCGCCCTGGCCCTGCCCCAGACGGCTGAACCCACCACAACCCAGGCCGGCGACGCTGACACGCAGGCCCGTTCGCCCCAGGGTGGTGAAGGCCATCTCTCTGGGTATGTTCATGGGCCCGCAGCATAGGCGCTCAATACTGAATTTTGGGCTCATGGGCAAGACAGACTTGAATTTCGAGCCCAGGCCACACACTTGCAGACGGTGAATACCTGGATCGCTCTGGCGTTGGTGATCGCCGCGGCCGGGGCGGCAGGCGCAGCCTTTGCCGGCCCTACGCTGGCGCGCCTGTGGCGGAGGCATCGCATTGCCAGGCGGCCGTTCCCGGCTGCCTGGCGCGACATCCTGCGCCGCAGCGTGCCGCTGGTGCGCGAGTTGCCGGCCGCGCAGCAACTGCGGCTGAAAAAACACATCCAATGGCTGCTGGCCGAAGTGCCGTTTGTAGGCTGCGCGGGCTTGCAGGTCGACGAAGACATGCGCGTGGTCATTGCCGCTCAGGCTGCTTTCCTGCTGCTGGGACGCGGTGGCTCGTTTGGCAACCTGCGTGAAGTCCTGGTGTACCCGGGCCACTTTGTGGTGCCCCGCAGCACGCCCGGCATGGCCGGTGTGGTGCATGAAGGCCGTGACGTGCTGTCCGGCCAGAGCTGGCAGCGCGGCCAGGTCATCCTGGCCTGGGACGCGGTGTGCGAAGGTGCGGCCAACGCCCACGACGGTGCCAACGTGGTGATGCATGAATTTGCGCACCAGCTGGACCAGGACACCGGCGCCGCCAACGGCGCGCCCTTTGTCGGGCGCGGCGTGGTGCAGCAGATCTGGTCGCGGGTGATGGTGCAGGAATTCAGTGCCCTGCAGGGGCGGCTGGCCCGCGAAGAGCCCGGCTTGATCGACCCCTACGGCGCCACCAGCCCGGCCGAGTTTTTTGCCGTGACCACCGAGGCATTTTTTGAGCGCCCCGCGGATCTGGCCGCCGAGCGGCCCGCACTCTACGAGCAGCTGAAACGCTGCTACCGGCTGGACCCGTTGGGCTGGTAGGTCTGCCTGCGGCCGCTACAGGCCGGATGGTGCGCATGCCCGTGCTTTGCCGGTGCGCTGCGCCAGCACTTTGCCCAAGCCTTGCCCGAAGCCCGTGACCGCGCCGGCTTTGATGCCTTTGTGAACCAGGCAGCCGATCACCGGTTCAGGCCGTGCGCTGCATCCATCAAGCGCGCCGCGCGCTCGGCGATCAGCACCGTTGGCGCCATCGTGTTGCCACGTGCAATGATCGGCATGACCGAGGCGTCCACCAGCCGCAGGCCCTGGACGCCGTGAACCCGCAGAGCCCCGTCAACGACAGCACCATCGTCGGTGCCCATGCGCGCGGTACAGCTTTGATGGAAGTAGGTGCCTGCAGCCTCACGAACGAAGCGGACCATCTCGTCGCCCTGCAGCGGGCCCGGGAACATCTCGCGCTGACGAAACGGGGCACAAGCGGCTGAGTTACCGATGTCCCGGCACAACGCCACGCAGTGCAACAGCGCCCTGACGTCCTCATCGGTGGACAAGAAATTGGCAAGGATCAGCGGTGCCGCCAACGGGTTTGTGCTGACCAGCCGCACTTCGCCCCGGCTGGTGGGCTGCGCCAGACCAGGCGCCAGCGTCCAGGCGGCGGCCGCAGCTTCGGGCACATCAAAGCGCTGCGCCACCGCGTCACTGGCAAAGGGCGCCTCTTCCAAGACCGGCATCAGGTCCGGCGCGGGCAGATCCGGGCGGCTCTTGGCGTAGAAGACAAACTCGGCCGCGTTATTGCGGGGCGCTTCAGGGGTGCGGTATGTCCAGCAGCAACCGGCCAGCAGAATGTGGTCCTGGAAGTTCTGGCCCACGCCGGGCAAGTGCTGCAAGACCTCCAGTCCCAGCGCTTGCAGCGGCGCGCGGGGTCCGATGCCCGACAGCATCAACAGCTTGGGGGTGTTGATGGCGCCCAGCGACACCACGATTTCACAACCGGCGCTGACCCGGTGTCGGCGTCCGCGGCGCACGAATTCAACGCCGCTGGCGCGCAGACCGTCAAAGTGCAGGCGCGTGACCTCGGAACACAGCAGCACATGCAAGTTGGGTCGGTGCATCACGGGCCGCAAGTAGGTGGCGGCCATAGACACCCGCTCGTTGCCGTCGCGCACCAGCAGGTTGGGCAGGCCGCAGGCACCGTCGCCTTCCATGGCCTGGGCATTGATGTCGGCCACGTGGGGGATGCCCATCGCATCGGTGGCCTGAATCAGCGCCGCCACCAGCGGGATCGGGTCGCGAGGGGGCTGAACCGTCAGCAAGCCGCCGCTGCCGCGCCGCAGCGGGTCAGGCGGGCCCTGCCAGTCCTCGATGTCGCGGTACAGATCCAGAACCGCGTCGTAACGCCACCCCGCGTCGCCGCTGATGCGCGCCCACTCGTCAAAGTCGTGCCGGTGCCCACGCGCCCAGATCGACCCGTTGATGCTGGAGCCACCGCCCAGCACCTTGCCCATCGGCAGGCGCGCGGCGCGACCCGCCAGGTGGGGCGACGGTTCGGCGCTGTAGCCCCAGTCGCGCTCGGAACCGATGTTGCTCATCCACAGCGTGGTGTCGAGCACGGCCGGCACCCGGTCGCTGCCCCCGGCTTCCAGCAACAGCACGCTGACGTCGGGGTTGTCCGACAGGCGGCGCGCCATCACGCAACCGGCCGTACCGCCGCCGCAGACGATGAAGTCGTAATGGGGCCGAATTTCCTCGCGTACCGGCCCCCGATCGGGTCGCAGCGCCATGGGTCAGAACGGGTAGGCGCGCTTGCCCATCTGCACCGTGATCCACTTGAGTTCGGTCATCTCTTCCATCGCCACATGGCCGCCCTCGCGGCCGACGCCACTGCCCTTGACACCGCCAAATGCGATGTGTGGTTCGTCGGAAATGGTGGTGTCGTTGATGTGCACCATGCCGGCCTCGGAACGCAAGGCAAAGTCGAAGGCCTTCTGCAGGTTGTTGGTGATGACGGCAGACGACAGGCCGTAAGCGGTGTCGTTGGCAATGGCCAGCGCGTGTTCAGCGTCCTCAGCGCGGATCAGGCAGGTCACCGGACCAAACGATTCCTCATGGTAGATCGACATCTCGGGTGTAACCCCGGCCAGCACCGTGGGCTGGAAGTAAGGGCCCTCGAACTGGCCGCCGGTCAGCACCGTGGCGCCCTTGGCCACCGCATCGGCGATCTGTCCGGCGATGA
The DNA here is from genome assembly GCA_024641925.1 of Betaproteobacteria bacterium. Classification (GTDB taxonomy): domain Bacteria; phylum Pseudomonadota; class Gammaproteobacteria; order Burkholderiales; family Burkholderiaceae_C; genus Rubrivivax. Next base: position 4,421 of record JAHECB010000210.1, read on the forward strand.
AGTGGCATTGCTGCGGTCGGATCAGCGGGCCGATGACGGTGGCGGGGTCGCGAGGGTCGCCCACCCGGATGCCCCGGGCCTTGACCGTGAACGCGTCGGCAAAGGCGTCAAACAGCGGCGCCTCGACGATCACCTTGGAACTGGCCATGCAAACCTGGCCTTGGTGGAAAAAAATGCCGAACGCAGCCGAGTCCACGGCATAAGCCAGTTCGGCGTCGGCCAGGACCACCAGCGGATTCTTGCCCCCCATCTCGAGGGTGAAGCGTTTCATCAGGGCGCCGGCCTGGGCGGCCAGCAGACGACCCACCCGGCCCGAGCCGGTGAAAGTGACCATCTTCACCCGCGGGTCGGCCACCAGCCGGCTGCCCACCACCTCTGCCGGGCCCGGCACGACGTTGAACACACCCGCGGGCAGCCCCGCCTGCTCAAAACACTCGGCCATCACCAGTCCCGACAGCGGCGTCAGCTCGGACGGCTTGAGCACGAAGGTGTTGCCGGCGGCCAAGGCAAAGGCGACCTTCTTGATCGTCAGCAGAAACGGTGAGTTGAACGGCGCAATGCCGGCAATCACGCCCAGCGGCTGACGCACCGTCATGCTCAGCTGGCCGGGCGCACTGGCCGGGAAGGTGTCGCCTCCGACAAAGTACGTCAGGCCGGCAGCGACCCGCAGGCACTCGATGGCGTAGCTGACTTCCCACGGCGCCTTCATGAACACCGAGCCGTTTTCCTCGATGATGATGTCGCGGATTTCATCGGCGCGCGACGCGATGACGTCGGCCACACGCAGCAGCAGGGCGGCACGCTCGCCCGCCAGCATCGCCGCCCACGCGGTGCGCGCCGCGTGGGCGGCGGTGATGGCCTCGTCCACATCGGCAGCACTGCCCTGGGCGATGCGGGCAAAGGCCAGCCCGGTGGCCGGGTTGATGTCGTCGGCCCAGGCCGCTTCGGACCCCTGGCGCCACTGGCCGTTGATGTACAGCGGCCGCACCGCGGCGCTGGAAAGTTCTTGGTCGGAAGTACCCATGATCGGTCCTCTTGGTTGGGGGTTCAGCGCTCAGCGGGGCCAACGCCCTTGGTGTGCGGATAAGGGTGAACGTGCGGCGGTCATGCCCACGGCTCAAACGGTGGCCAGCGCCGTCTTGGGCAACATGCAGTGCACCCCCTTGTTGAGGTCCACCATCTGCGTCACGCGCAGGTCGGCCGCGATGCTGCACAGCGTGTAGGCGTCCACGGCGGCCAGTCCGGTGCACTCGACGATCCAGGCGATCATGTGTCGCAGCGCCTGCCGGGCGGCATCGTCCAGGTCCTCGTTCATGCCCATGGCCACCAGGTGGGTGGCTGTTTCGGCACGCGGGAACGCCAGCTTCAGGTCCTTGCGCACGATGAGCTCGAAGTCACCCGTCAGGCTGGTCTCGATGGCCGTCAGGCAGACCTCGCCATCACCCTGCACGGCATGGCCGTCGCCGGCCGAAAACAGCGCGCCCCGATTGAACACCGGGAAGTACACGGTGCAGCCTTCGGTCAGCGCACGGTTGTCCATGTTGCCGCCATGTTCGCGCGGGATGATGGAGGTGATGCGGCCGTAGGCCGCCGGCGGCGCCACGCCGAAGTTGCCAAAAAACGGGTCCAGCGGCAGCGTCAGGCCCCAGGGCAGCCGCGCGGTGCGGGTCTGGCGGTCGATGGGGATGTGCAGGCGCCGCTGCAGCGGAAAGTCCTCGGGCAGGGTGCCCAGCAGCGGCTCGATGATGTTCCAGCCCCAGTCCTGCCGCAGCGCCACGCGCCTGACCCGCACCTCCAGCACGTCACCCGGTTCGGCGCCCTCGACCCAGATGGGGCCGGTGAGCAGGTGCGGCCCCGAGCCGCGCGTAGCGCCGGCGAGCACGGCACGGTGCTCAGGCAGCAGCAGGGACTCGTCGGGATGCAGGTCTTCGGGCTCGCCCGACAAGGTGTCGATGGTGACGGTGTCGCCCGACGCCACGTGCAGTACCGGCGGGCGCGCCGCGTCCCAATGCCCCCAGGCAACCGTCTCGGCCGTGGCCGGCAGGTGGTGGTGTGCCATGGACGTCAGCCCTTGACCGCGCCCATCGTCAAACCCCTGACGATGTGCTTCTGCAGGAAAAACACCGCCACCAGCACCGGCAGCAATGCCACCATGCCGACCACCGCCATCTCACCCCAGCGCACGCCCTGGGCCGTGATGAGCAGCGGGATGGCCACCGGCAGGGTCTTGACCGCCTGCCCGCCCAGCATGAAGGCAAACAGAAACTCGTTCCAGGCGAAGATGAAACACAGCGTGGCGGTGGAGACGATGCCCGAGCGCAACAGCGGCAGCACCACCCGCAGGAACACCTGGAAACGCGACCAGCCTTCGACCATGGCCGCTTCTTCCAGCTGCACCGGCAGGTCGCGGCAGAAGCTGCGCAGCACCCAGATGTAGAACGACAGGTTGAAGGTCATGTAGGCCAGCGTCAGGCCCAGGAAGGTGTCAAGCAGGTCCAGGCGGATGAAGATCAGGTAAAACGGAATCACCAGGCAGATGGGTGGCGCCATGCGCGTGCCCAGGATGAACAGGAACAAGTCGTCACGCCCGCGCAGTTCAAAACGCGCGAAGGCGTAAGCCGCCGGTGTACCGATCAGCACCACCAGCGCCGTGCTGACCAGGCCCAGCGCCACCGATGTGAGCAAATGCCCGGCAAAGCCGGAGGCGATGACGTAGTCGAAGTGGTCCAGCGTGGGCACAAACGCCCACTGCGTGGGGCGCGCAAACATCACGTCGTCGGGCTTGAAGGCCATGGCCGCCAGCCAGGCCACCGGCAGCAGCAGGAACAGGGTCAGCGCAGCCGTCAGCAGCGTCCAGCCCAAGGCGATCGCGGGCCGCCGGGGCGCGGCGATAGACGCCGTCGTGGTGGTTGAAGGGGTCATCTGCGGTCCCTCAGAAGGCATTCAGCCGCTTTCTGGCGACATGATAAAAAACGCTGCACAAGGCAAAGAAGGCCACCCACACCATCACCGCCAGTGCAGCCGATTCACCGATGCGCCACTGCTCGAAGGTCATCTTGTAGGCCAGCACACTGGGCGATTCGGTGGACACGCCGGGGCCGCCCGAGGTGAGGATGAAGATCGAATCGAAGATCTTGAAGGCGTCGATGAAACGCAGCATGCCGATGACCACCAGCAGCGGCGTCATCAGCGGCAGCGTCAGCCGGAAAAAGGTCTGCATGCTGTTGGCGCCGTCCACCGCAGCCGCGCGGTAGGGGCTTTCCGGCAGCGCCTGCCGCCCGGCAAAAAACGCCAGCATCATGAACGGCGTCCACTGCCACACATCCACCAGCGCCAAGGCCACCAGCGCGTGGTCACCCGACGCAAACACCGAGGTGCCGTCCAGCCAGCCGAAGCGCTCGATCAGGTTGACCGACAGCAGGCCCCAGGAACCGGCCAGCATGATCTTCCACAGTAGACCCACGACGATCGGCGCCATCATGCTGGGGATGAATAGCAGCGGCAGCCAGACACTGCGGCCCCAGACCCGCTGGTTCAGCACCAGCGCACCGCCCAGGCCCAGCAGAAATTCAAGCGGCACGGCAATCAACATGAAGACCGCGGCCACCCGGAGGCTGTTCCAGAAACGGTCGTTGGCCAGCAGCTTGGCAAAGTTGTCCCAGCCGTTGAAAGCGCCCACCTGCCCGTACTCCACGCTGTGCACACTGAGCCAGACCGCGTAACAAAACGGCACCAAGCTCACCAGCACCAGCACCATCAGTGCCGGCAGCACCAGCGCATAGGGGTACAGCGGCGAGTCGCTGAACCGCCGCCCGGGCAGCGGGGGCAGGGGCAGCGGACGACCGGGCGCCGGCCCCGCCGGCCCCACCGCGTCAACCCGGGCGGCGGCACCGCTCACAGCAGGCAGGCGGAGCAGATGGCCAGCATCTTGGCCTGGCCTTGTTTGGCGCCTTCGGCGGGGCTCAGCTTGCCCTGGCCGACCTGCTGCACGATGGGTCCCAGCGCGTCATAGATCTCGAAGATCTTGGGCGCCTTGGGTTTGGCCTGGGCCACTTGCAGCGTGCTTTTCATCGCCCCGTAGAAGGCCGCATTGGCGCCGCCCAGCACCGGCATGGCAAAGCTGGAGGTCCGGATGGGCACGCCACCCTTGCCAGCGGTGATGAGCTTGGACTGCGTGTCCTTGTCGATCATCCACTGCATGAACAGGAAGGTAGCCGCCTTCTGTTTCGACGCCTTGTTGATGACAATACCTGACGGTTCCGAGCCGGCGCTGCGCGGGCCCTTGAAGCTGGCATTCACGGGGATGCCGGCGTAGGTGAACTGGCCCGCCAACGGCGAGCCACCCGGCTTGTCCACACCCAGCACGAAGTCGCTGTAGGCAATGGTCTGCGCCGCAATGCCGTTGCCCATGACGGTGGGCACGTCCACCAGCGAATACTCGGCCTGGCCGGGTGGCGAGTACTGCCACATCTTGGCCCACAGCGTCAGCGCCGCCACGTTCTGCGGGGTGTCAAAGGCGGGCGCGCCCTTGGCGTCAAAGAAGCCACCGCCATGGTTCTTCAT